>JAHQVP010000354.1 GCA_019634275.1 Saprospiraceae bacterium
ATGTTGATCGGGATCGCATATCGCGACGACATCTACTGGTGCGACTTGGATGAGACGAAACAGATCACTCTTGCCATACCAGCCTGTGCCGATGAGACCCACACGCCTGGCCTCTGCTGGATAGATGATGTCCAGCCCATTGGCACCTAGTGTTGACAGGGCCAAGGCTGCAGAACTGGTTTTGAGAAATGCCCGGCGATTGATGTTAAAACTCATGCGAAGTATGCTTTGATCTTGTGATCGAGAAAATAGGGAATTCGTCGCTAAAAGTCAGACAGACATGTTGGAGTGATTTGTGTCAGACCTTACTCCTTGAGCAGGTCGTCCAGAGCATGCACGCGTCCATTTGCGATGACCTTGACCATGGACCGTGTATTCCTTATGTCTTCCAGTGGATTATCCGCAAGGATAAGCATGTCTGCAAGTTTCCCCGACTCAATGGAGCCCAGCTCGTGATCAGCATGCAGTAGTTTTGCGGCATTCACGGTACAAGTCCTTAAGACTTCATAATTGCTCAGGCCTGCATGATGGTAACTTTCCAGCTCCATATGCAGTCCAAATCCATAGGGGATAATAGGCCCATCTGTTCCAGCAGTCACCAGCCCACCTTTTCGGTGTACATCACCCACCATCTTCATGGTGCTCTCGAATCGCTCCTTATACCGCCCATGATGTTCCCGATAGGCACTCAAGGCTCCTCGCGTAGCACCGATCATTCCTGGATTGGCAAATCGAATCACACGGGGGTCGTTTAGAGGGCTGTCGTCCAGAGACAATAGATAATTGTACGCGATATAGATGCCCGTTGTTGGTGTAAAGGTGATGCCTGATTTTGCAATCAAAGAGGTGACGTCTCTATATGCCCTATTTTGACTGGAAAATTTGGCCGAATACCCGCGTCGACTGGTCCCGGATACGTGCTCGATGCCGTCAATGCCCATGGCTACGGCTGGGAATAGTTCGTGGGAAGACACCGGGATGCCCATCTCATGGGCGGCGGAAATGATGTCTCTCTGTAGTGGATCGGACAGTCGGACATAGGTCTTGATCATGTCAAAATCGAGCCTCCTTGCGCGTTCTAATTCCAGTAGGATTTGTTCTTTTGAGGATAATGCGGAAGCTCCCGGATAGTATATCCGATTGCCATCAAATGGACTGCCGGTAAAGAAGATGCGCGGACCAATGGAATGACCGGATTCTCGGGCTTCGCGGCGGTTTAGCGCATCATATGGTTCACTGGCTGGATCCCTGGTGCTGGTCACCCCCCAACTCAGCCATGCCAGGTCCAGGTTCCTCCCTTCGTAGCTCCCTTGATGGGAATGACCATCGATCAGGCCGGGCATCACAAAGTGGTTCGAAGCATCGATGTATTCCACATTTTCGTCCTGCGAAGCCTGATGAGGACGAACCTCCGTGATGCGATTGCCGGAGATTACGATGTCCACATCATGCAGCAACAGCGAGTCCAGTCCTGTAAACAGTGTTCCCGCATGCACGATCTTACGTCCGTCAGGTGACTGTCTATGCCACGTCTTATTTGGTACAATGGGGGTAATCTTACCAGATGGAAGGTGCACTTTCTTGAGTGTATCCGTGGCCATAAAGAGCACTTCGTCTGAGGCGCCGTTCCAACTGGGGCTGTCCGCCAGGCCTTGGTAGAGCAATCGGGGTTGGGCTGTGACGGTAGTCCCTTCCAGTGTTGCCAGCCATAATCTACCGGAAGAGATCGTGGCGATATGTTGTCCATTAGGAGAAATCATCGGTCCGTCCTTGGCGCGGACTCCCAGCGACATGTCCTCCATGCCCCGCAATCGATCCACCAGCGATCCATCCAAGGAATAGAACAATGCTCGATTGATGCCTTCGCGAAAGCGGGAGGAGTAGGGCGTCAAAGTACTCACGGCCACGGCCCGACCATCCCCTGTCCAGCTGGGTGCGCCGATGCTGCTCTGGAGCATGGGGCTTATGGCGGACATGGATTCGGACGAAAGATCATAACAACTGATGCGGCCCAACCGGGGACCAAAATTGCTGGCAAGTGCGATTTTGTCTCCCGATGGCGACCATGCAATGCCTGATACCAATCCCACGGTCGGATGGAGCATTTTGGGCTCGGAACCATCCAACGCTTGGATGTACAGAGCAAACGCACCAGATCGGTCGCCGAGATAAGCCAATGAGGTGCCATCGGGCGACCATATCGGCGAAAGCTCCATGTGGTGATCATGGGTCACCTGAGTACAGGTGCCGTCCAGCTCAATGGTCCAGATGTCCCCCAACATGACCACGGCTACTTTCTGACCATCAGGGGAAAGCGCCGGTTGGGCCAGACCCTTGATCGGCAAGTCCGCCTCAGGGTCATGATTTCTGGACTTAAAAGGGTACTGTGGACGCTCTAAATCAGCGGAATACTGAAACGAGATCGCATGGGCAGTTTCCTGCTGCAGATCCTGCTGATGGATTAAACCATTTCCGGTAAAGGCGATTATAGAGTCGTCAATCCAATTGGCTCGAAATGGAAAGACATCGTCGAGACTGTTGACCGGCTTTGCCTGCTTATCCTCAATATGCAGTGCCATCAATACGCTAGCACTATCGGTCAGCTGGTTAAAAAGTATGGAGCGTTGATCTGGGCTCCAAGAAGGTCCAAAGAGCGGATCAGGACTATCATGAATCAATTGCATCTGACGCTCCTCGACGTGCATGCGGTAGAGGCCTGGAGCATTAGGATCGTCACTGACGAAAACAACTTCTTCACCGCTTGGAGACCAGGCTGGAGCATACGTATTATGGGGTTTGTCCGTAAGAGGGCTTACCGTCCCGCCTTCCATATCATAGATCCAAAGGTCATAGGATCCTGCTCGATCCGATGAGAACACAATGGTGCGTCCATCTGGACTCCAGTGTGGTTCTCGGTGGTCGTAGATACCATCTGTCAGCTGCTCGAGGTTATGTCCGTCTCGATCAAGGGTGTAGATGTGCCAGTTTCCTTCCCAGTAGGCCTGGAAGGTCAGTTTGCTTCCGTCAGGATGCCAACTGGGTTGACGGGCATTGCCGAATATGTCAGTGATGGCCCGTGCCTTACCTCCCTCAGCGGGAAGAATCCAGATGCGACCCAGCGCATCGAAAGCCATTTCCTGTGAGGTAGGGGATACTGCCACAGCACAATTGGTACATTGGTCAAGCGCAATCTGTCTAGGAGTAGACTGTTGGGAGGAAGAACAGCCAAGCGTACCTAACATAACGGCTGCCCATGCAATAAGGAAGGACCATGGCATCGTCAGAAGAATGTTTTGATGTCGGCTTCCGCTGCAATGTATCCAAAACTAGACCAGGCATCACCGGCCAGGATGTCGTCAAGAATCTCCTTGGCCCTGGTACGATTGCCTTCCAGTAGGTACCAATTGGCCAGGCCGAATCGTATCGCATCGGAAGCAGGAGCATCCGAGTCTGCGTTGTCTGTCAGCGCGTCTTCGGTGATCGCTCCTTTGTAGAACAGACAGAGTTTATGATAGGCTGTATTTTCTATCACATCCATCTCTGCATTGACGGCTTCCAGGTATTGACTGGCCATGCCCTCTTGTTCAATTCGCCGATTTATCATGTATAACCAGTGAGTAGCGGATACGATGTTGTCCGGTGTACCTGCCGTGCCCAGGCATTTTAAATAGGCATGGTTGGCTTTCTGGTAGTCACCTTTTAAAAAGTAGGACAAGCCTAGATGATACCATACGTTGCCCTGCAAAGTACTGACCGGAATGTTGCGTGCATTTGGCATACCATCGGGCTCTACTTGGATGGGCATGCCTCGCATCAATCGCACCGCTTCCAGAAAATCGGCGATGGCCAAATCCAACTTCCGGATGCTGATGTACCGATGACCGCGGTGACGATAGAACCGAGGATCTTGGGGAAATTCCTTGATGCCCTTGGCATACACCTTCATGGCTTCCCCATATTTTCCTTGATAGGCAGTAAATCGACCCAACCAGATGAGATTATCGGCAGAGGGATCTGCTTCGTAAGCCTTGCGATGCTCCTCATATCGGGCGAGCAATTTCTCACTTGGTTCCGCGGAATAAAGCGGCTTGCCAAGCAAGGAAATGGCGTCGGGCTTGCGTGCTGGTTCCGTTGCGACAGAAGCTTTTGAAGGAGATTCACCGCAGCGCGCAACCAGGAGTCCAAGCAGAGCGACTAGAAAGACATTTGCTACCTTGTACATGATCGAAAAGATCCAAAAGAAAAGCTATGAAAACAAATCTGACTTTGCTCTTTGCCATCATGGCAATTGCCTCCACCCTATGTGGGCAAGCCCCATCCTTTGAAGAGGTAATATCCCTTCAGTCGGTCTATGGCCCTAGTATTTCTCCTGACGGGAAACACGTGCTTTTTAGTCGTTCTAGCACGGACTGGGAGGAAAATCGATTCGATCGTGAAATATGGATTTCTCAAAATGGCGATCGCCCATTCCCTTTGACAAATACCCCTGATGGCAATAGCTTTGATGCAAAGTGGTCGCCAGACGGAAAGTGGATCGCCTTTCGTGCAGCAAGAGCTGAGAAGACTCAGCTGTATCTCATTCGACCCAATGGTGGCGAAGCCATGCAGCTTACGCATTCGGAAAGGAGCATCGGCGGATATGAGTGGTCTCCGGATGGCAGCAGGATCGCGTACGCGCAGTCAATCGATGACAACGAAGACAAGAAGAAGCGCAGTAAGAAATATGGTGAATTTGCCGTCGAGGATCAAGAATTTTCACTTTCTGAACTGTGGATCATGGAGGTGGATTTTGATCGATTGGGCCATCAGCCGCTGCCCGCCGAAAGGAATGATTCTTCCTATCAGGAGCGCTTAAAACCACATCGCTGCAAACATGCACCCTATAGCATAGAGGGTTTCTATTGGTCTCCTGACGGTACACAGATTGCTTTTAGCCATCAACCTGATCCGCTGATCAATTCTTTTTTCAAAGCGGGCATTTCAATTTATGACCTGGGACAAGACACTTCAAGTCTTCTGATTGACCACCCCAGCTCAGATTTTTTGATGGCATGGTCACCTAGTGGCGACGAGATTCTCTACGCCAGTGCTATGGACGATACCACGTCTAACTACTACACCAACAATCGGAGCTTCATCATCAATCTTTCCACTCGTGTTTCGCGCGAGATTGGGACCAATCTTGATGAAGACCTTGGGAGTCTCACCTGGACAAAGGCGGGCATTCTCGGCACCGCCTGGCAGAAGACGACTCGCAATCTCTACCGGGTAGATCCGGTCAATGGTATGGTGACAGAAATACCCACGCCCTTGCGTTTGTTTTACTCCTATTCCGTTTCCAAGGACGGCACCCGCATGGCCTACTCAGGACGACAGGAACAGACACTGTCAGAAATCTACCTTGCTGATTTTCCCTTGGACAATAGCAAACAGATCACGCAGGTGCAACAACAACTGCAGGATTGGGAGGTGGGAACTTCAGAAGTCGTGCAATGGTCCAGTAAGGATGGTGCCACCATTGAGGGGATCCTCCACAAGCCAGAAAACTATGATCCTGGACGACAGTATCCCTTGATGGTGGTGATCCATGGTGGTCCGACGGGAATATCCACTCCGGAGCCGGTGCCAGCATATGTGTACCCTCAGGTACAATGGCTGGACAAAGGGGCGTTGGTTTTGAGACCTAACTATAGAGGTTCTGCAGGGTATGGAGCAGACTTCAGAGCACTTAATGTTCGAAATCTGGGAGTTGGCGATGCCTGGGATGTGGAATCCGGCGTTCAACACCTCATTGATCAAGGGATGGTACATCCGGACAGTGTGGCATCTATGGGATGGAGTCAGGGAGGATACATCTCTGCCTTCCTGGCCACCAATTCGACCATGTTTAAGGCTATCTCGGTGGGTGCCGGGATCTCCAACTGGATGACCTATTACGTTAACACCGACATTCATCCTTTCACACGCCAATATCTGCAAGCAACGCCGTGGTCTGACAAGCAGATTTATGAGAAGACGTCGCCGATGACCAACATCAACGACGCGACCACGCCCACATTAATCCAACATGGTGAATTTGACCGCCGCGTTCCGGTACCAAATGCCTATGAACTTTTTCAAGGGTTACAGGATGTAGGGGTTCCGACGGAGTTGATCATATACAAGGGCTTCGGGCATGGGATTACAAAACCCAAGGAACGACTTGCAGCCATGTGGCACAACTGGATATGGGTGGGTAAGCATGTGTGGGGAGAGCAACTGACATTGCCGGAGTGATGCTTGAGACTACAGGATTACGAGACTTTCCCGATTAAGAGACATATCGGCCGTTGGCACTGGGAGGTATTTCTTACCAAAGAGAGATGACACCAAAAGTCTATTAGATTGGAGCAGTGTCCGCTGCTCTCCCTGACATAGATGTCCTCATGCATTACATTGGAATTGGCAAATAAGCTAGAGCCCCGGATCTTGAAAATCAGGATTGGTAAGGAATGCCTCATCCGTGAGCGTGCCGAGAAAGGACTTGATGGCCTCCAACTGAAGCGGCTCCAGATTGAGCGGTCTCATTAGGGGGTGTCGGTACCGTCCTGCTCCACCTGTGTTGTAGTGTTCGAGAACTTGGTCGATGTTTTCAAATCGGCCATCATGCATGTAGGGGGCGGTCAATAATACATTGCGCAAAGTGGGTACTTTAAATTTCCCAAGATCAAGTGCCTCGCCGGTGATTTCGCCACGACCGCCGTCTGCAAATCCCATGGGATCGTTGACATCGTCCAACCCGTTATTTCGAAATTCTTGAATGGCAAAGAATGGAGGATTGTGGCAATGGCCACACTCTGCGTCAGGAATATTATCCTCGAGGTCAAAGAAAAGGCTGTAGCCCAGGAATTCTTCATCCGTAAAATCGTATTCGCCCCGAACCCATCGATCCCATTTTGACGACCCACTGCTCACCAAGGTCCGTTCAAATTGAGCGATGGCTTTGACGGCCAGATCGCGTGAAATCTCAGATTTGTTCTCAATGCCGAAAGCCGTTCTAAAAAGAGCAGGGTACTCCTCGTCATCTCGGAGCCTCTCTTCTACCTGACTCCAGGTATTGTGCAGTTCAATTGGATCTTCGATGGGCGCCAGTGCTTGATCCTCCACAGTAGCAAACTTGCCATCCCAATGGAAACCGTGAGGATCAAATCCAATATTGAGAAGGGATGGTGCGCTGCGCCTACCGGCAAGTCCGTCAATGCCCAGGCTGACGGCCAAGCCATCCGTAAAGCTAAGCTGAGGATCGTGGCAGGAAGCACATGACATGGTGAAATCAGCGGAAAGCAATTTATCGAAAAAGATCTTTCTCCCAAGGAGAACACCTTCTTCAGTCAGTGGATTGTCGGATGGAGAGGTCATGGGAGGAAACTCAGCGGGAACACTGAGGTCCAAAGGAGTTGGGTCATAGCGCAGATCGGTTAGATCTCCATCGGGGTCATCTGGATCACAGCAGGTAAGGATAAATCCTGCCAGAAGCAAAGTCAGTACCTGATAAACTTTAGACTGCATTTGTGGTACAGAATTAAACGAAAAAGGTAACCCATTTCGCACATCTTGTTTTCGGTTTAGCAACAATCGAAAGGGCAAATCGTTTCTAGTATATGCATAAAACGGTGCTTGTCTTGGCTTTGCTATTTGCGGTCTCAGCCACAGGGTGTCGCAAAGACATCCCCCTGGAGATCGCGATACAACTTACTTACCAGGGCGAACCACTTGTTTTAGATCAATCCATGGTTTTTCCCGATGGGAAGGCATTTCGCGTGTTGCGCGTCAGCTTTTACGTATCCGACCTCATGGTAAGTGATGGATCGGAATCGATTCTTTTGAAGGAGGTCGATTTTGTCAATCCCTCGGCCGGTCACCTCAGTAGCGAAAGTGCTGCTGGAGGGTATCCCTATATTGAGACCAAGGTTGATTTGGAAACCATCAAGGATGTTTCGTTTAATTTGGGATTGACCGAAGCACAAAATGAATCGGTTCCCGCTGATTTTTCCACCGATCATCCTCAAAGCAAGCCCGGAGAATATTGGCTGGCGTGGGACAGCTACATTTTTATAAAGATTGAGGGTTGGGTGGATTTGGACGATGATGGTGATGCTGAAACAGGGATGAATTTACATCTTGGATCTGACGCAGTAATGCGCCCAATCCAACTGAATGCAGAGGGTTTGGGTTCTCGCTTAAAACTAGAGGTTGACCTGTATGATGTGTTTAAGCAGGAGCAGGTCTATGATATTGCAGAAAACCCCGGATTGCATTCGCTCAGTCAATTGCCTGCGGCAGAAGAATTGGCTGATAATTTTTCGAAATCGATAACCATTAAATCTTTATAACAAATGAAAACAGTGTTTAAGGGATTGTTAGTTGCCTCCATAGTTCTGGCGATTGGGTGCAACAAAGACAGTGATGATGACGGCCCTGATACCGCCAGTCTAGTGCTTGATTTTTCCTTCAAGTCAGGAGCGGAGGATGTCGCCTTGGGAGAGACCTATACCATTAATGGTACTGCGATCGATTTTGAAGCAATCAACTACTACGTGGGGGGATTGAAGCTGACCCAGGAAAATGGCAATACGGTTGATATTGGCAATCAATACCTTTTGGCTGGCATTGGCAATACAGCGTCGTTGCAAGGCACCCTCGAGATCAGTAATTTTTCGGATGCTGTATTTTTTGTCGGCGTGGATGAGACCACCAATGCGCAAACAGAGGCCGATTTTACCAGTCGTCCGCCTGGAGACCCCCTTGGCATTCAAGACCCCGCCATGCACTGGAATTGGATGACCGGGTACAAGTTCTTGCGGATTGATGGGAATGTGGATGTAGATGGAGACGGCACAACAGAGACTCCGGTCGCATATCACTTGGGATCTGCTGCGATGTTGAAAAATCTCTCCTTTACGGAGACCATAAGCATAAGCAAAGGCGCAAATACCGTCACTTTCGAACTTGATTTGGCAAAACTATTTGCCAATGTGGACCTCACGACCGAGCTGGACACTCATACGGGCAATAATCTCCCTTTGGCCGAAAGACTTCGTGACAATCTGGAGCAAGCCCTGGATCTTAAATGATAGGAAATCGCTGGCCAGCATGAAATTACAGAAGACATTTTACGCAACGATTGGTTTGACCCTCTTGCTGACGTCGCTAATGGCACAGCAAGAGAATGTCACATCGATCAAACCCATTCTGCTAGACCGATCTGTCTTGTCTGGCGTGGGTTTAGAGAAAGTGCCAATCAAGGACGAGCCAGAGAAAGATTTTTTTCAGAAGAATATCTACCGTGGCAATCAGTTGAGCGTCTACGTGGTCTCTACTGAAACATGGAGCAACAAAATGACGGATTTTCCTTTTGATGAATTTGTCTACATGTTGCATGGAGAAGCACTGGTGAAACCTTTGGAGGGAAAGGCGCAACTTTTTCATTCCGGTGACTTCTTTTTTGCCCCCAAAGGATTCACCGGAGAGTGGGATATCAGGGCAGGAAACAATCTGCACTACGAATTATCGATCATTGCTACTAAAAGAGCAAAAGCAGAAGGGGGATCGCATCAGCTCGGACATAAGTTATTTGATAGGTCGACACTGTCGGGAGCCCACATCGAATTGGATAGCGACAACCGATATGCGGAGGAATTGCACAAAGGGGTGGAATTGACGATTGCACTTATGGCGGAAAAACCCACGCAGAGGTTGATCACAGAATCGAAGAATGACCAATTCATTCACTTGCTTTCGGGACAGTTACAGCTGGAAGATCCAGAAGGAAGTCAGCACACGTTTTATAGTGGTGATTTTTTGGTAGTTCCTGAGGGATTTCACGGAAAATGGAACAGCCAAGGCCACGGAATCATTAAATACTTGTCAGTCGTGAAGAGCGATGCTTGAGCAAGATATCGTGAGATGACTATTGAAGATTTGATGAATAATGAATTTTAGTCATCGATTTTCACGGAGGCAAATTTGGATTTATTCCTTGGCATGGTTGCTTGCCGGCTGCTCAGCGCCAGTTTCATCTGATTTTTTTCCATATCATTTTCCTGAAGTAGACATCCCATCGGACAATGCTATAACGGATACGAGAGTGGCCTTGGGTGAGCGGTTATTTTTCGACCCACTCCTCTCGGCAGATACCAGCATTTCGTGCGTGCATTGCCATCTGCCAGAATACGCCTTTGCCGATACGACCGCCCTTTCCGATGGGGTTGCAGGTGCATTGGGAAAACGGAATGCCCCAAGCCTCTTCAATCGAGCGTACCTGGGATTGATCAACAAGGATGGCGGGGTGAAGAATTTGGATCTGCAGGCCCTGGTGCCGATCGAGGATGAGCACGAGATGGCCCTGCCCGTTCTCAAACTGCAGGAGCGGCTGCGAAACGACCGCGAATATCAGGAGATGAGCATGCTGGCTTACGGTAGGCAGCCTGATGCATACGTGGTCACGCGAGCACTTGCCTCCTATGTGCGTACACTGATCAGCGCAGATGCTCCCTATGATCGTCATTTGCAAGGTGATGCCACGGCGCTTGGGGCAGATGCTCAGGCAGGAATGCACTTGTTTGAGAGTGATCGACTTGGATGCTGCAATTGTCATGCTGGTGTGTTGTTGACCACCCATGATTTTGCGAACAATGGTTTGTACGAACAGTATGCCGACCGGGGCAGAGGTCTCATAACGATGGACAGCAGCGATTACGGAAAGTTCAGAATCCCCTCGCTACGAAACGTGTCTTTGACGGCTCCGTATATGCACGACGGGAGCCTGTCCTCTCTGGATGAGGTGATTGATCATTATGCTTTCTTTGCATCTCGACAGGGGAGAGACGATCGGCTGCGCACCTTTGAGTTGACCGCCATGGAAAGACAGCAATTGAAAGCATTTCTAGATTCCTTAACGGGCAGCACTGACGGAGCGTATTAGGCGGGTCTGGAGGCAATAGCTACCTTGCATTTTAACTATGCAATCGACCATTATCCAGGGAAGTGCCCGCAAAGACGGCCATACACAGCAGATCGCGAAAATCGTGTCTGAAGTCGTAGGCGCGGACATCCTACATCTGCAAGGAATCAACCTGGCGCCCTACCAATATGATCACCTGTACCCACATGAAGACGATTTTCTTGCCGTCATGGAACGAGTCGTCTCTTGCGAAAATCTGATTTTCATCACCCCCGTCTACTGGTACGCCATGAGTGGTCTGATGAAGAACTTTTTTGATCGCATAACGGACTGCATCAAAGTCGAAAAGGCAGTAGGCAAAAAGTTGAAAGACATGAACATGATGGCGATCTCCTGTGGATCGGATTCAGAACCTGTTCCCGGTTTCTTTGTCCCATTTAGAAGAAGTGCAACATACCTTGGCATGCACTACTTGGGAGATACGCATACCTGGTTGGAGCGTGCGGCTGACGGACCACAAGGCATAGAGAAGTTGCATCAACTGCTTTCCCGCATCACAGACAGGCACTAGTGGCTTGCACCACTTCACACCTCGATCACGCTTTAAAACCCAACGTGGAGATGGCTTAGACCGAATATTTAGTGGTCATAATCATCATGGGTAAGCCATCCAAATCGTGGTAGAATGGATGATATCGATCTGTGTCGTAATGCTTTTCGACATCGACCACTTTGCTCATGCTGGTCACCGTGCTGATGGGCACACTCCCGTACTGCCCGTGTTGGAGACACACCAATTTGCCACTTTCGCCATTCTTGATGAGATCAAATGCCAAAGTCCCATAGGCCATTGGTACGATGGCGTCCATCGCATCAGGATCTCCACATCGCACCATATAGCCGAGTCGTTGGCTGATGGTATTGATGCGCCTGCCTTTGTTGAATTTAGGTGAAAGCTCTTTTATTTTGTTTGAGACAAGGTCGCCGATGCCTCCCAATTTGGCATGACCATATGCATCCTTTTCATCATCGGAAAACATCATATCACCTCCGGCAATTTGAGCGCCCTCTGATACCAGTACTATCGAATAGTTGCTGGGATTGTCGTAACGATCCTGCACCAACAACTCAGTGAGTTTCTCAATGTCAAACTGATGCTCAGGAATGACACAGCGATGCGCCGCCCCGGCCATGGTGGGCAGCATGGCGGTGAATCCTGCATATCGGCCAAATACCTCCAAAACGGCGATCCGCTCATGCGAACCAACGGAGGTCCGTAAGTTGTTGATCAACGAGATCGTACGCGAGATGCAAGTACTGAATCCTATGCAATAGTCTGTACCCGGTACATCATTGTCCATTGTCTTTGGAATGGCATTTACTTTGACGCCCTGGTCATTCAGATGTACTGCATAGCTCAGGGTGTCATCTCCTCCCGTGGCAATCAGATGATCAATTCCAATCCATTCGAGGTTTTTGATCACCTCCGGCGTCAGGTCATTGATTTCATCTTGATAAGTATCCTTCAAGTGTTCTGGGACCATGGCCTTGGCTACCTTACTTGGCTTCGTCCGGCTGGTATGCAAGAATGTTCCTCCCGTACGCGCCGCCTTATCTACGACTTGCTTGGTTAGTTCGATAAAGTTTGCACTGTTGTCGTAGTCCTTATCTCGAATCACGTCAATAATACCGCCCCATCCTCTGCGGAGGCCGATGACTTTATATCCTTCACGGACTGCTCTGATGGTTACTGCGCGAATTGCTGGATTCAACCCCGGGACATCTCCGCCGCCGGTCAGGATTCCAATCACCCCTTTATTTGCCATGTTTTTGTGTGTTTATGTATTTGCACTAATTTTCAGAAGGCGTTGAAAGTAATGAAATACATGGATATGCCTATTGCCAAAAAGGCGGAGAATTGCCGTTGAACCGATAAAATAGAAAATCGACTGGGGTTGCCTACCGGACGGATTTCTCCACCCAGGATACGTAACGTTCGTTGCCATCCATCGCCCAATCTACGATACAGGGTACTTCGTAGGGATGAAGTTCAATTAGGCGGGCGCGGATGCCAGGGATGAGCGTGTTCGTCGTTTTGAGATGCGCAGCGATTTCTTTTTCCTCCTGCATTTGCCCTTCCCATGAATACAGGGAGGAAATGGGAAATAGATTTCCACAAGCGATTAATTTTTCTGCCAAAAGCTGTCGGACGATCTCTTTGGCCACCTCCTCACTGGGGAAAGTGACGTACACGATGTGTACGTTGCTCAACTTAAGATGCTTGGGAGTGACAAAATGTTGCTGTCTATGGGTTTCAGTTTTTTGATCGCATCCTTCAATGGTACGTAGACCACTTCGTTGTTTTGGATTCCACACATCACATTGTGATGTCCGTTGAGCAGCCCTTCTACTGCGCCATGTCCCATCCTTGTGGCCAGCACGCGATCCTGTGCCGTGGGCGATCCCCCACGTTGCAGATGGCCAATGACCGCTACTTTTGTTTCGTACTGGGTGAACTTCTTCTCCACGATCTTGGCGATGCGGTGGGCATTTCCATTCTCATTGCCTTCGGCCACGATAATAAGTCCAAACAATTTCTTCTTGAGGGCCATCTTTTCCAGTTGGCCCAGCAGCTCATCAACATCAGTCTCCGACTCCGGGATTAGGATCCCACTCGCTCCGCTACCTAGGCCAGTATACATGGCTATGTATCCTGAATGTCGACCCATTACTTCCACAAAAAATAATCGATTGTGGGAGTCTGCCGTATCTCGGATTTTGTCCACTGCATCGATGGCCGTATTGACAGCGGTATCGAATCCGATGGTATAGTCGGTTCCAAAGATGTCGTTGTCGATCGTGCCGGGGACGCCCATCATCGGAAAGTCAAATTCGGACTGAAAAATCTGCGCACCAGTGAAAGTTCCATTTCCGCCAATGGCAACGACGGCATCGATATCATTGGCGATCAGTGTCTGATGTGCCTGTTTTCGACCTGCCTTGTTCATAAATTCCTTACTGCGCGCGGTCTTGAGCGTGGTGCCTCCCTTATGGATGATGTTAGCAACATCGCCTTTTTCCAGACGGATTATTTCGCCGTTAATCATCCCCTGGTAGCCATTGTAGATCCCATAGACGTGGAGGTCATGAAAATTGCCGGTCCGGACTACCGCTCGAATCGCCGCATTCATTCCCGGAGCGTCACCCCCTGAACACAATACTGCAATCCGCTTTATCTTATCTGCCATGGTGTTGTGATTTTTGATGGTACTTAGCAAGCCCTTCAATGGGCCGACGAACTACCGTACCCAGTGTCAAGCCTGCTGCTCTTAATTGGTCTCGTAAAGAATCGCAAAAATAGAAAGCTATCGAACCCACAAAGTGAATTTTATGTAAACTTTTATATCGCAAAAGGTGCGAATGTATAAATTCTTGAAATTCTGTAGCTACTAAGGTTTTAATGGAGGCATGATCGCGATTCTCAATGGCATGTCGGGCAAAAGATGCAATGAAACGATTTGGAGCGGGATGAGCATAGAGTTGGGGAACCAATTGTTCGGGCGGGGGAATGACTGTTTTAAGTGTACGATGCAAATCCGGAGGCAATTGCTCATAGTAATAGGCTTTTAACAGTCTTCGACCGATGGATATTCCGGACCCTTCGTCCGCCAGGAGATATCCAAGATTGACACCCCTTCCGATGATTTCACCCTGTCTAAATTGGCAGACATTGCTGCCCGTACCAAGAATGGCTACTACTCCTTCGTCTACCTCTTCGCCGAACAACGACCTTGCGGCTCCTAAGATGTCTGACCCAACGAATACCGATATGGATCCG
This sequence comes from Saprospiraceae bacterium, assembly GCA_019634275.1. Taxonomy (GTDB): domain Bacteria; phylum Bacteroidota; class Bacteroidia; order Chitinophagales; family Saprospiraceae; genus CAJQNM01. The sequence goes on from JAHQVP010000354.1 coordinate 14,781, forward strand.
GACATCTCGCGAAAGCATGCCCTGACCCGCTCTATGGCTTCTGGCCCATTCACTCCTGTGCCGTAGTAGTGAATGGCATCAATGCTGTGCTCGGGCAGTGATTTCTCGATAGTCTCGACCATACCCAGACCTACAGATTTGTCGTTTGCCGTAGGATTGAAACCACCTGTAGTAAAGTGGTGAATCTCGCCCTTCTGAATTAAAGCCCAATCTGCCGAGGTCGACCCAATGTCGCCAATGAGGAGCGTCTTCATACTAGGGCGTAGATTTTGCAAGTGCAGCGGCAGGAGTGCCAGATAGTCCCGATCCGTATATTCATCCTTGATCCCATTTGAGGGCATTTGCAGATGCAAGGTATGGCGCTCGTTACAAATGCCCATAAATCCTGACGAATCTGTCTATGTTTGTTCTTCAAACACTTGCATATGAAAGAAGTCGCAGTAATTGGAGCAGGGACCATGGGCAATGGTATCGCACATGTATTTGCACAGCATGGATTTCAGGTCCAATTGGTAGATCTGCAAGAAGAGGCCATCGAACGTGCCCTTGGGATCATCGCACACAATTTGGATCGCCTGGTCGCCAAACAGCGCATCTCGACCGCAGACAAAGTGAGTACACTGGTAAATATTCAAGGCTCTACCTCTGTGGCGCAGTCGGTCGCATCTGCAGACTTGGTGATCGAAGCAGCTTCTGAATCCCTTGAGGTAAAACAAAAGATCTTTGGCGTCGTGGATGATCATGCCCCCGAGCATTGCATCTTAGCATCCAATACATCCAGTATCTCGATAACCCAACTGGCCTCTGCAACACATCGACCTAAACAAGTCATCGGTATGCAATTCATGAACCCCGTTCCCATCATGAGGTTAGTTGAGGTGATCAAGGGGTATCGGACATCTGAACAGGTCACGCGGCAAATTCTTTCCCTCACTAAAGAGATTGGCAAGATCCCAGTAGTGGTGGAGGATTATCCAGGGTTCGTGGCCAATCGCATTTTGATTCCCATGATCAATGAAGCGATATATACCCTGCAGGAAGGGGTTTCGGGCGTCGAGGAAATTGATCAGGTGATGAAGCTGGGCATGGCGCATCCCATGGGACCGTTGCAATTGGCTGATTTTATTGGGCTGGATGTGTGTCTTTCGATTTTGCATGTTTTGCAGGAGGGCTTCGGTCAGGCCAAATATGCGCCGTGCCCACTATTGGTCAACATGGTTCATGCCGGTGTGCTAGGTCGGAAAAGCGGTATGGGGTTCTACGACTATTCGTTAGGAACAAAGGAATTGGTTGTCAGTCCGCAGTTTTCCAACTAGCTTACGTCAAGGCGCTGAAACGATCAATCTAGTACGAAAGCGGTATCACTGCGAGTTGGTTGGTTGTAGATCTCCCGTCCTATGCCTTAGACAAGGTAAAACCGAATGTTGAACCTACATCAGGTGCACTCCGCAGATTTACGGTCTGATTGTGGGCTTCAATGATGTGCTTGACAATCGCCAGACCCAGACCAGAACCTCCCACCTCGCGCGATCGACTTTTGTCCACCCTATAAAATCGGTCAAATACATGCTTGACATGATGCTCTGCCATGCCAATGCCATTGTCAGCCACCTCGACAAGGATGTGGTCTGCCATGTCGTAAAACGCAACTTTGGTCGTACCACCTGTCTTTCCATATTTTATGGAGTTAATGATCAGGTTATCCAGTACCTGTCGAATGTAATTGGTGTCCGCATTAACCAGGTACCCTTGCGAGGCGCCGTCTTTATATATCAAAGACACCCCCTTTTCGCTTGCAGCCAATTCATGAGCCTCGAATACTTCATGAACAAGTGCCTTTATATCGAAGGCGCTGATGTCCAGCAGGAGTTTACCTGATTCGAGTTTGGAAATGGTTTCGAGATCCTCTACAATCGTGATCAGGCGATCCACGTTTTTTGCACATCGTCGCAGGTATCGAACATTGACCTCTTCGTCATCCAGCCCTCCATCAATGAGTGTATGCACATATCCCTGAATGTTGAAGATGGGCGTTTTGAGCTCGTGTGATACGTTGCCCAAAAATTCTCGACGGTAGGTCTCCAAGCTCTTGAGTTCTGAGATTTCGCGCTCATTATCTTGTGCCCAAGCGGCAACATCCTTCTCCACATCTTCGATGATCGTAGCATCGCTGTCGATGCTTTTGTTCTTTTGGGACGGATCGAGCTTGACCTTGTGGATGTTTTTGTAGATCAGCTTGATCTTGCGATAGATGTAGTTCTTTATGAAGTACAGCGTGACGAAGTAAGCTGCCAAAAAAGTAACCCCATAACGCAAGATCCAAATGCCGCTGCCCTGGTTTCCCAGTGTGAATTCGATCAAAATAAAGACGAGAAGGATGATGGTGGAGGTAACAATCGAAATGTATACGGAAATCTGACGGGGAGTGAGATTCTTAAGCATCTGCTATGCATCTATTTTGTAACCCACGCCCTTAAGTGTCCTGATGTAGCCATCGCCAATCTTCTCGCGAATGCGGCGAATGTGGACGTCGATCGTGCGTTCTCCTACAATGATGTCGCTTCCCCAAACTTGACGATAAATTTCATCCCGAGTAAATACCCGTCCGGGATAGCTGAGAAGAAGGGCTAGGATTTTAAACTCTTTCTTTGCCAAGTCAATCTTCTTGCCGGAGACCTCTACTTCAAATTTTTCTGCATTCAAGGTCATTTCTCCCAGCGTGATGGTGTTGTTTTGATCACGGTTTGAGTACCGTCCGGCTCTGCGCAAGAGGGCGGAGATGCGGCTCTTCAATACACTGGGCCGTATTGGCTTGACAATAAAGTCATCGCCACCATAATCGAAAGCAGCGATCTGGGTATAATCTTCTCCACGCGCCGTGAGAAAAGCGATCAGGGTATTGTCAAATTTATCTTGCTCCCGAAGTTGACGGCATACTTCCATGCCATCCATATCCGTCATCATGACATCGAGCAGGATCAAGTTGGGTTGAAACTCACTGGCTACTTCTAGACCGGTGGAACCACTGTTGGCGGTCTTTACTTGATATCCCTCCTTGAGGAGGTTGTACGAAATAACGTCGGTCACATCTAGCTCGTCGTCGATCACCAAGATCTTTGTGTCGCGGGTATCAGAGGTCATGGTTTATCTATAGGTTACTGGCACGAACATCGATGAATTCGGATTCGAGTTTATCAATGTGCTTAATGACTGCCTGAACGATCGAATCCAATCGAATCGGGTCGCGATGAACAAAGTCCATGTTTTTTTGAAATTCTGCTTTGCTGATTCCGTACTTTTTTGAAAGTTGATCAGAATAGACAGTCGCAATACTGTCCTTTTTAGATTTGTAAGTATCGGCAAATGCCGCATTTAATACAAGTGCATCAGTGAACAGTGGTACCATGATGGAATCTGGCAAAGGCACAAAGTCAACGTCCCCTTTTCCGGATTGACAGGATAACATCGTCAAGGCACATATGAAGAACAAAGGCCTCACAGGAGATTAAACATCTTGGGATAGTAGAAGGCCTCCATCCGCGCATGATTAGGGTCAAAGTCCAACCACTTATCTGACTGTGAAACAATCTTGAGGATGCCCGTAGTAGGAACATTGTCAATGGAGCGTTGGCTAAAATGATTGGCTACGTGGGTAAATCCAGGATTATGACCAAAAATATAGACGGCCTGAATTTCATCCGGGAGTTCTTGCACAACACTGAGAATCGTTTCAATTCCTGCATGATACAGTCTCCGATCGATCACAATGCATTCTTTAGTCATTCCCAGGGCTTTGCGAAAACAGCTCGCAGTAGCTTTTGCTCGTTTGGCAGGGCTGGTAATCAGGAGATCGGCAGCTTCTCCATCAGCAGCCATTTTTTGCGCCATGTAGGGCGCATCCCTTTTACCCCTCTTATTGAGAGGACGGTCTCTGTCATCCAAACTGGGGTCTGCCCAACTTGATTTTGCGTGCCGTACAAAATATACTGTCTTCATGTCTCCGTAAACGTCGTGTGAAAGTACACTTACTAACGCTTAGATGCTCCAAGAAGTTTGCTGTTTAGTACTCAAAGAGTTGCCTTATCTTTATGAGTTGAGCGGAAGAAAGATGCTGAAACAAACATTTGCTTTAAACAACTATAGCATGTACATCCAGCAAGATGTGCTGCATGAAGCACAGCAGCTGGTCCAAAATAATTGGGTTGAACTGGTTGAAGTGCGAGACGACATTCATGTTTTTCAGGTCAAAAACACGGAAACCGAGTCTTATGAAGTGGAAGTACAGTTTGCACGGCGTAAGGTGCGCAACTACACTTGCGATTGTTTAGAAGATCGCACGGGCTTTTGCCGACACATTGCAGGTGCGCTGATGGTGCTGGACCGGAAAAAGCAGAAAGAAACCAAGCAACGGCGAAGAAGCCATAAACCTTCCTTAAAAAGTCTTTCTACCCGTAGCATTCTGCATCAGGTATCGGATCAGGAACTTCGCCAGTTCCTGCTCCAGCATGCCCAACTGGATGAAAGGCTGGCTGTAGCGCTTAAGACGCGTTTTGCACACAAGATCGATCTTCACGAAGAGTACAATCATCAAAAATACTACCAGTTGCTGCGTAGTTTTTGGAAGTTGACAGCCGCCAAACGAAGCGTGTCTGCCTTCAAAAAATTGGATCGACATCTCAGAGAATTGTTGGCATTAAGCGAAGACCTGCTTGCCCGTGAGGATATCCGCGAGGCATATGCACTCCTTTTTGGGCTTCAGAAATTTCTGATGGTTGGACAGTTCAGTCAGCAATCTGATGTAATGAGGGCGTGCGAGACCGAACTCTGCCAGCAGTTTGTTAATCTCCTTGGTAGCGAATACTCGCCAAAGCTGAAGAGTCGGCATTTTACTGAATTGGCTGAATTGATCGAGGAGGGGAAATATGTACCTCCAGACCCAGCGCTCAATCTGTTCCTGGCTTTGTTTCAATTTGGTGATCGTTCCATACGAAATCAAATCGAGGAAAAGTTGATGTCGTCCATTTCTCTTGCGGATGAGGCGGGATTGCAGAGTCTGATTGCAATTTTTGTGCAGCAAGAGGCTATTGCCACTAAAATAGATGTATTCGAGCCATTCTTTGGGAAGCTGAAGTTCTTTCAATTGTTTTTTCAAACCATTAAGGGCACCTATGCCGAAGAAGACTTTTTTGATCTTGCCAAATTGCTCTATGACCGTGTGCGAGGTGCGGGTACTGCCCAGTCGCTGTTTCAACAAGTGGCCTCAATCCTGACCGACAATGCTTATCAGTTGGAATGGCATCTGACTCATTTTGATAAGACTCATCAGTTTGAATTGTTGCCTATCGTAAAGCGCCTGGCTGGAGAACGCTGGCATACCCATCAGAAGAAGGCAGAAGCACTGTTCCTGGCTGTCGATGACTTTGACGGATTGGTTAAGCTCTATGCAATGGACGAGAATAATGTCAAATTGATGGACTTGCTTGCTCAACAGAAAGACCTAGAGCGTCTGCTGGAATGCGCTGCCCATGTCACAGCGGATCATGCCAAGGAGGTTTTGCTCCTGGTCCAAAATGGGTTTTTGACATATTTAAAAGCGCATGTGGGATATCCAAGTGCTCAGGCAGTTGCAGAGTATCTGCGTACCATGGACCAGAGCTGGTTGCGTCGACTTGTTCCAGATCTGGCGATGGCCATTCGCTCTGAGTACGGTGATCGAAAATTGCTCATAAAATCGCTCGCTGGGCAACCTTTATGAAAAATGAACTGTGGTGGGTGGGAAAAACGAAGATGCCGGAGATCAGGGCACTGACCGACCTGTACCTCAAAAGGGCAAATCATCTGGGATCGCTGACCATCAACGAATGGCAAGATGCCAGAAGCAAAGATCCAGGTAAGGCACGCGAAGAGATTGGAAAGAAAATGCTCGAGAAGATCCGCAGCGGGGATTTTCTCATCCTATTGGACGAAAAGGGAAAGGCCTATTCTTCCAGACAATTTGCGTCTTTTCTTGATCGCACCTCCATGCTTGGAAAGCAGCGTGCAATCTTTGTTATCGGAGGGGCATATGGGTTTTCTGATGCGCTTAAATCCAGAGCGGATCATCTGTTCGCCCTATCGAAAATGACATTCCCCCATGATCTTGTGCGCATTGTCTTTCTTGAACAGTATTATCGGGCACTTTCCATTCAAAAAAACTTACCGTATCATCATTCATGAGCAGTATTTCACTTACCATCGTCATTGTGATACTCACCGTCCTGGTTTCCTATCGGGCTTTCAATGACCAGCAGCTTTTTTATCGACTTGCGCATTGGCCCATCAGGGAGCACCACAAGAAAGAGTACTATCGAATGGTGACGTCAGGATTCGTACATGGGGATTGGATCCACTTGTTGATCAACATGTTTGTGTTTTGGAACTTTGGGGAGATCGTCGAACAATACTTCTACTCGTTTTTTGGTCCGATCATGGGGGGGATCTTGTTTGTGCTTGTATACCTGGGCATTATTGTTCTGGCCTCCCTGGGCACCTTCTATAAGAAACGGGACAAGGAAAGTTATGTAGCTGTGGGCGCTTCCGGGGGCGTATCCGGCATCGTCTTCATTTTTATTCTCTTTTATCCGTGGGAACCGCTCTATTTATATGGCATCATACCAATTCCGGGTATCATTGCCGGCATTCTATATCTATGGTATTCTTCTTACGCTGGCAAGCATATGAAAGGTAAAATTGATCATGATGCCCACTTCTATGGAGCCGTTCTAGGTGTCGTGCTGATGATTTTACTGAAGCCCAGTGTGTTGAAAATGTTTATCAACAAACTCATTGCTGATTTTCCCCTCTAAGAGTTTATGTCTGCCAGTAGTCCGCTACGCGGTGGTGCGACAAGATCTGTGAGATTCGGTGGCAAAACATCTCTACTTGATCCTCCGATATCACGAGTGGAGGTTTGATTTTCAGCACATTGTTTTGAAGACCATCGGTCGACATGAGAATCCCGTATTGGAGTGCTCTCGCAACAATATATCGCGCCAAATCAGGAGCAGGAGTCTTGTGGCTGTCAGAGACGAATTCTAAGCCAATAAACAGTCCCTCTCCCCGCACGTCTCCAAGCACCGGGTACTGCTCTTGCAGGCTGTACATTCTCTTTTTGATGAGATTGCCCATGCGCTCAGCATGAGAGACCAGCCCTTCCTCATTTAGAATGTCCAGCACAGCACTGCCTGCCGCACACGATACCGGATTGCCGGCAAAAGTGTTGAAATACTCCATTCCGTTAGCAAATGCAGCAGCCACTTCTCTGGTGGCCACTACTGCAGCAAGAGGGTGCCCATTGCCAATGGGTTTGCCAATGGTGACCATATCGGGTGCCAATCCATGCATTTCGAAAGACCAAAAGCTCGATCCCATTCGTCCGCAACCCGTTTGGACCTCGTCGGCAATGCACAAACAGTTTTGTGCTTGTAAGTCAGCATATAGGGTAGAAAAATAGTCTTCGGGTGGTACAATCTGGCCACCACAACTGAGGATCGATTCATGAATAAACGCAGCCGGTGGGCTGTGGAATCGCTCCATGGCCAGTTGCAGATCATGCTGATAGGAAGCTACTGCTGCGCGATTTTCGTATACACCACGATAAGGATCTGGCATAGGTAAGATCTGGACAGATTCTGGTCTGCCCTGGCCACCCTTTCGGGCAAACTTGTAAGAACTCACTTCAATGCAGGACTGCGTGTGACCATGATAAGCGCCCTCTAGTGCCAGTACTTCTTGTCGCCCGGTTATGGTTCTCGCCATGCGCAAGGCAAGATCATTGGCTTCACTACCCGAGTTGCATAGATAGACGACCTCTAAGTGATCTGGAGTTGAGGCGAGTAGTTTTTGACAAAAGGACAGAATGTTTTGATGGAGATAGCGGGTGTTGGTATTGAGCGTAGCAGCCTGTTGACGAATGGCTTCTACCACCCGTGGATGCTCGTGCCCTACGTGGGCAACATTATTGACCAGATCAAGATAGCGCTGTCCACGAGCAGAGACCAAGTGGATGCCTTGCCCTCTGACGATGTGGAGTGGTAAGTCATAGGACAGGCTCATGTTGGCTGGTAGGAGACTTGAGCGATGCTCAATTAACAAATTGCTTTCCACGCCGGAATATTCTGCAATTTTTGAATCTAGGCCGAGCATTGTTGCTGGCGAAGGACTTAGCTTTCGCCAGACCGAAAGATAGGCTGGAGATGAAACACCTAGTGCCCCGGGGCGTTTATCAAGCCAGTCTGTAAAATACTGTACGTGTACGTGTGGTGTCCAATTTCCATTGTGTTCAAATGCTCCAATGTGGGCGAAAACGGTGCCTTTCTTGATGCTTTGTCCAACCTTAATCTTATCCAGGTCCTTTAGATGGAGGTGGCCGAAGAGAACGAAGCCGTCTTCGCATTTCAAGATGATCGTTGGGCCATAGTCTCGAGGTCCCGCACAATTCATCACTCGATAAACACGGCAATCCATGGGTGCATAGAGAGGAGTTCCTGCTGGAGCAAAGATGTCAATGCCCAAATGGATGGTCCTCCGCAAATCACCGAGGTCTGATGCTTCGCAAAAAGCCGACGAAGTATAGATGGGACGCGGTTCACCATGACGTCCAATGCCCATCTGACTTGCATCGAGAAGGGTCTTTATCCGGCGATCCAACACGGCACTATCCTCAATTTCGGCTTGCGTGCCGAGGCGTGTCGACTGTACGCTGAGATCAACAATGGGGAGGTCCTTTAAGGCAATCGCTTTACCCAATAGAGGAAACCAGCGCTTACTCTGGGACAGTATCGCTTTTTTCTCAGGCCAACAAGCCGCCTTGAAACAGGCTATTGCCCATGCATCGTCATGGTCATCCATATAGCGGAGAAGCGTCCAACCACTTTCATTGCTTACCTGGTTATATGCGTTCGAGGGATCGCTCTGCTGCCGGAGGGTAGAGTGCGTCAAACTGATGAGCAGGCGTAATTTTATGAGGTAGGGCAGGGCTTCAACCTCGGTCTCACTCAGGGGATGGCACCGATGATAACCTCTAACCAGTGCCATCGCTGTAAGCCATGGGGCTTTTCTTCCCATCATTAGGTAGGTGCAAGCAATCGCAATGTCCAGGCAGGTCTTGGTAAGACAGGCGTCCCCAAAATCGATAAACTTGACTGCTATTTCGTCTTGTCTTTGGTCTACTACAATGTTATGATCATTGGCATCATGATAGCATACGGAGGTCCGTAGCAGTGGGAGGCGTGGCACCAGTTCTCGTTCGATGGAGGCCAGCGCATCCGTCACCAACTTTTGATCTTGCTCTGCAAAGATGGAGACATGCTCATGTACCCAGGGAAGGTTGTCGATTTTCCAAATGTGGTCTTGCCCTGCTGCCTTGTGTTGAAAATCTTGCAGGCAATTTGTCAGCTTAGCCAATTCAGTTCCAATCTGCACGAGGAGGTCATCGTCAACAGGCTTAAAGTCCTTCAGGAGGCATCCTGTTGCCCAGGAGAACAACCGCACATGCAATATGGAGCCCTCCTTGGTAGCCAAACGATTCTCCCGTAGCAAACGAGGACAAGCCACGTCGCTATGTCTTTCGATATGTTGCAATAATGCGTTTTCGAAGTCGACTCGGTCTTCCGCAATGGATGGGTGACTTATACGCAGAAGATATGTTTCAGAAGAGCTGACTACTTTCCACAGTGAATCCATCTCACTGTTTAGTTCTTCAAGGGAGAGGAGGCTGATGCCCCACCCGTCGAGAATCTTTTTAATTTCTTCCTGCTTGACCACGATCGTATCTTCGATTTAAGGAAGCTGCAAATTGCTAAATTTAGTCCTCAACTCAACATGCTTTAATCGGTTCTCATGCGAGCGTTGGTCATATCCGGAGGTGGTGCAAAGGGGGCATTTGGTGGTGGTGTTGCAGAGTATCTCATTCGAGAGCGGGGCATTCACTATGATATGTATACCGGATCCTCTACTGGGGCTCTCATTGTTCCACTATTAGCCGCGGGCTCTATTGACAAGGCTCGAATGGTGTATACCAATGTGACACAGAAGGACATTTTCTCAAGCCATCCCTTTCATGTCATTTGCCGCGATGGCAAGCTTAAAACCAGAATCAACCACCTGGGCATTTTGCGCATGTTTATGCGTGGGAAAAAAACTTTCGGAGAAAGCAATGCCCTGCGAAAATTGGTGGAGCGAACCTTCACTCGTGAAGAATATGAACGCATTCGAGAGCGCCGCATCAAGGTGGCCATCACCGTTTCCAATTTTTCAAGAAACGTAGTGGAGCATAAATACCTACGCGATCACACCTATGAGGACTTTGTGGAATGGATCTGGATCAGTGCCAATTTTGTCCCATTCATGAGTTTAGCCGTCAAGAATGGTCAAGAGTATGCGGATGGGGGCTTTGGAAACTTCATACCCATACGCGAGGCCATTGACATGGGCGCAACCGAAATAGATGCCGTTATCTTGACGACCCGCAGGAAAAAGGCCAATAAGGTGCATAGCCGCAATGCATTTGACCTCATGATGAGCTCACTCGATTTTATGCTGGCTCAGATTGCTACCGACGAGAAGTACATCGGTCTTTTAGAGAGTATGCGTCATCAGCTCAAGATTCGCTACTTCCACATACCGAGAGTACTGACGGAGAACTCATTGCACTTTGATCCGGTGGAGATGCGAAAATGGTGGCAAGAAGGAATAGAGCACGCCCGATCCACCTATAAGGATTAGATGGTGGCTCCTGTTTCTGCAACCAGATCGCAAAATTGCTGTTGAAGCACCAAAGGAGGTTCGTCATGGAGAAAAAAAGAATAATAAAGGATTCTGCAATCGTAGGGGCTCGCCTTGCCAAAACCCAAATTGTTCAAGAATCTGGTATGTATGCCAAGGGAGATGAGCGCACCATTTATCAAGTCCTGGATAGCGATCGGACCAAGGTAGGCACACTTCCCATTTTGCGAGCTTTTGCGGGCGACCACGTGGACCATGTGTCACCCTATGTACTGTTTGATGAGTTTGGACCGGTGGAGGTAGAGGCAGGTGCCGCTCCTCTGCGGGTAGATGCACATCCCCACGCTGGGGTCACTCCTACGACGTATTTTATTGCAGGAAGTGGACATCACAAGGACAGTCTTGACTACGATTTTCAGATTGGTAAGGGCGACTTTATGATGTTTAGTTCAGGACGAGGAGCGATTCATATGGAAGAGTCTGGCCAACAGCTGCAGCAACACGGAGGAGCCTACCATGGCTTTCAGATCTGGCTCAATACACCATCAGCCTATAAATTTGCCCCACCGGAGACCATCGTGTTCGGAGAGGAGAAGATGAGCGAACTGGAAACGGCAGATTTTTCTGCCAAGGTGATTCTCGGCCAGCTTGGCGATGCTGCTGCGAAAGTCTCCTTGCACAGCCCGGCATTTTACTACCACATTAAGTTGAAACCGGGCGGCCGTATCGATTTAGACACCGATCCTACCCATAATGCATTTGCATACCTGGTGAATGGTCAGATGGAGGCTCAAGGAAATCGAAAGATAGTTGAGAATCAGATTGTGTTGTTTGAAAGGGGTGCCAGCAAAGTGCGGTTTTTCAGCCAGGAAGGAGCTGAGTTCTTGATGCTGGGGGGAGAACCCCTGGACGAGGTTGTCTATTCCTACGGCCCCTTTGTTATGAATACAGAAGAACAAATCCGACAATGCATTTTGAATTACCGGCTTGGAAAGATGGGAGACCCGGCCCTGGTCAACTAGCACTTTTGGCACCAAGTTAAATCAGGATTGCTTCAGAATTGAATGTTAGTTTTTTCCGTACTTGCAGAAGATGTATAAACTATGTTGCAGGTGCCCTGAACGGGACATTTGCTAGGATCTCATGCGGCCACTCATTTTGATACTCCTTGTCATTGCCGGACTTGCCGGTTGGAAGTATTATGCGAATAAGTCGGACGATGCGCCGGTGCAACCCCGCAGCCGAACTGCACGAGGAGCCATTGCAGTGGAAGTCTATATTGCTTCGGAGGAGGCCAGCGAAAATGTCATCAATGCTACGGGTACGATTGTGGCCAATGAACAGGTTGATCTGCAAAGTGAGACGACGGGCCGTCTTATAGAACTCAATATTAGCGAAGGGAGCTATGTACGCAAGGACGATGTCATTGCTCGAATAGACGCCCGTGACCTGCTGGCCCAGAGGAAAAAGGTGAAGTTCGAACAAGACCTGGCGCAACAGATCGAGGCTCGACAAAAAAAGCTGCTTGATATTGATGCCATAAGTAAGGAAGAGTATGACATCTCGGTGAATCGGGTCAATACACTGGATATCGATTTGGAACTGCTTGATGTACAAATTGCCAAGACCGTAGTCCGAGCACCCTTTAATGGCTACATTGGTTTCAAGAATGTTAGTCTTGGAGCCTATCTGACGCCCAATATTGTAATCGCAACACTCCTTCAGACCAATCCTGCAAAGATTGATTTTAGCATTCCAGAAAAATACGCCGCAAAGGTAACCCCCGGAACTCAGGTGTCTTTTTCCATCGATGGACAGGACAAGCAATTTCAAGCCACAATCCGTGCACTGGATCCCAAGATAGACGAAGACCTGCGAACCTTGCGGCTTCGTGCATATGCTCAGAACACCGGTCGGGCTTTGTTGCCCGGGATGTTTGCTCGAGTAGAAGTGCCTTTGGGGGCGGAGCAGTCCATTATGGTGCCTACCCAAGCCATCATTCCGATTCTGAAAGGCAAGAAGGTTTTTGTCAAACGTGCCGGAAAAGTAAAAGGAGTGGAAGTGTTGACGGGGGTCCGTACGGATGAGAAAGTCCAGATTCGAGAAGGCCTGGCCTTAGGAGACTCTGTTATCGTCAGTGCACTGATGTCCCTACGAGAAGGCACGTCGGTCCAAACAAAATCGGTAGTGAATTCAGGAATCTAGATGTCATTACCAACGCTCTGCATAAAGAGGCCGGTGCTGGCCATCGTAATGAATCTCCTCATTCTGTTGTTTGGCATCATTGCATTTCAGTCGCTGGGTGTGCGGGAGTATCCCTCGATTGATCCCCCAATCGTTTCGGTAAGGACCGCTTATCCCGGGGCCAACTCCGCCATTATCGAAGCAGAAATCACAGAGCCTCTTGAGAAAGTGATCAACAGCGTCGAAGGGATTCGTTCGATCAGCTCATCCAGCAATCAAGGGTCAAGTTCCATTACAATTGAGTTTGATCTCAATACCAAGATGGAACAGGCGGCCAATGATATTCGAGATAAGGTCTCCCAAGCCGCGAGAAGTTTGCCCCGAGATATCGATGGGCTTCCTATTGTCAGCAAGGCTGATGCGGACAGTGAGACCATCATGGCTTTTACGCTGCAAAGTGAAAATCGCAACCTGCTCGAACTCAGCGACTATGCCGAAAATGTTATCGCACCGCGCTTTGAAACAGTTTCAGATGTCAGTGGGGTACGCATCTGGGGCATGAAGCGGTACTCGATGCGCATTTGGATGGATCCTGAGCGTATGGCCGCTCAAGGCGTCACTACTCAGGATATAAAGGCGGCCTTGGATAGAGAAAATGTGGAGTTGCCGAGTGGAAAACTTCAAGGAAACACCACTGAGCTGGCCGTTAAAACAATCGGGAGATTCAAAACCGAAGAAGATTTTAATCAGCTGATCATTCGGACGGAGGGAGAAAAGATCATCCGCCTGGAAGATGTAGGTTATGCTGTGCTCGGGCCTGAAAATGAGCAGTCCATTTTGCGAGTAAACAACATTCCGCGCGTCGGAGTAGCCATCCAACCTCAGCCTGGTGCCAACTATCTGGATATTGCCGAGGAGGTGAGGGCTCGAGCAGCGCAGGTTCGGCAGGATCTTCCGGCTGATATGACATTATTCAAGTTTCTGGACTACACCACCTTTATCCAGAAATCAATCAGCGAAGTCCAGGAGACCATATTCATTGCTGTCGGATTGGTCATTATCATCATTTTTATCTTTTTCCGCGATTGGGTAATCGCGATCCGCCCCTTAATCGACATACCGGTTTCGCTTGTGGGTACCTTCTTTATCATGTATCTGCTGGGTTTTTCCGTCAATGTGCTGACTTTATTGGCGGTTGTACTGGCCACTGGTTTGGTGGTCGACGATGGAATCGTCGTTACAGAAAACATCTACAAGAAGATCGAGGCAGGTCAGAATCCCATCGAAGCGGCCATTCGGGGTTCGAATGAAATCATGTTTGCGGTCATATCAACCTCCATCACATTGGCGGTGGTCTTCCTGCCCGTTATCTTTATGGAGGGATTTGTGGGCAAGTTATTTCAAGAGTTCGGCATTGTCTTGGCGTCGGCCGTCTTGATTTCTTCTTTTGTGTCGTTGACACTCACGCCAATGCTCAATGCCTATTTGATCCGAAAAAAGACGGGGGGCAATCGCTTTTATCAGATGACAGAACCCTTTTTTGCATGGATGGATCGCAGCTATCGTGATGGACTGGGACAGTTTTTGAGCGTCCGGTGGGTAGCCATTGTGATACTGCTGCTTACCGGTGCTATGATTTACTTCTTTGGTTCGCAATTGCAGTCGGAATTGGCCCCCTTAGATGATCGTTCGGTGGTAAGGGCCAGCATGATTACGCCTGAGGGGTCATCTTATGAATTTATGGATGACTATGTACAACGAGCTGCGCAGATGTTGATGGACAGCATTCCCGAGAATCTAGGCGTCATGACCTATACCGCCCCGGGATTTTCTGGTCCTGGCGGGGCCAACACGGCATTCTCCAGAGTTACCTTAGTCGAACCGCACGAGAGAACCCGGACACAGGATGAATTGACCCGATATGTCAACAGCCAATTTAGGAAGATGCCTGATGCAAGGGCATTCGCAAGTCAACGACAAACAATTGCCCTTAACCGGCGTGGAGGTCTTCCGGTACAATACGTAATCCAGGCGCCGGATCTGGAGAAGCTGCGCGAGTACATGCCGGAGTTTATGGCTCGAGTTCAGGCCGATCCAACGTTCACTATTTCTGACATGAACCTCAAGTTCAATAAACCAGAACTTGAAGTCTCTATTGATCGGTCAAAAGCCAAGAGCATGGGGGTCTCCGTCTCCGATGTGGGCAATACGATGCAATTGGCCTTTGCTGGGCAACGGTTTGGCTACTTCAACATGAATGGTCGCCAATATCCGATCATAGGACAGTTTGATCGCAGCAACAGAGATGAACCTCTGGATCTCAAATCCCTTTACGTTAAGAACAACCAAGGGGTCTCCATCCAATTGGACAACATCGTGACCACGCAGGAAGAGAGCAGTCCTCCTCAACTTTATCATTACAACAGATTTATGAGCGCCACGGTCTCAGCAGGATTGGCCAATGGCAAAACCATTGCCGATGGCATCGAGGCCATGCAACGCATTGAAGCTGAACTGGACGATCCACTGATCCGTACCGAGTTGACTGGGAGTTCGCGTGACTTTATTGAAAGCTCCAACAGCACACTCTTTTCTCTTATCCTAGCGCTCATTCTGGTATACTTAATCTTAGCAGCTCAATTTGAGAGTTTTGTAGATCCATTGACGATTATGCTTACTGTACCGCTTGCCATTGCAGGAGCTGTATTTACGCTTTGGTTTTTTGACCAGACCCTGAATATTTTTAGTCAGATTGGAATCATTATGCTGGTTGGGTTGGTAACAAAGAATGGCATCTTGATCGTCGAGTTTGCCAATCAGCTGCGCGAGCAAGGCAAGGGCATCCGCGAGGCAGTGCTTGAGGCCGCCTCTCTACGAATGAGACCCATCGTTATGACGACCTTGGCGACCTGTCTTGGGGCGCTTCCGATTGCTCTTGCATTGGGTTCAGCAGGGGCAAGTCGCATGTCCATGGGCATAGCAGTGATAGGGGGACTCATCTTCTCTCTGGCCCTTACGCTTTATGTGATTCCTGCGATGTATACGTTTTTCAGCAGAGAGAAGAACTATGCACGCCAGCAGCAAGTGGAGCTTATTGCAGACTCATTGTAACTCGGATTTAATGGATCATCTGGTGAAAAAATTGACCTTTCTACTGGTGCTGATGGCTTCCCAGGTTGGTTTGATCTGGGCGCAGCCTGTGTTGACTTTGTCTGAGGCCATCGATACCGCACTCGTTCGAAATCTGACGATTACCGTGGCCGAAATGGGGGAAGAAGCAGCTCAGCGCGGAGTGTATCGCTCAGCCGCTGGATTTGGTCCACAGCTTTCACTAAATGGAAACTTTAATACCACACTCAACAATGTAAATCAAAATTTTATTGATGGCCGTAACCTCAGTCGATTTGGTCGTGCTTTTGCCCCCAATATCGCACTGGTGCTGGATTGGACTTTGTATGATGGCGGTCGTATGCAAGCCATTCTGGATCGTCTTAAGGTGCTCGGAGAGACAGCGAGCCTGGACAAGAGATTGGCCATGCAGAACGTGGTGATGGCGACGATGGACGCCTACTATGAAGTGGTGTTTCAGGCTTCTCGCGTTGCTTATCTGGAAACCATCATTGCTTATTATGAGGAACGACTGGACATCACTGAAGAACGTTGGCAGGTGGGACGTGGATCTAAACTGGATTTTCTCCAGGCTCGGACAGATCTTAATGCACAGTTGGCCGAACGCAGTCTTGCCCAGGGTGAGTTGCTGACGGCCAAGATTGCCCTTAACGGGGTGATGAATGTTCCGTTGGACCGCGATTTTCAAACTACCGTGCCGGACAGAGGGCAAACTGTATACGACCTCGATGAGCTCAAAGAGCAAGCCCGTTTAACAAATCCTGTACTTTTAAGAGGTGCCCGGATGGAAGCGCTCGGAAGGCTGGCCGAAGTGGAATTGGCTGCCGCCAGAAAACCTCAGGTTGGATTTCGGGGGCAGGCTGGGTATAGCTACTTAAATACCAATGCAGGATTTCTACTTTCCAATCAGAATGCCGCATTGACTTTAGGACTAAGTGCGCGATGGTCGATCTACGATGGGCAGCATTTAAAACGCAGTGAAGAAATTGCGCACCTGCTGACCGAACAGGCTACGGTTCAGAAGAATAGTACGGAACAGGCCGTCATGACCGACCTGATGATTGCGTTTAACCGATATGAATCCGATCGCGAACAGCTAGCTTTTGAAAACGAGAATAGTGCCCTTGCGGAGGAGAACCTGACCATATCGGCGGAGAAATTCAAGCTTGGTGCGTCTACTATCCTCGAAGTCATCGAAGCCCAGCGCTCCTATGATATAGCACTGAATCGGTTAGTAGATGCAGAACACAACCTTCGACTAAGTGAGTTGGATCTGCTTGTATTAAGTGGTTCCCTAATCCAATAGGTCTAAGGCTGCGGGAGATTCAAGATCATTCTTACCTTGAGTCTCTTTATGACCCTGAAAAACTACCGAGAAGATTTCCGACTAAATCTAAAACTTGCCCTCCCCATCATGGGAGCGCAGTTAGGACAGGTCACGGTAAACATTGCAGACAACATCATGGTGGGTCGCCTCGGAGCCGCTCCACTGGCCTCCATATCCGTGTCAATAGCGATTCTCATCATTTTTATGGTCGTTGGGATGGGCATTTCGTTTGCTCTTCCTCCTCTCGTCTCCGAAGCAGATGGGGCCAATAATCGTAGTGGGATCGGTTCCTTTTTTAGGCACAGCCTGCTCATCAACATCGGCTTTGCGGTGGTCTCTTGTCTCTTGATCGCCTCTTTCATACCGCACATGGCAATCCTGCGTCATGATCCGGAGGTCATCACGCTTGCCAAGCCGTATCTGCTGATCTCTGCCTTTGCATTGATCCCTTTTATGTTTTTTCAGACCCTGCGGTGCTATTCAGATGGTCTATCCAACACGGTAATACCGATGAAAGCCATTATTGTGGGCAACATCGTGAACCTCCTCCTTAATTACGTGCTGATATTTGGGAAGTGGGGTTTTCCTCAAATGGGGGTGGCAGGTGCAGCATGGGCAAGCCTTGTCGCACGTCTGGTGATGATTGGCGTGATCCTGTATTTGATTATGCGCCGGCAGCGTCTTTGGATTCACTTGCGCCGCGCATTTGTTGGCCGCTTTGAATCGTTGGTCGTCAAGCGGCTGATTGCATTGGGTGTACCCACCTCCTTGCAAATGTTTTTTGAAGTTTCCGCGTTTTCGGGAGCTGCATTACTCATGGGCATGGTAGGGAAAAATGAACAAGCGGCTCATCAGATTACCATCAATATGGCCTCTACCACCTTCTTGATTGCGACCGGTGTTGGGATGGCCAGCACCATTCGCGTAGGCAATCGACTGGGTGAGCGCAATACACTCGGAGCCCGGCGAGCGGGATTTGCCGCGATATTGCAGATTGTGCTCTTCATGCTGTGTACCGCCCTGATATTGGTTGTTTTCCGGGGGTTCTTACCCAAGCTATACATGTCTGATCCCATGGTACTGCCCATTGCCTCTCATCTTTTGCTCTTTGCCGCTTTATTCCAAATTCCGGATGGTGTACAGGTAGTGGCCGTCGGTGCCTTGCGGGGATTACAAGATGTACGCATCCCTACGTTCATTTGTTTCGTAGCGTATTGGATCTTCGGGTTGCCTCTTAGCTATGTAGGCACCTTCGTCTGGGGCTGGGGGCCTGCCGGCATCTGGATTGGCCTGGTGGTGGGATTGAGTATTGCTGCGGGGCTGTTGACCTATCGGTTCTACCTGAAGTCCCGGGATCAGCTTTCCCCTACTGCATAACTTTTTACCGGAGCAGAGTCCTCGGATGTGCGATATTCCATGCAAGGGCTGGCAAAGGATGTGTTGTATTCGTTCTGGAAAAAGTTAAAGTTAAAGGATCAGAGAAGGTGAGGGAGACTATTCGACTATCTTCTGACCATGAGGATTTTAATGCCAGTAGTAGAAAAAGTATGCGGCAGATCACAGCTGATGTTGGTGCTGTTTTATGGTGTTTTTGCTGTCAATGTAGCCGCTCAGGACCGCTACCATCAGGAATTGATTCAGGAGTTGGAGAATCTATATCAGGTCACTGATCCCAATTTTGTGCTGTATGATACCGAGTCGGCGATTAGAGACAATAAGTACTTATACGGCGATGCCACTCAGACCCATTTGGACGTTGAGAATTTTGCTTTTTCGATTCAAACCAGCATAAACGTGTTCGAGGCCGGTGAAAACATTTGGGACACCGGCACTGGATTGAATAACGTGCAGCCTGTAGCAGCGGGGGACGCTGTCCTGTTCACCTTTTGGGCTAAGCAAAACTCGTCCAGTTCGGGGTTGAATGTCTTTATTGAGAATGCCACCACTTTTGCTAAGGAGGCATTCTTCAGTATTTCTTTTTCTTCAGACTGGGCGCAGTATTTTGTACCCTTCGAGGCTACCCAAGCCTATGCTGCAGGAGAACTGACCTTTGGTTTTCACCTTGCTGCCCAGGTGCAAGAGATCTCAATAGGGGGATTTACTGCCTTAAATTATGGATCGATTGACATCGATCAGTTGCCTTCCACAATTGCTCCTGAGCGATATGGAGGTTTTGAGGCTGATGCCGCCTGGCGATTCCCGGCCCAAGAAAGGATAGATTCGCTTCGTAAAAGTCGCTTGGAAGTAAGTATTGTTGATGGTTCCGGAAATCCCATCTCAGATGCGCAAGTCCAGATAAAGATGAGAAGGCATGCATTTGGATTTGGATCGGCGGTCGTTACCGGGCGATTTCCAGGCAATCGAAATGCGAACGAGACATATGTCGATCGGATCTTTGATCTCGATGGAGCGGGTCACGGATTCAATGAGGTCGTGACAGAAAATGCACTGAAGTGGGATGGCTGGGAGGAAGAGTGGATCGGTACACCGGAAGAGACCCTATCTGCCATAAGGATGTTATCCGACAGCGGTCTTACCGTGCGAGGACACACCTTGGTTTGGCCGGGTTGGAGTCACTTGCCATCAGACATGGAGTCCAATCAGACCGATCTGGAGTACATGCGGGGTCGAATGTCTGAACGGATTATGTCCATGTTGACGCACCCTGAGCTCTCGGAGATCATTACCGAGTGGGACGTGCTAAACGAAATAACACAGGTCCGAGATTTGGAAAAGGCCTTTGATGTCGATCAAACGTTGGAATCTGGCAGAGAAATTTATCAGGAGATCCTGGCACAGGTCAACGAAGTACAGCCAGAATTCACGCATTATATCAATGATTATGTAGTCTTATCGGGTGGGGGATCGGGACAATCTGTTGTGGATCGGTATACCTCCTATTTGGACGAAATTGAAGCAAGCGGGGTGCGCTTCGACGGCATTGGATTTCAATGCCATATTGGAACGCAACCCACCTCGATCTTAAAGGTGGAAGAGGTCTTGGATGAGTTCTTTCTGCGGTATGGAAAACGGATGAAAATAACAGAGTACGACATCAATCCCAGTGTCGATGAGGAGACACAAGCACGTTATCTTGACGATTTCCTTACCATGGTTTTTAGTCATCCCGGAGTGGATGCTTTTATTATGTGGGGCTTCTGGGATGGCAAC
Source organism: Saprospiraceae bacterium (assembly GCA_019634275.1). Taxonomy (GTDB): domain Bacteria; phylum Bacteroidota; class Bacteroidia; order Chitinophagales; family Saprospiraceae; genus CAJQNM01. The sequence continues at coordinate 35,356 of JAHQVP010000354.1, forward strand.
CATTGGAAGCAAAATGCACCCATCTTTAACCTCGATTGGTCGGTCAAACCTTCTGGTCAGGTCTTCTTTGACAAGGTGTTCGGAGAATGGTGGACGGACTCTTCCTTTGTGAGCAGCGATGTGGAGATGGTCCAGATACCTGTTTTTAATGGAGAGCATGAAATCATAGTCTCGTACAATGGAGAAGTGGATCGCCGGGTCTTTTCGACCGATACGACATCGCAGATGAGGTTTGTGTTTGAGAGCACGAGCACACGTGATGAATCTCTTCAGTACCAATTTTCTGTGGGACCCAATCCAAGTCGTGGTACCATCGCTTTGCATGGAGATCTGGCTAAGATTTCAGCGCTTGCAGTGTACAGTCTTAATGGACGGCATCTGATGGACTGTGCCCCAGAACATCGCCTGGCGTTGGATTTACCACCCGGGGTCTACTTTCTACGGATAACGACTCGTAGAGGAATAGAAAATCATCGAATGGTGATAGCGCGCTAGGGTAGGGGATCGATATCCTCTGGTATGACCTCTTTGACTCTGCCGACTTCTCCAGTATCCAATTGTACTTTGATGCCGTGAGGATGGAAGGGTTTGCTTGTTAGTAGCCTCTTGACCAATCCCTGGGTAAGGAGACCTGATCTTTGATCCTGCTTTTGTACAATGTTCACGAGGTCGCCCTGTTTGATGTTTTTTCGGTATCTGCCGTCCATCATTCCTCCTCGCTAGCTTCGACGACAAGGTGAATCCCTTCGGGGGTAAGCCTGACCATGCGTCGTTTGTACAAATGGCCAAGTGCACGCTTAAACGACTTTTTGCTAATCCCCAATGTTTGGTTGATTTCTTCGGGACTGCTCTTGTCGGTCAGTTGTAGAGATCCATTGTTTCGCTCAAGTGTTTCCAATAGGAGAGTGCTGACGGGATCGATTTCGGCACGATAACCCACGGGTCTAAAGACGAGATCAATTTTGCCGTCTTCACGAACCTGTTTCACAAAGGCGCGTTGGGTGGAGCCGAGTATGATCCGTTGATGTACATCGGAGTGAAAGAAGAGACCTCCATATAATCCATTGACAATGGCTCGGACGCCGAGATCGGTTCGTTCGTATAGAAGGGCCTCTACTTCTTGATTTTGATTCAGACGAGCATCTGCTGGCTTCAAAAAGCGGCGAACACGCGTAGAACCGAAAAGGCGCTGGGTACGCTCATCGAGCAGAAGATACACCAGATGATAATCGCCTTTGCGAAGCTTTTGGATCTGTTCGGCATAGGGTACAAAGAGATCCTTAGGCAATCCCCAATCCATAAAGGCTCCAACACTACTGACATCCCTGACCTTTAGCCAGGCAAACTCGCCAAGGAACAACTTGGGAGTCATGGTAGTGGCGATGGGGCGATCTTCCGAATCTGTGTAGAGGAAAACATCAATTTCATCACCAGGAGCGAAGGATTCGGGAACCCAAGCATTTGGCAGAAGCACTTCCTCACCGGAATCATCCTTCAAGTAAAACCCATGAAGTGTCTGGCGAGAAGCACTCAACGTATTGACAGTTCCCAATTTCATCACTTAAAGATAGGTTTTGCCCAAATGGGGTTGGATGTTTCCTGATGCATTGCCTCCATGTAAATCGGGCTAACTGGACCAATCAAGTAAAAATGACGACAATTTGATTTGCCTAATTGCTGTGCATCAACCATGCTTTGAGGAAACCGTCCAACTCCCCGTTAAGCACCGCGTCAGGATCATGGGTTTGATGGTTGGTGCGATGATCTTTTACACGACGATCATCCAACACATAACTTCGAATCTGAGACCCCCATTCATTCTTCATTTTGCCGGCCTCGATTTTCTCCCTCTCAGCTTGCTTTTTCTGCAGTTCCAGTTCGTAGATGCGCGATTTAAGCATGGTGATGGCCTTCTCCCGATTAAGATGTTGAGAACGCTCCTGCTGGCATTCCACAACCAAACCAGTAGGCAGGTGTCGCACCCTTACGGCAGATTCCGTTTTGTTGACATGTTGCCCCCCAGCACCACTCGCACGAAAGGTGTCCCAATCAAGATCTGCTGGGTTGACATCGACCTCAATGCGGTTATCGATCAGGGGATGAACGAATACACTCGAAAAAGAGGTCATACGCTTGCCTTGTGAATTGAATGGACTGATGCGCACCAACCGATGGACTCCATTCTCCCCTTTCAGCATGCCGTAGGCAAAGTCTCCTTTGATCTCAATGGTTACAGACCACATGAGGTACATGCGTAAGAGCATTTCACTCCAGTCGCAACTCTCTGTACCCCCCGCTCCTGCGTTGATTTCCAGTAGGCAGCCCAACTCGTCTTCTTCTTGATCCAGGGTAGACTTAAACTCTACCTCGTCTACAGCAGTGACGGTTGTCTTGTATATCTTTTCTACTTCTTCTTCCGTGAATTCACCTTCCTTATAGAATTCGAAGGAGACCTCGAGTTCTTCGACCTGACTGGCGAGGTCGTCATATTCTTTGGTCCAGAATTTAAGAGAGGAAATTTCTTTGAGCAAAGCCTCCGCTTTCTTTGGATCGTTCCAAAAATTGGGATCGAGGGTCAGCTGCTCTTTTTGTTCTATACGATGGGTACGGCTATCGTAGTCAAAGATACCGTTTTAGGGCCCCCAATCGATTCTTCACTTCTTGCAGCTGTTCTATTGTCATTGGTTTACTTTTTCCAGTTCGACGTAAAAATACAAATTGGCGCCTCCTGGAATGGTTTGGTAACCACTTGCACCATATCCCAGTTCGGACGGGATAAACAAAGAAGCACGAGCGCCTTCTGAAAGGTTCATAAGTCCTTCATCCCAGCCGGCAATGACCTGGCGTCTCCCGATTGGGAAAGTGTACGGCTCACCGTCTTGAAAGGAATTGTCAAACATGAGGCCGTTGTCTAAAAGACCGTAGTACTGCACGCTGATCATCTTCCCTGTGACCGGTTTTTTGCCATTTCCCGGCTCATGGATGACGTACTGCAGGCCGTTATCACCGTCTTTAATGTCGTCAAGGTCTTTACTCAGGTATTTCGCAAGGGTTTCTTGCGCGAGGTCACTCACCTCCGCCTGTCGAGCACGAACAGCCGCGGTACGTGCTTCTCTTGCCTGGGCGGCGGCTTGCATTTCTTCCTGAAAGGCCTCCTCGCTCTTAATCTCTACCAGCTTGAGGTCGTAGGCGATTTCATCAAGGTGCGCAAACGCAGGTGGGACAGAGGGCATGGAATCCAATGGGAATATAAGAGTCATGCTGTCACCGACACTCATGAGACGCAGGCCTTCAATGATGGGTGCAGCAGCGTCTTGACTTGGATCCTCCGGTATACGTAAACGTGGTAGCTCTGACATCCCGGCGCTGGAATTGATCAGTGAATCCCCTGCGCGCATGGTCACATGAAAGTAAGTGTATTCACCCGGCTTCGGGAGGTCGCCGGGGACGTCCATATGCATGGTGTATTCATATCCAGAAGCAGTGGTTTTAGGTCCCTCTTTGCAAGAAAAGAGGAGGACGGCGGCAAGCAGCAATAAGGCATGGTTTCTTTTCATCAGGTGTATATTGATTTCTCTAATTCTGTTTTGTATTCTGGTAGGACTTCTTTGAATTTATCAATGGCGGAAGCTAGACTTTTTTTCCAATAGCCACCCGCAGCATTTTTGTGACCACCTCCATTAAAGTAGGTTTTTGCAATTTCTTCTACGGAGAAATCACCCTTTGACCGGAATGAAATCTTGACGATGGTCTGCTGCTGCCTGAAAAATACAGCACACTTTACATTCTTTAGTTTAAGAAGGTAATTAACAATGCCTTCCGTATCTCCACGCTGAATGTCAAAGACTTGAAAATCATGTTTATTAAGGAAGAAGATACCCGTTTGGTATTCTTCCAAGATCTCCATTCGATTGTAGATGCAGTGCCCTAGCAGTCGAAGGTTCTTTTCCTCTAAGGTTTGAAATATGAGCTGATGGAGATAATGGTTGTCAACGCCAATATCCTTTAAGTCAGCGACCGTACGAAACAAGGCCGCAGAGGTAGCATATTGAAACGAACCCGTGTCGGTAATAATGCCGGTGTACAGGCACTCAGCAATGGTCAGATCGACGGGCGGCCCATCGGCATACTCCTTTATAAATCGATACACCAATTCGCAAGTAGAACTGGCGGTGGTGTCGGACAAAATATAGTCACCCAGAGGATCTGGATACAAATGGTGATCAATCAGCATATTGAAGTAACTGCCTTGCTGCAGCTTCTCACCGAGTTTGTCAATGCGCTGTAAGGAGTTGTAATCGAGCATGATAGACACCTCTGCAGCCTCGAGTATGCCGTCGATTTCTTCAGGTTCTAAATCGTAGATCCTGATCTGATCAGCCCCTTTCATCCAGAAGAAGGATGCGGGATACTCGGAGGGAAAGATGACCGTGACCTTGTGCCCCATCTGGTTGAGCCAGTGCCACATGGCCAACGAAGAACCAAGCGCATCGCCATCGGGATTGCGATGACTGGTGATGACCACGTTACGCGGTCTGCTCAGTTCTTTTTTTACCTGTTCGATCTCAACCATGGGGTCTCGTATTGCTGGAAATCTATCTTGACAATCCTTCTCTAGAAGAACATTTCGGTCCCGGCAAAATGAAAGTTGGCTTCCCGGAGTGCGTTTTCATCAGAATCAGCGCCGTGTACCGCATTCTCCCCCACATTGGTGGCATACAGCGCACGGATCGTGCCGGGAGCTGCTTCTGCTGGATTGGTGGCTCCAATCAATGTGCGAAAGTCAGCGACCGCATTTTCTTTTTGCAAGACCGCAGCTACGATGGGTCCGGAAGACATAAACTCCACTAGTTCGCCATAAAAGGGTCTTTCCTTATGTACCTCATAGAATTCTCCCGCTTTGGCGGGTGACAAGTGGGTGTACTTCATGGCGACAATCTTAAAGCCTGCTTCATTCATTTTGGCGAGAATCGCTCCAATGTGACCATTTCGAACAGCGTCCGGTTTGATCATCGTAAAAGTGAGGTTGCTCATATGTCAGTCTATTGTTATTTGATAAGGGCGCCAAAGGTACAATTCGAAACCTTCAATTGTCGAAAATCTCCAAAATACATGGGAATACCGTCAACCTCCCTTAGAGCTTAGCCAGGGTCACGCCGTCACCTCCCTGGTTGGCTTCGGGGTGCCAGATTTCAATTTCTTGCGGATAGGCCTCTAGAATCTCTCTGACGATGCGACGAAGTACTCCGCTTCCTTTTCCATGGATGATCTCGACAGATGGAAGATTTGAGATCACCGCCTGGTCGATAAAGCGCTCTAATCTAGGGGAGGCTTCTTCCTTGCTAAGTCCACGAAGATCCAGCTTACGATAGGTCTCCTTGTTGGGGTCTATCGAGGTCCTTACACTCCGTGTAGGATTAAGATCGATGGCTTCCTGGCCATGGACCAAGTCGGATAACTTTGCATCTACCGTTAGATTGCCTGATTGAATGGTGGCTTTGGCTTTCTTTATTTTGATGATCGTACCTGCAATGCCTCCCATCTTAAACCGCACATGATCCCCCTCTTCAAACGGCTTAGCGGTCTTGTTTTCAGACTGCTCCGCAAATATGCCTTCTTGGATTTCTTCAATGTCAGAAGAAAGTGCTTTTTGCTCGGCTTTGATCTTCTTTGAAAGTGCTTTGGCAGCATCGATTTTCTCTTTTTCGCGGATGTCCTGAATCAGCCTTTGCAGTTCCTTGTTGGCTTCGTTCTTAGTCGCGATGATCTCGGTCTTTTCACGCACCTTGAGCTTCTTCCTCCGGACGTCCAGTTCCGCCCGCAGTTGTTCGTAAGTGCCAATGAGTTTGTCCAATTGCTTCTCTTTGGCAAGCAACGCCTGCTTTTGTTTATCAACGGTCTTTTTTTCCTTTCGCAGGCTCGTGATGAGATCTTCCATGCTCCCGCGCTTGCCCAACAGGGCCTTTGCCTTGGCAATGATTTTCCGGGACAGACCACTCCTCCGTGCCATCTCAAAAGCATAGGAAGATCCCGGTGTATCTGCTATGAGGGAAAAAGTAGGTCGCAAATGTTGGGCATCGAATTCCATACCGGCGTTCTTGATGCCTTTGATATGGGAGGCCAACAACTTGAGGTTACCGTAGTGCGTGGTGACCAAGCCCCGGACCTGTTTCTTGTGCAGAGAAAGCAGAATGGCTTCCGACAATGCACCGCCAATGCTGGGATCTGTTCCGGATCCAAATTCATCCAGCAGGACTAAGGTGTTTTCGTCTGCAACGGACAAAAACTGTCTGAGGTTTTTGAGATGAGAGGAATACGTACTGAGGTCTTCCTCAATGGATTGTTGATCTCCAATATCCCCGCAGATTTTTGAAAAGATCCCAACTCTACTCTCCTTGGATGCCGGTATCAGTAGACTGCTTTGTACCATCATCTGGAGTAGACCAAAGGCTTTGAGCGTTACGGTCTTCCCCCCCGCATTCGGTCCTGAGATAATCACTATGGTGGATTCCTTATCTATGGCCAGATCAAAGGGGATGACCGCACTCCGATCACTTTGGTTCTTGAGTACCAAAAGCGGGTGCTGACCTTGGACCAGGTGACTGGATCTCTCCTCGACCACCTGCGGCATGGAAGCATCTAAAGCCTTGGCTTGCAACGCTTTGGCCTGTACGACGTCAAGGTTGATGATGACGTGTTCATTGGTTTCAAGCTGTTCGAGATGTAATCGCAGTTGCGCAGCCAGTGCTTTGAGGATTCGATTTATTTCCGCTTTCTCGTCGTTGCGCAGGTCGAAAAGGTCATTGTTGAGCAACATGACTTGTTCGGGCTCGATAAAAAAAGTACGGCCGGTGGCAGAGGTATCATGGATGATGCCCCTCACTTTACGTTTGTTTTCCGGTAGTACGGCCAATACCCTTCTCCCATTTCGAATGGTCTCCCCACTTTCTGCTAGGTATCCCAATTGCTTGAATCGACCCATCTCCTGATTAAAGGCGCGATCGATGCTCTGAAACTTATAGCGTATCTCCCGACGGATCCGCAGCAATTCTTCGGAAGCACTGTCCAGCACTTCGCCTTCGTCATCAA
>JAHQVP010000355.1 GCA_019634275.1 Saprospiraceae bacterium
ACAAAAGACCCAAGGAGCAGCCAATCACATGATTATGATCTCCGATGGAGGCACTTCTTCCATCCATTTTCAAGTCCAAAATAGCTTCCCCTAATTTTGGCAATCAACTGACAACCAATCGTAAATAAATCGTATATTTATTTAATGTGTAAGATGCACAGCGTTAAACTTTTGTGATTCGTTTGTCTTACCAGGTATCGACTGCCTGGAAAACGCGGACTTTAAAGACTGGCAACATGAGAAAGAAAACTACTCTGCCCATCCTCGCATTTTGCTTTATCCACACGGCATTGCTGGGCCAACTTCCCACTGGTTCCATTGCACCAGACTTCAATGTGATGGACATCAATGGCAATCAACATCATCTGTACAGCTACCTCAATCAGGGCAAGACCGTCATTTTGGACTTTTCCGCTGCTTGGTGCCCGTTGTGCTGGAATTACCATAACTCTAAAGCATTAAGTGACTTCTACACCCTCTATGGGCCTAGCGGCTCGGACCAGGCCATGGTCCTTTTTATCGAGCGAGACCAACAAATGGGGATCGAAGATCTGAGGGGCAATACCAATGCCTCGGCTGGAGACTGGATCACGGGTACCCCCTATCCCATTATCGACACCTCGGTGATGAACGCAGATTATCAACCTGTTGCTTTGCCGCAGATTTACGGTGTGCATCCTGATCGTCGAGTGACACAATTGCGCACCCCCAGCACAGAAACCTTACTTTCTTTTGTACAATCCTTTGAGCCTGTAGATTCCATGCCCATGGAGGTCATGATCGAATACAACGTAAGGGAAGTGAGAGACGTCACTTGCGCCGGAGACGTTAATGGTTCCATTGATATTGACGTCAGTGGCCCCGGGATGACCTTCACCTATGACTGGAGCAATGGAAGTAGTTCTCAGGATATAAGCGCGCTTTCTGGCGGGATCTACTCCTGTGTGATTACTGATAATCTGGGCAATGAATTGACCACCGAACCCATCGAAATCTTAGAACCAGACTCCTTGATCATCGATTTCTTAACCAACACTCCTTCTACAATGACTGCTACGGACGGAAGTCTCATCGCAGATGTGTCAGGCGGCACCCCTCCCTACTCTTATGTATGGAGTACTGGAAGAAACGGAGCCACCCTATCCTCCATCGGTGAAGGAACCTATTCGGTACAAGTCACCGATGCAAATGGGTGTACTGGTGAGGGGATGGAAACCGTAGATGTACCGGACTGCACTTTATTTCTGGCCATCAACGTGGAACCTAGCACCTGCGATGAAAATGCTGATGGGGAGGTCAATCTGCTCGTAGAGCGTGCTCAAGGAGGCGTTACCTTTGCCTGGAACACCGGTGATAGCACTCAAAATATTTCCGGCTTGCAATCAGGCGGATATGAAGTGACGGTCACCGACGGCATCGGATGTTCCGCTACCGCTGCGGGTATGGTTGGCATCAGCGATCCTATCCCGCCTGTTGCACGGGTAAGAACTGAATTCTACACCCTGTATCTAAACGAAAGTGGATCGGCCTCTCTGAGCGCCGCACAGGTCGATTCTGGAAGTTTTGACAACTGCTCCATCTTAGGTCGCCAACTCAGTCAGGAAGTCTTTGACTGTGGGGATATCGGTCGCAATTTTGTTCAGTTTGCAGTAATTGACGAAGCACTCAACATGACCCGAAGAGAAATTGAGGTCACTATTCTTGATACCATCAAACCTTACTTCACCTGCCCTGATACTACCCTCACCTACCGACCTTGCAATGGCGTGGTCAACTACCCCACTCCCACCATCCGAGACAACTGCCCTCAGGGATCATCTACGGGGATTGTCGGTCAAGCCTCAGGCACGGTATTTCAGCCCGGCCTGCATACGGTAACCTATAACTACGTCAGCTTTGATGGCAATCGAGCCAATTGCTCCATCAACTTAAACATTGAAGAATGGATCGAAGCCGATCTGGTCGTCAATGATGCAGATTGCGCTGGAGAAAATTCAGGTTCGGCCACGGTCGTGCTAAATAATGCCAATGGAGAATACGCTTATCAGTGGAGTGATGGTCAAACCACCGGAGCAGCCATCGGACTTGAAGCTGGGGACTACCGTGTAGTTGTAGAAGATACCACGGAGTGTCGATTTGAATTTGACTTCTTCGTAGGAGAGCCCGTCGCAACCTTTGCGCGAGTAGACAGCATTCTTGCGCCAGATGGACGGGGTGATGTATACATTTCGGTCTTCGGTGGTACTGCGCCGTATCGATTCGAATGGATTCTCAATGGCAATGTGGTATCCACAGTCCGCAATCCACAAAACCTCCAATTTGGACTTTATACCTTGAGGATCACGGACCAAAACGATTGTGTCGAAGACTTCGTTGGCATCCGTGTTGACAATACGACATCGGTAACCGAATCCGTGACATTCAAAGGCACTCAGGTATCACCAAATCCCAACCAGGGTACTTTTACCGTGCGATTGCCTGCTGCAGCGACTGGAGTTGTAGGCTCAGTGAAGATGGTGAATCTTCTTGGACAAGTGGTCTGGTCACAAGACGTCATTTTTTCAACCTTACAAGAGATCCAAACGCAGCTGACTCCGGGAACCTACTTCCTGACTTTGGAGGACTCCAAAGGCATGGCAGTAAGAAAAGTGATTGTCAGATAGGTACCTCATGAGGCGGAAGGTTGGGAGGTACAGCGTATATGTGGTTGAACTCAGTAGGAAAGTCTGGTCCGAAAGCTGGAAATTTCGTCAAGCAAATCCCCACTACATGGGTGCACTGGAATGCCTCTACGTGGGCATGACAAGTCTATCGCCCAAAGAGAGACTATCAAAGCACAAAAGTGCGGCACGATCTAAAAAAGGCCATAAATTATCATCCTGGTATGTAGAAAAATATGGCCTCTACCTACGCCCAAGCCTTTACCAAGGCCTTAATCCGTTGTCCAAGGACGATGCCTCCAAAATGGAAGAGCAGCTTGCTGAGGAATTGAGGAAGAGAGGCTATGCCGTCTGGTGGAACTAGCACGAAACTTAGTCTAATTTTAAAACATCCAAGAATGCCTTCTGCGGGACCTCAACACTGCCAATTTGCCTCATCTTCTTTTTCCCTTTCTTCTGCTTTTCGAGCAGCTTTCGCTTTCGGGTGATGTCACCGCCATAGCACTTTGCCGTGACGTCTTTGCGCAGGGCAGAGATGGTTTCCCTCGCAATGATCTTAGCACCAATGGTCGCCTGTATGGCAATGACGAATTGCTGTCTCGGCAACAATTCTTTTAGCTTCTTGCAAATCTTCCGTCCAAAGGACTCGGCTTTATCGCGATGCACCAAGGCACTCAAGGCATCCACCGGTTCACTGTTGAGTTTAATGTCCAGCTTGACCAGATCAGATGCCCGATAGTCGATCGGCTGATAGTCAAAACTAGCGTAGCCGCGACTGATTGACTTTAGTCGGTCGTAGAAATCGAAGACAATTTCGGCCAGCGGTAGCTCAAAGGTGAGTTCCACTCGCTCTGTGGTGAGATAATCTTGTTTGGTCATGATTCCTCGTTTCTCCATACAAAGCTTCATAATAGCACCAAAGTATTCGGGCTTGGTGATGATTTGAGCTTCTATATAAGGTTCCTCTATCTTCGATATGAGGGTGGGATCCAACACTTCATTGGGGGTATTGATCGTAAAAGGTTGGTCTGGTTCTTTTTTGCGGTACCCCACATAGGATACGTTAGGAATTGTGGTGATCACCTCCTGGTCATATTCGCGACTCAGGCGTTCTTGGATGATCTCGAGATGCAACATGCCCAAAAATCCACAACGAAATCCAAATCCTAGAGCAGCGGAAGATTCCGGCTCAAAAACCAGCGACGCATCGTTTAACTGTAGTTTCTCAAGGCTGTCCCGAAGGTCTTCAAAATCATCATTGTCGATGGGAAATATGCCAGCAAAAACCATAGGCTTGACGTCCTCAAAGCCCTGAATCGCCTCCGTGCTTGGCCGTTTCGCCAGTGTGATTGTGTCGCCGACCTTGACTTCTTTGGATGCTTTGATGCCGGTGATAATATATCCGACATTTCCTGCCCGCAACGCCTTCTGAGGGATCTGATCCAGACGAAGAATACCGATTTCGTCAGCCTCATATTCCTTTCCGGTATTCATAAATCGAATGAGGTCTCCTTTGCGCAGGACCCCATTAACAATCTTAAAGTACACGATGACTCCTCTAAAGGAGTTAAAAACTGAATCAAAAATCAATGCTTGCAATGGGGCTTCAGGATCTCCTTCTGGAGGCGGGACACGCTCCACTACCGCTTCCAAGATCGCTTCGACACCCTGTCCAGTCTTGCCGCTAGCCAAGATAATTTCTTCCGGTCCGCAACCAATTAGGTCGATTATTTGATCTGACACTTCATCGATCATCGCCGATTCCATGTCCACTTTGTTGAGGATAGGAATAATCTCCAGATCGTGCTCGATCGCGAGATAAAGGTTCGAGATCGTCTGAGCCTGAATCCCCTGAGAAGCATCGACCAACAGCAGCGCCCCTTCACATGCAGCGATGGATCTGGAGACTTCATAGCTAAAGTCTACGTGGCCGGGGGTATCAATCAGATTAAAGATGTAATTGTTTCCATCTTGCCCCTTGTAGTCCAGTTGAATGGCGTGACTCTTAATGGTAATGCCTCGCTCCCGCTCGATGTCCATATCATCCAGCGTCTGGTCCTGCATATTTCGCTCGGAAACCGTGGATGTTACCTCTAAAAGTCTATCGGCAAGGGTGCTTTTGCCATGATCGATATGGGCTATGATGCAAAAATTGCGGATGTGCTTCATTATGAGCGCAAATATAGACCTTCGGAGGGCATTCGAGACGAGTTTGCCGACGAAAGTAAAAAGAGACGAAACGAGACGTGGTCGTACTCGCAAACAATCCTTGTACTCCCGTGTTTATAGCCTGTTGTGCTAATCAGAGAAACATAATGTCGCGCCTGGTTTCGCTACTTGGATAGCTGCGCCCCTTCTCCATGTCGAGATGATTTTTCCTATCTTTAGTAGTGCTACGCGCGGCGCGCCAGCAACTTAACCCCTCTTTGGTTTTGTACTCTACTTAATGCTTTTGCCCTTGGTGATGCCTCAGCGTTTAACCTTCTTTCTGCTCCTGATCTTGCTCTTCCCGATGCGGGCATGGTCGCAACCTGCGGCAAAAAAAGCACAATTCAAGCAATATACGACCATGGACGGGTTGCTGTCCAATGTGGTTAATGACATCATACAGGACTCATATGGGTTTGTTTGGGTAGGCACATCGAAAGGACTTTGCCGTTTTGACGGCAGCAACTTTGTCCAATACCAAGACCTGGGCACGGGTCAGGACACCATGAGTTTTCATGTTTCAAAACTATTGCTAGACAGCAGGGGCAATCTCTGGGTGGCGACACAGGCCAATGGTCTCTTTCGCAGGACAAAAGAGGGAGGGTTTGTACACTACACGCATCAAAATAACGATCCCGAGAGCCTTTCAGACGATCAGATTTGGACTTTATTCGAAGATAGAACCGGAACGGTGTGGATAGGTACGGAGAATGGCATATGTGGTTATCTCCCCGAGGTCGATCGATTCTATACGTTGCCCATCAAGCGCATCGCCAACGGAGAGCTTCCCTACGAATCCATTATATCCATAGCAGAAGATCACTATGGAAGACTTTGGCTAGGATCCTGGAGCAACGGAGTTATTCTGGTGGATACTATAGGGCGCTCGGACGACGAAGTCACCCATTCAGTGCATCTTACCTTCTCTACCCCTTTGGAGAGCAACAACATCTGGTCCATCTCCTTCAACGCAAACACCGAAGAGATCTGGCTCGGCCTCTATCATGGCGGCATCTTTAAAACAGCTTCAGCTAAATGTCTTGCCGCATGTACAGCAGATGATTTCGAATTTGAACACGTTGATTACTCCAGCGAGTTGATCGATGATGACATCATTAGAGACATTCATTATGATGCCAACCTCGCATCGCTCTTTCTTAGTGGTCGCGGAGGTCTGATCGAATTGGATGGGAAGACCCCAACGGAATCGCCTCACTGCACCTTTTGGACATGGGAGTTGTTTAATCCATTTGATCAGGTCAATTCTTCTTTCATAGATGCTGACCTAAATATCTGGGTCGCCTCCAACAAGGGGCTTTTTTACTCTCCAGAACAGAGTCGGATCTTAGACATTCATCTTTCAGATTGTTGTGACGACATCCCACTGTTGGTAACGAGCGTCAGTCATCAAGACAGAAATGGTTCGCTCTGGTTAACCACTCTTGACAAAGGGCTTTTTCAATATACACCAAGCAATCAACAGATCGTCCAGCATGACATCCTTAATGAGGGCAATTTTTCACGGACGAGTGACCCAGGATGGAATGACGTCATCTGGCTAGGTGGCAAAGAAGGTGATTTCACCGCTTTCCATACCAGCTCATTGAAACAGGAACGCTATGTAGTGCAAGAGATAGCACAGTATGCTGAAAACAACATTCGGGCAATTCATCAGATGGATGAGCACCATTTGCTCATTTGTTCGGAGGCAGGTCTGTACCACTATGATCTAAAGGAGAGAAGAATCATTCCTTTTCCTGAAGAGCTCAGCCCGGATGTGATCGGTCGTGATGTCAGTGACATACTGAAGTACGGTGATTCCTATTTTATAAGCATTGCCGGTATGGGACTGTGCAAGTTGCAATTCAAAAATGGAATCTGGGAAAAGAAATTATACACCCAAGAAAACTCCGGAATTAGGACCATCATTCTATTTGATCTTGATCTGGTTGGCGATCGGATTTGGCTAGGTTGCCAAACCGGCGTACAGGCTTTTGACCCGGTCACGGAACAGTTTTCTTCTTTTCCGGAGATCGATCGGTATGTCAAAGAAATGGTGCTCTCGCTGACGCACGATGTCGAAGGCAATCTCTGGTTTAATACCTCGCAGGGAATATACGCGTACCTGCCAGCACAAGATCGCTTGATCCAGCTCGGTCAGGATGATGGGGCCGTCTCCTCTCCTCATTTTCGAACGGGCAACCAAGTAAGTGAGACACTGGTAGCCTTTGGAGGATCTGGGGGCATCAATCTCATTCGACCGGCCGCCATTGCCTCTATGCAGGATCCTAAGACGGTTCAGGTGACAGATTTTCGAATCTCCAATCAATCCATCGCGGTGAACCATCCAGATCCTCTCCTTGGTCATCCTATTTTGACAGATCACATCCTTGTCACGAAAGAGATCACACTGCATCGTGACCATAAGGTTATCACCTTTGACTTTACGGTTGTTGATTTTGCCGACGTTGGCAAATATGAATATGCTTATTTCCTGGAAGGCGTCGAACAGGATTGGAATTTTGGAACGGAATCTGAGGTCACCTACACCAGCCTGAATCCAGGAGACTACACATTGCATGTAAAGGCCAAAAATAAGCTGGGGCAATGGACGCCGGAGCGTCGTCTCAACGTTCAAGTCCTTTTCCCCTTTTGGCAGCGTGCCTGGTTCATCATCTCTTGTTTCCTATTGGGCTTTATCTTGCTCCGTCTCGTGCTCTGGATCAGAGAACGACAGATACGGCGTAGGAACGAAGAGCTTGAAAACCTCATTGGTCAGCGCACCCAAGAATTGGAGGACAAAGTCATGCAGTTACGAACCAAAGAGTCACAATTGCAACTTCGAAATCTTGAATTGGAAAGGGCCATCGAATCAAATGCGCAACTGGAGCAATACGCGCACATTGCGTCACATGATCTGAAGTCTCCCCTTCGAACCATCACGGGATTTTCATCGCTACTCAAAAGGAAACTAGAGACCAAACTGGACGAGGACGAGGAGAAGTATTTAGAGTTTATCATCAATGGATCACACGAGATGTCCAATCTGGTTGATGATCTGCTTAACTTTTCAAAACTCGGCTCCGAGCACCTTGTACTGCAGCAAATCGAGTTCAGTCAGGTGCTCCAGCGCACCCTCGATTTACTTCAGGCAGATCAGGAGGAGGGCGAGATAAAAGTGTACGTGGAGGATCTACCCGGCAAGATCAATTGTGATCCGGTTAAGATTGGTCAGGTCCTTCAAAATCTCCTCAGCAATGCGTATAAATTTGCCAGAAAACAAGGCCAGCAAGCAGAAGTCCGCATCCGCGGAGAAGAAAATGCCACCTTCTGGAGAGTAGAAGTTGAGGACAATGGGATTGGGATTCCCGAGAAAAATATAAAGGACATCTTTAGGATGTTTCGCCGACTTCACACCCATGGTGATTTCGAAGGCACCGGAATGGGGCTGGCCACCTGTCGACGCATCATTGAGAAACATGGGGGAAAAATCTGGGTAGAAAGCACGGAAGGACATGGAAGTAAGTTTTCCTTCGAAATTCCGCATCAACTAAACCCCCAAGGGGGT
>JAHQVP010000356.1 GCA_019634275.1 Saprospiraceae bacterium
CCATCAATGAGATCGGCTTTGGTAACGACTTTGGCGAGAATAAATTTCTGGTGACCTTGCAAAATCTGCAGCTCTCCACCAATTGGAAAAAGTACATTATTCCAATTCCTGATCCTTCGAAACTAACGGAAGAAAGGGGAATGCTCTGGTACTCAGAAGGACCTGAAGATGGAAAGGGGTATACTTTCTGGTTAGACGAAATTCAATTTGAACGCGTAGGCGACCTTACGCAGCCCAGGTCTCAAATCTTGAATGGTGAAGATGCCAGCATAGAGTCTTTTATTGGTGCAGGAGTTCCCTTGAGTGGACTGCAAAAAGTTGTAAATCTGGCCTCCGGTCTTGATCGAACGGTCTCTGCGGCCCCAGCGTACTTCAACTTCACCTCTTCTGATCCATCGGTGGCTACCATCAATGATCAAGGCATGGTAATGGTAGTGGGCGCAGGTTCAACGGTTATCACGGCTACTTTGGAAGGCCAAGATGCCCAAGGGTCACTGACCATCAATTCCATTGGGGATTTCGTATTTGCCCCTGCACCTCCCCAAGATCCTGCAGATGTGATTTCAATCTTTAGCAATGCCTACGACGACATACCAGTAGACTACTATAATGGATTCTGGGGGGGCTCTACCACCAAAGGCGGGAATGACCTAGAGGTACAGGGCGACAATATCATTTCATACACCGACCTCAACTTTGTGGGAATACAATTTTCTGCAGATGTTTCGACCATCGATGCCAGCGAGATGACGCACCTCCATGTCGATCTGCTGACTTCAGAAGCCATAGAGGAGGGGGATTTCATCAGAGTCGGTCTCGTTGACATTGGATCCGATAACTCCTTTGGTGGGGGAGATGATTCGGGCCAGGAGCTTACCTTTACCGCTCCTACACTTAAGAGCCAGGAGTGGGTCAGCTTAGACATTCCACTCACTGACTTCGCGGGTCTCATAAACCGAAAAAATCTGGCACAAGTCGTCTTTGTATCAGACAATACGATCTCGGCATTGCTTGTTGACAACATCTATCTCTACAAGACAGAGGTGGTAGCTGGGCCGACGGAACCCGAAGTGGCAGCCCCTATGCCTATGCAAAATAGTAGCGATGTGATTTCTCTTTTCAGCGATGCCTATGATGATGTAACCATTGATACTTGGAGGACCGATTGGTCCGCTAGCGCCTTTGAGGATGTTGACGTTGATGGTAATGCCGCAAAGAAGTATTCCAATCTTGATTTTGTTGGCATCGAGGCTGTCTCGAACCCTATCGATGCTTCAGGCATGTCGCATCTCCACCTTGATCTCTGGTCCTCAGACTTTACCTTCTTTGGAATAAAACTGGTTGATTTCGGTCCTGATGGAGTCTTTGGAGGAGGCGATGACTCTGAACATCAAATCAATCTTGAAGCACCCACTCAAGGGGAGTGGCTAAGTCTTGATCTTCCACTAGCCGATTTTACTGGACTGACCAATCGCAGCAGTGTGGCACAATTCATCCTTGTTGGGCAGCCCTCCGGAGCTACCACCATTTTTGTTGACAACATGTATTTCTATGGCGAAGGGATGATGATGCCACTGGATGCTCCGTCCGATGCTGCTCCTGACCCTTTACAAAATGCAGCAAATGTAATCTCCTTGTTTAGTGATGCATACGATGATGTTGGTGTAGATACATGGAGGACCGATTGGTCTGCCGCCACATTTGAGGATGTAGATGTAATGGGCAATCCAACAAAGAAATACTCCGACATGGACTTTGTAGGAATAGAGACCGTCATGAATACCATAGACGCATCGGGCATGACCAATCTCAGGATGGACGTTTGGTCCGGCAATTTCACATTCTTCGGGATAAAACTGGTCGACTTTGGGGCCGATGGCGCTTTCGGTGGCGGTGACGATTCTGAACATCAAATCAATCTAGAGAATCTAGACCTGGGCCAGTGGATCAATCTGGATATTCCATTAAGCGACTTTACGGGGTTGACCAACTCCACCAGTCTTGGCCAAATGATTTTGGTTGGTCAGCCTACCGGCATGACGACCATATATTTAGATAACATCTTCTTTTATGGCGAGAGCGCAGGCCCTAATCTGACCGAGCCAAATGAACCAGCACCTGCTCCGGCAGTAGATGCTAACAATGTCATTTCGCTCTTTAGTGATGTATATGCAGATGTGCCCGTAGATACATGGCGGACCGACTGGTCTGCAGCAGGTCTTGAAGATATCGTAGTTAATGGCGACTCGATCAAGAAGTACTCGGGACTTGACTTTGTCGGTATCGAAACGGTATCCAACACTGTTGACGCCAGTGAAATGACTCATGTACATTTTGACTTGTGGTCAGCTGACTACACCTTAGTAGGACTCAAAATAGTAGACTTTGGAGCAGACGGTGCGTTCGGTGGCGGAGATGATTCAGAACACCAAATCAACATCGAAAACCCAATGCAGGGGCAGTGGGTAAGCTATGATCTTGCACTTAGTGACTTTATGGGTTTGGTAAATCAAGGAAGCCTTGGTCAATTCATACTGGTGGCCCAACCGACGGCAGCCACAACTGTGTACATGGATAATTTCTATTTCTACAAACAATAATCTGAGGTAATACAGATACTCCAGGAACAAGTCCGGAGTGAGTCCATGATCGCGCGAAGAGGGATGCAGCCAGTGGGCATAGCCCATTGCATCCTTCAGTGAGAATTGATTCCCTGGAGAAAAAGGAAAAAATGGAAATAGTAAAGATAGGAGGAGAGTCATTCTTTAAGATACCAGAGGTCACGCGGATGCGGCCATTCTTTATGACCATCGTTAGCGCTACCAATCATTGGCTATTTGTCTCAAGTAACGGAGGAATATCAGCCGGACGAAAGACAGCCGATGGTGCTCTTTTTCCCTACTACACCGATGATAAGATCACCGAATCGACGGAAATTACGGGTGCAAAGTCGATTTTTAGACTGCACCATGACGGTACATCTCACTTATGGGAGCCGTTTTCTATTCGACAACATGGACGTTATGCAGTCAGTCGTCACCTGTACAAAAACATCCAGGGCAGCAAGGTCCTCTTTGAAGAAATAAATCACGAACTGCAGTTGTCCTTTCGATATCAGTGGTCCACTAGCGATGCTTTTGGTTTCGTAAGAAGTGCTTGCCTGACCAATCTGCGAGACGACGCCATCACCATCGAAGTCCTTGACGGCTTGCAGAACATCCTGCCAGCTGGGGTCAACAGTGCATTGCAACAAAATGCCAGTAACCTAGTCGATGCTTATAAACGATCTGAATTAGTTGTTCCCGTTGGGTTGGGCATCTATGCCCTGAGTGCTGTCATTGTCGACAAGGCAGAACCAAGCGAAGCCCTAAGAGCAAATACCTGCTGGTCGATAGGCCTTTCCTCCAACCCCATCCATTTGCTCTCTTCAAAACAACTGGACTCTTTTCGCAATGGTGGTGACATTGTCCAAGAATATGATGTAAAGGCTGAAAGGGGAGCCTACTTCATTTCCGCACAGCTATCCCTGGCTGCAGAACAAACAAAAGAATGGACGATCGTTGCGGACGTGAACAAGAACCACTCCGCCATAGCCGAAACCATTGCTCTGCTAAAAGAAAATAACCAGATCCAAGAATCAATCCAAAGTGAGGTAGCTAATGGAGAAAGACAGTTACTCGAAATGGTGGCCGCTTCAGATGGGATCCAGTGCACATCCGATAAACTTAAGGATGCTCGTCACTTTTCAAATTGTCTCTTCAACATCATGCGAGGAGGGATCTTTGACAACAACTATTCGATCGATCGAGAAGATCTTGCCTCATACCTAACCCAAGCCAATTCCAACATCACCATAGATGCCATTGCTGCACTCCCAGCGACATGCACCCTCTCTGATATTAGGGCAGTATGCTCAGCAACTTCCGACCCCGACCTTAAAAGGCTTCTTCAGGAATATTTACCTCTACGCTTTAGCCGACGTCATGGCGATCCCAGTCGTCCGTGGAATAGATTTTCAATCAACACGCAAAGCGAACTAGACGGTAAGAAAATCCTAGATTTTGAAGGCAATTGGAGAGACATATTTCAAAACTGGGAAGCCCTGGTTCAATCCTATCCAGAATTTATTGACGGCATCATATTTAAGTTTCTCAATGCATCGACCGCCGATGGTTATAATCCATATAGAATCACCAAGGGAGGCATAGATTGGGAAATTAGTGAACCTGATGATCCCTGGGCCTATATTGGATACTGGGGAGATCACCAGATTATTTATCTGCTCAAGCTCTTAGAACACGCAGAGAACTATTATCCCGGCAAACTCTCCCGATACATGGCGCAAGACATTTTTGTCTATGCCAATGTTCCGTATAGAATTAAACCCTATGATAGCATACTAGCGGATCCAAAAAATACGGTTGACTTTGACCATGCGAGTGATCAGCACATTCGCAAAAGAATGGAAGCGTTCGGCTCCGATGCTGCTCTTTTGACCTATGCCGATGGATCGATTGTGCGCGCAAACTTTATGGAGAAGATCCTGGTCACGCTCCTCACCAAAATCTCCAATTTCATTCCAGAGGGCGGCATATGGATGAATACCCAAAGACCAGAATGGAACGATGCCAACAATGCCTTAGTCGGCAACGGAGTCTCCATGGTTACACTTTGCTATCTAAACCGCTTTCTACGTTTCTTACCCACATTACTCGACTCAGAGAACCAACGCATCGATCTGTCCATTGATGTATCCCGCTCGCTATCCAATACCATGAATGTCCTGGTTAGCTATCAATACTCCCTAGATGGACGCATTGATGATACGCTCAGAAAGCAAATTCTAGACGGGCTTGGAAAAGCCGGTTCGGAATACCGTCACAATCTCTATAGGCACTCCTTGAAGAAGGAAAAAGAATCCGTGGCCTATCAAGACCTGCACGATTTCTCAACCTTGATGCAGTCCTATACAAGTCATGCCATACGAGCCAATCGAAGAAAAGATGGCTTATACCATTCCTACAATCTGATGACTGTTGAAGCCAACACAAGAATAGTCCTGAATAGATTGTCGCCTATGTTAGAGGGCCAGGTTGCTGTCCTGAGCGCACAGCAACTTTCTCCAAAACTATCTTTAGAAACATTGGAAGCGCTAAAGCGAAGTGATTTGTATCGCAGCGATCAATCCAGCTACCTTCTTTACCCCAATAAACAACTACCGGGATTTTTGCAAAAAAACATCATCCCTCCTCAATATGCGGAGTCAAGCACTCTTATCAAACGCCTACTTGCTATCGGAAATCGAGAAATCGTAGAACAAGATATTGATGGAATTCTTCACTTTAATGCAGATTTCAAAAATGTGGAAGCGCTTCGAGCTAAACTAAGCGCACTGTCTCACTCGACTGCACATGATATCACTGCACAGGAGCAGGCAGAATTAGAAGGAATTTTCGAACACGTTTTTAAACACAAATATTTTACGGGCCGCAGCGGAACATTCTATGGCTACGAAGGATTAGGATCAATCTATTGGCACATGGTTTCCAAATTACTGCTCGCGGTTCACGAATGCATTGTACATGCCTCAAAAATCGATGATTCAACCTCCACACTTGATGCACTCATAGACCACTTTCATGCCATAAATGCCGGGATCGGTCTGCACAAATCTCCTTCGCTCTACGGGGCATTTCCGACCGATCCATATTCGCATACTCCCGCAGGCAGAGGAGCACAACAGCCAGGGATGACGGGCCAGGTCAAAGAAGACATTCTAAGCCGCTTTGGCGAATTAGGGATCACAATCTCGGATGGAAAAATTCATTTTAATCCCATCATTTTAAGTGGAAGCGAATTTTTGGCCTCACCAAAAAAGTTCAGCTACCTCGACGTACATGGTAATCGAAAAGAAATCTCCTTGAATAAAGGATCACTTGCATTTACCTTCTGTCAAATCCCCATTTTATATGCTGCATCAGATAAGGATTGTGTGACAATCGAGATTGATGACGGATCGTCCACCAAAATTATGGGAAAACAATTAGACCAGGCTTTGAGTCAGGCTGTTTTTAGCCGATCTGGTCTCGTAATTAAAATCACAGTAGAATTAAATTTTCAATAAATATTCCAAGATCACGGGATGTCACAAAATAGCAAATAGCATGTTCTCGATTTCATCAATACCTTTTCTTTTCATCCTGTTTATCTCTGTGACAATATGTGCTTGTGGAGATAAGGATGTAAAGCACACGTCTCACAATCATGCGATCAAAGCAACACCGAAGGCATCCGAAATTTTGGGCAATCCGGAATACCTGGCGATATCATACGGCGGATACAGGCATGTAGATCATTCTATAGAACCCACAATGGATGAGTTAAAAGAGGATTTGCACATTCTATCCGCAATGGGAGTTCGAATGTTGCGAACGTACAAATTGCATAAACCTCACGCAAGCAATTTAGTAAAAGCCATTTCAGAAATAAAAAAGGAAAATCCTGAATTTGAAATGTACGTCATGCTGGGCGTATGGATCAATTGTGCTGATGCATTTACCGAACACCCAAATCATGAAGTAGAAGATAGCGCCGCCAATAAATCCGAAATTGATAAGGCGGTTGCACTGGCACAAGCATATCCAGAAGTCATAAAGGTCATCGCAGTAGGGAATGAGGCCATGGTAAAATGGGCGACTAGCTACTATGTACAACCAGGGGTTATTCTACGCTGGGTCAATCATCTTCAAGAACTAAAGAAATCAGGTGCTCTGCCCAAAGACCTTTGGATCACCAGTTCCGATAACTTCGCCTCCTGGGGAGGTGGTGGTGAAGAATATCATGTTGACGAACTCACAAGACTGATACAGGCAGTTGACTTTATTTCATTGCATACCTATCCCATGCACGACACCCATTACAATCCTGCATTCTGGGGTACTAAACCGGAAGATGCATCCCTCTCACTGGAAGAAAAAATCGAAGTCGCGATGCAGAGGGCATTGGAATATGCTCAATTCCAATTTCAAAGTACAGAAGACTATGTGAAGCGCCTGGGAATCGAAAAACCAATCCACATTGGGGAGACGGGTTGGGCAAGTTATTCCAACGGTCATTATGGGGATGCAGGTTCTAAGGCTACCGATGAATATAAGGAAGCCATCTACTATGGGCTGTTGCGCGATTGGACCAATGTGGCCGGCATCTCTTGCTTTTACTTCGAGGCCTTTGATGAGGTGTGGAAAGATGCTGCGAATCCAGGTGGTTCTGAGAATCACTTTGGTTTAATCACAGTCGACGGAAAGGCAAAATTTGCGCTGTGGGACCTAGTCGATCAAGGGATATTTGAGCATTGCACCCGAGGGGGAAATCCCATTACAAAAACCTTCCAGGGAGATCGTACAGCCCTGATAGCGAGCCTAGAACTTCCTCCAACTATGAAGGCATCGAGCGACTAAATCCTCTTCTCAAGAAAAATCACTTGCCACACACGTAAAAATCAAATCGGATGACAAATCAATCTACTACCGCACGAGACAAGGTACCCATATTGCAAAAGGGTGCTTTTGGAGCAGGGCACTTCGTTTTAAATCTTCTCCCTGGAGTGCTTGGAGTTTATCTTCAGGTATTCATCCTGACTGCATTTGGGATGGATCCTGTGTGGGCTGGTCTGCTCGGTGGGCTTCCAAGAATCTTCGATGCCTTGACCGATCCTGTAATGGGGTTTATTTCAGACAATACTACTTCGCGTTGGGGTCGTCGACGTCCATATATCTTCGGAGGCGCCCTGATCAGCGGCATACTTTTCATCCTCATGTGGCAATTGGATGAGAATGCTTCCATGGCATACAATTTCTGGTATGTCATGATTTTGCAGATCCTATTCCTCGTGGGCAACACGATGTTCGCCACGCCCCTGGTCGGACTGGGATACGAGATGACTTCAGATTACAATGAGCGCACTCGCTTGATGAGTTTTGCCAATTCCATGGGCCAAATTGCCTGGATGATTGTGCCATGGCTATACGTCATCATTCCAGATGTCAACACCTTCGACAATCCGGCACAAGGGGTGAGGACCATGGCCGTCATCGTAGGGGTTGTGTGCATGGTTTTTGGAATATTACCTGCTTTCTTTTGCAGGGGAATTGACGCCGCTCACATGGAGAATCGAAAAAAAATAAACTTCAAAACCCTGTCAACAAATTTGAAGGAATTGTGGCAAGGAATCATTCAAGTCTCCAGGAATAAACCATTCATGAAACTATGTGGCGCTACTTTTTTGGTATTTAATGGATTTCAACTTGTGTCCGCTTTCTCGGTATTTATCATTGTATTCTACATGAACAGTGGAGACTGGGAAGCAGCCGGAACTTGGCCCGCGTGGTTTAACACATTTAATGCCATGATGACGGCATTCTTAGTAATTCCCATCATTTCCAGGATGGCCACAAAATGGGGAAAGCGAAAGGCTTTCCTTATTTCAACTTTCCTTTCTATAATCGGATATGTGCTTAAATGGTGGGGTTTTGACATCACGCTCAATGACCAATTTAATCAAACAGGAATTGGACAAGCATTGAATAGAGGTGTGGCTTCCATCTTCAATGTTCTTAATCCTCATCTAGAGGCAATGGGCATGTCCTGGTTCAGCATTGACACAACAGCCGGAGTGCCCTGGCTCATTTTCTTACCGATACCTCTTTTTGCATTTGGTATGGGAGGTCTGTTTACGCTTATGATGAGCATGACAGCAGATGTTTGCGATCTGGACGAACTAGAAAATGGCATGCCTCGCAAAGAAGGCACCTTTGGGGCAATTTACTGGTGGATGGTAAAATTAGGACAAGCACTGGCCATCATTTTTAGTGGTGTAATCTTAAAGATTGTCGGCTTTGACCAAAACATCACCAATCAAGCTGCAGAAACCATGATGCGTCTTCGCATCGCTGACATCATTGTACCAGCCTCTACAGCCGCTTTAGCTATGCTCGTGATGTGGAAATACAGTCTTAGTGAAGAACGTGCAAAAGAAATAAAGAGGATGCTTGTGGAGCGAAGAGGCGTATTGTAGATCTGATCTTCCTCAAGCCCCTATCACCCACATTTTTTTGGTACATAATTAACTCAGTCCATGTCCTTTAGACCAGACAAATTACTGCATCAAACAGGCAATGATTTCAGTGCCTATTCCAGGCCAGAAATGGAGACGCTCTTCCAGCAAGAACTGCACAAAGGGCTTCATGGTCTTTGTTTTAGTCTATACGTTGACGGTCAGAATCCTGGAGATGTCATTTCAGAAAATCAAGTGAGGCGTAGAATGGAGATCATAAGTCCGCACACGAAGTGGATACGATCATTTTCTTGCATTGACGGAAATGAACATATCCCCATTCTTGCACATGAATTCAGATTGCAGACCCTTGTGGGGGCGTGGATTGGAGAAGATCGCCATCTCAACGAACTCGAAATAGAGGGACTGATCTCCCTTGCTAAAAAAGGCAAGGTTGACATTGCTGCGGTAGGCAACGAAGTGCTGTATCGGGGAGATATGGAGGAAGAGGAACTTCTCGAGTACATCAGCCGAGTCAAAGCTGCTCTGCCCAGCATTCCTGTAGGGTATGTCGATGCCTACTACGAGTTTCGAGACAGGCCGAAAATCGCGAATGCATGCGATGTCATCCTTGCCAACTGCTATCCCTTCTGGGAAGGCTGTCTAAATGAATATTCAATCCTTTACATGAAACAAATGTATCATCAAGCGGTACAGGCAGCACAAGGGAAGAGGGTTATCATCACGGAAACAGGTTGGCCCAGCGCAGGGGCAAATCTGAGAGCAGCCGAACCTTCGCCAGAAAATGCGATGAAATATTTTATCAATGCACAACAATGGGCCCGCACTGAACAAATTGAGATGTTCTATTTTTCATCATTTGACGAATCCTGGAAAACCGATGATGAAGGAGAAGTAGGTGCAAACTGGGGCCTTTGGGATCGCAGCGAGAACTTAAAGTATATACATTGTTAGCCCTCACAAAATGGTGCATTTATCCTTGACTCATTCAACTCCATAATTTTACTGCAAATTATCTCAAGGCCTATTTTATGCCAGGATCTACTCTTCTCGAATGGAGTGCACTGGATCCAACCGGAAAATCTTAAGGCTCTGAGCCATGATGGCAATAAGACATACCGCAAGGAGCGACAAAGCAGCAAGTACATATGTACTAATTCCAATTTCCGTATGGTATGCAAACTCTTCCAACCAGCTCTGCAAAAGAGCACTGGTCAAGGGCATGGCCAACAGGATGGCTACTATAAATACCAAAGTAAATTCCCGAAATAGAAGTGTCGTCAATTGATGTTTCGAGGCTCCCAAGATCATTCGGACACCCAGTTCTTGTCTACGGCGATTCAAAGCAATACCGCACAAGCCACATATCCCAAGTGCCGCAATTACGATCGCGAGGATCGTGCCTGCTGATACAATTCCTTTGAGTCGCATTTCTGCTTGGTAGACGCGGTTTATATCCTCCTCAAGAAAACTAAAATCAAAAGGCATGTCCACGGCATGATCGCGCCAAAACATCCTGACCGATTGGACCCCTGCAGGCACAGCATCTCCAGGAATCTTAATAGAAAGCTTAGGGGTGGGAGAATCTGATGTCACAAGATCTGGAGAAACCCGCGCTATCGCAAGAGGGTCAGACGCCAAAACAAGTGGCTCTATTTCTTGATGCAGGGAGGCAAAATGAAAATCCCTTAGTACCCCTCTGATGCGAAAAGCGCTGAAAGGTCCAGGAAGCACGGATCCAACAGCCCCTTCCAAACCATATTCCCGGACAAAAGCTTCATTCACCAAGACGGTTTGATCGACATCACTTTGATCTGCTTGAAAATCAGACCCCTCCACCAGTTGCAGTTGATAGCTGGAGACAAAGTCAGCATCTACCCCATTTAACCGAAAAGAGCGAAAGGAATTTGATCCATCGTCCATGAAACCAAGCCTCATCCATCCTTGACTACCAAAAACATGATTGGAGCACGTGACAGCATCAATGGAACTGCCTCGCAGTTCGTTCCTAAGACGCTGGGCGATACCATCTGCAGCTGCCATATCCTCACTGAAAGATCCAGTGCTGGCAAATGGTACAATCATGGTAGCGGTCTTGTCAAAACCCAAATTACGATCACTTAAATAGGCCGCTTGTTGCTTTACGACAAGAGCAGCAACCAAAAGCCCCACTGACAGAAAAAATTGAAATCCGACCAGAAGACGCAAAACAATCTGCCTACTCCCCCTTGACGTACCCATCTGCTCTGATAGCACATCTAAAGGTTTAAAGCGCGATAAGATGGCTGCCGGATACAAAGAAGCTGCTCCACCAATTATTACAGTGGCTATACCTAGGCCCAGCAAAAGGGAAGGCGTCATCGATAATTGCAAAGATTGACCGAAGAGCATATTGAACTGCGGTAACAAAAAATAGGCAATTGATATTCCAAAGGCTGTCGCAACAGCAGTCAATAGAATCGCCTCACTACAGTGCTGAAAAACAATTTGTCCTTGGCCAGCACCCACCACCTTTCGAATCCCAACTTCACGATGTCGTGTCATCGACCTCGCTACAGCGAGATTTACATAGTTGATCCCTGCCAACAAAAGAATTAGCAGCGCAATGCCCAGCATGATCACGGGATATCGACCATCGCTTACAGAAGCAATTCCTTGTGGATAATCGTTAGATAAGTGTACCTCCTCCAGTGGCTGAAATCCTATCTGGTAGTCCCCTGCCGGATAGATGTCCTCGACCGCTTTATCGAAATAGGTCGTTACCATCGATTGCAAGACATCCATGCTGGCATGCTCATCCAGCAACACATACGTTTCTCCAAATACACAAGTCCAACAAGCACGTGCATTCTCCGACAATCCAGCATCAAATACTGCATAAGGAACTACATAAGAAAACTGAAGGCTAGAATTTGGTGGAACATCTGCAAGGACTCCCACAATGCTGCGCGATTTCCACTCACCATTGATATTAACCTCAAGTTCTTCTCCCACCACATCGACTCGCCCAAAATGTCTGATTGCTTCGGCCTTTGTTACTATGATCTCGGTTGGTGATTCTAATGATGGATGCCCAAATAACATCTTGAAATCGAAGACCCTGAGAAATTGGGGATCTGCAAAAAACACATTCTCTTGACTTGACGCCTCCGTTCGAGACCGGATCAAGTAATTTCCACTTACAATTCGAGTCAATCGTTCAACCTCAGGAAAGGACTCCTCCAAGGCGTCCCCGACAACAATGGGAGTAACGGTGTTAAAATGCGTATGCCCCTCCACAAACTCCTTGACCCATACTCTATAAATACTATCCTTCTGGGAGTGAAAGGTATCAAAGCTCCATTCATGCCGGGCAAAGAGAATCATGAGGAGCGCAGTCCCAATCCCAATGCTTAATCCCAGTACATTTATTCCCGAGTAAACCGGGTGCTTGATAAGATTACGCCAAGCTACTTTGAGAAAATTCTTAATCATGACATCCTAATTTATCCAGACTCCATTTATTTATGATTCTTGCTTAAGAGCATGCACTGGATCAAGTGCAGAACTTCTGACAAGCTGGACTCCCAGTATGCTCAAGATGATAACAACAAATAGGATCACCGGCACCGCAAATACATACCAGTTCATTCCAACACTAAAAGCAAATCCATCCAACCACCCCTTACCAAAATGTATCATAAAGGGCAGAGACAGCAACTGAGCAATCAATAGCAGTACCATAAATTCCCTGGAGATCAGCATCATGATTTTCAGAGACTTCGCTCCAAGTATCTTTCGTACTCCTATCTCTTTCCGTCTTTGACTAATTACCAACATCGAAAGGGCTAAAAATCCAAGGCCTGCCACGAACACCGCTAGGAGCGCCATGGTTCTGCAGACTTTCGCAAATTGTTGATCTGCTCGATATTGTCTATCAAAATATTCATCCAGAAAAAAATATTCAAAAATATCACCGGGAAAATGATTCGCGTAAATTGCTTTTACCTCGGCAAGAGCTGCAGACCAATCTCCAGGTTTCAAGCTAATAGAATAATACCTCCAATTGTCATACGATGGGAAATAATATAATATTGGATCATAGGCTTCTCGCAGTGAACGCTGATGATAATCAGCAACCACACCCAATATCTCTCCACGCCGAAACTCTTCACCAAGTTTCCATAGTACTTGTTGACCAATAGCTTCTTCCGGACTATCAAATCCATAAACTCCACTTAGCGTTTCATTAATCAGGATGCGCGCCAATGTGGAATCAAATGGATTTGTTCGATCTTCGATAACATAATTCCTCCCGGCAACAAGATCCACGTCAAATGTCTCGAGGTACTTATCATCAATGCTTTGCAGATATGTCGATGCCCCTTCTTCCTCAAGTGCACCTACAGTCCGTGTCTGATTCCGGAAAGCAATCAATCGGCCTGGAACCTCTGAAGATCGACTAACAGAGGAAACCGCCCCAATCGTCGCCACTCTGTCTGGAATCGCGTTTGCGGCGACATAACTAAGCGAATCCGTGATCAGAGGAGCCCTCACCACTAATATTTGATCCTTGCTGTAGCCCAGATCTTTTGAATTCATAAAGGACAGCTGAGTAGTGACCAAAAGCGTTCCTCCGATCAAAAGAATAGAAAGCGCCATCTGTATACTCACCAATCCTCTCCTAAAGTGGACACCCTGCCTCGATCTGGAAAATGTACCCTTAAGTACCTGGGCAGGTCGAAAAGCAGACAAAACCAGTGCAGGGTAGATGCCTGCCAGTATCCCAGAAAGCACGATACCTGCCAGTATGATCAGCAGGTTTCGTGGGGCTGACAAATGTTCCCATCCAATCAAGGCATTGCCAATATTTCGCTGCACCAGTTCTGAGAATGGGTGCAAGAGGGCATTGGCAGCGAATAATCCTATGCAAATGGCAGTCGCACATACCAAAGAAGCCTCAACGATAAACTGCATAACAAGTTGAATCCTAAGGGCACCTACCACTTTTCGAACGCCCACCTCTCTTGCCCTACTGGTGGATCGAGCAGATGCCAGATTGAGATAATTAATCCAAGCCAAAAGCAATACAATTATCCCAAGCAAAGAAAGAAAGCGTACCGTGCGGGTGCTTCCTGCTGCCGAAAGCTCGTTTGCACAATCGCTCTTAAGGTGAATGTCAATCAAGGGTTGTAGAGAGAAATAGGTTTGAAAGCCATATTCTTTATGAATATTGGTCATGTGCTTGTCTATAATGGCAGGCAGTCTCGCCTCAATAGTCTGCGGGTCGGTTCCGGGCTCCAATAACAAATAGGTATGAAATTCCGGCCATATCCAGGAATCAATTACTCCTGCCCGATGCATGAATGCTCGCGTGTATACAGCATCGAACTGCAAGTGTGCATTGTCAGGTACCTTCGCAATTACTCCTGTCACTTGCAATCTATTGCGATCATTATAAATTAATTCCTTCCCGACGACATCGGTACTGCCAAAGTATCGCAACGCCATTGGAGCCGTGAGCACAATGTTATCTGGATGGTCCAGTGCGGTCTCCGGATCACCGTATATAAACTCATGACTGAAGATTTCGAAAAATGAAGAATCCGTCATGAAGACATTATCCTCAGATGCACTTACTTTTTGACCACTTCGGGAAATGGATGTCAGTTTTACATTTGCCCCTATATTGGAGGGATGCAAGACCCTGGCATACGCCTTAATACTTGAAAATTCCTGATAGAGTGTTGGGCCGGTTGCAGGATGATTAGCAGCCGTCCTTGGCCAAGGGCCAAATCCCTCGGAATATCGAATCGGCACCCGATAGATATCGTCAGCGTGCTCGTGGAATTTATCAAAACTATTCTCAAAGTGCACATATTGAAAAATCAGTGCACAGGCGGTCACTCCCGTCGCCAATCCAATAATATGTATGAGACTCAAGAAAGGACTGCTTCTTAGACTTCGCAATGCTGTCTTAAAATAATTCCTGATCATTTGATTACTTGTTTGAAATAATTCCAAGTGCTATTCCAGCAGTAGCATGCATGCGATAGGACGAACATCCATGTCACAACAGGCTATGCTGTACTTTTCAATAAGTTGAGAAGAGGAGATGGCAGGAATGGAAGTTGGACGGAAGGGACTACGCAGCGTTAGGGAGCGTAATCCCTCCGTATATATCCATCTTCAATTTCGATGACTCGGGTTCCGTATTGAGCGTTCTTTTCCGAGTGGGTGACTTGCAAAATTGTCATCCCATCCGCATGCAACTGCTTGAAAAGATCCATAATTATTTCTCCCTGTGAGGAATGTAAATTTCCGGTAGGTTCGTCGGCCAACAATAATTTAGGCTTGCCGATAATGGCGCGCGCGACTCCTACCAATTGCTGCTGACCTCCGGACAATTGATGTGGAAAGAGGTCTTTTTTCGCTACCATGTTGAACTCGTCAAGCAAGTTGGCGACCATGGCCTTGCGCTCACTGCTCTTGATCTTTCGATACAGCAGCGGGGTCTCAATGTTCTCGTATACCGTCAACTCGTCAATCAGGTGGTATGCCTGGAAAACAAAGCCGATATAGTGCTTATGCAATTCTGTCCTTCGTCGTTCTCTAAATTTATGTACGGGTTCTTCTAAAAATTCATACTCTCCCTGATCAGGAGTATCAAGCATTCCAATAATGTTTAGCAAGGTCGTTTTTCCCGATCCACTTGGTCCCATGATGGTTGCGAACTCCCCCTCATTAATCTCCAAGTTGATATCACGCAGAACCCACGTCTTGGTGAGGCCTGCTTTGTAAAAACGTTCGATATTGGAAAGTCTGATCATGTGTTAGTCATAAGATTTCGCTGAAAGAAAGTGAAATCTGAGGAAGAAGTGGAAAGAGAGGAAGAAGACGAAAGAAAGTAAGGATGTAGGCAAGATCCCCTATCTTTCTCGCTAATGGCACGAAGTAGATTTGAAGACCTTATTGTTTGGCAAGAGGCAATGTCTCTTGCGGAGTTGGTATTTGAGGAATTTGCCGAGTGTCGACAATATTCTCTTAAGAAACAGATCGAGCGGGCTGTAATATCAATATCGACAAACATTGCTGAAGGCTTCGAACAGGGTACATCCAAAAATTTTGTGCGATATCTATACATATCTAAAGGATCATGTGGAGAAGTTAGATCACTTGTGAGATTAGCGCTTAGGCTCTCCCTGATTTCTGAGAATAGTGCCGAAAAACTAGTGAAGAAATGCATTTTCCTTTCCGTATCGATTCATAAATTAATTTCTAGCAAGTATGGGAACTAGACCTCT
Source organism: Saprospiraceae bacterium (assembly GCA_019634275.1). Lineage (GTDB taxonomy): Bacteria > Bacteroidota > Bacteroidia > Chitinophagales > Saprospiraceae > CAJQNM01. The sequence continues at coordinate 16,357 of JAHQVP010000356.1, forward strand.
TATAAGAACAATTCCTCTTCTTCCTCAGCGAAGCGTTTCCTCTCCGCATGATCCCTTGTTTACCACCCTACCAAGTTTCCAACTGCTACAAATATTGCTTGACGATGTTTTCTGTCACGACCTGACCATCGAGCATTCGAATAATGCGATTGCCAAACTCTGCACAATACTGTGAGTGGGTAACCATCAGAATGGTAGTGCCCGTAGCGTGCAGGTCAGCTAGCATCTTCATTACCTCATCACCATTAGCAGAATCAAGATTTCCCGTAGGCTCATCCGCCAAAATCAACTTAGGTTTGTTGACTACTGCACGTGCAACGGCTACACGCTGTTGCTGTCCGCCAGACAATTGCTGAGGAAAGTGATTTCTACGGTGCATAATGTTCATGCCTTCTAAGAGTTCTTCCACCCTTGACTTGCGCTCTGATCTTGGCACCTTAGTGTACAGCATGGGGAGCTCTACGTTTTCGAAAACGGTCAATTCATCGATTAGATTAAAGCTCTGAAACACGAATCCCAGATTGTGCTTGCGCACATTCGATCGTCCACGTTCGGAGAGATGACCGACTTCTTCTTCGTTAAAGAAGTAGTTGCCTGCAGTAGGACTGTCGATCATTCCCAAAATATTGAGCAATGTCGATTTACCACAACCAGAAGGTCCCATAACACTGACAAATTCGCCTTCCTTAATGTTGATCTCAACATTATTGAGCGCAGTGGTCTCGACCTCGTCAGTGCGATATACCTTGGTTAATTTTTCCGTGCGTATCATCAAATAATTATTTATTAAAACTGTCCTAATTTATTATCAAAATCTAGTTTAAAACCAATTCATCTTTCTCGCCAAAATTATCATAGCTAGAGACGATGACAACATCACCATTGTCAAGTCCCTCCTCTACCAGAAAATAGTTGGGGTTCTGGCGACCCAAGCGAATTGTTCTGCGGGTGGCATTTCCCGTGTTGGGATCAACAACATACGCCCAATTTCCTCCTGTGGTCTGATAAAATCCTCCTTTGGCCAGTAGTTGCCCTTCCTCCTCTGCACTTAGCTCCAGTTTTACCGATACGGACTGGCCTCGCTTGATTCCACTGGGTGTCTCGTCTATAAATATCATATCCACCAGAAAGGCGCCGTTGGTGACCTGGGGATAAATCTTGTGAATGCGCAGATAGTATGTCTTCCCGGCAAAATCAAATGAACCCTCTTGATTCAGAAACACGCGTGAAATATAAAACTGATCCACTCGTACTTGCAGTTTAAAATTATCCAGGTTGTCCATTGTTCCTATGGTTTCGCCTTCTTGGACCAACTCCCCAATTTCTAATGTCAAACCAGAAATCTGCCCATCAATTGGGGCACGGACAATCAGATTGTCTAGACTTTGTCGCGTGATCCCGAGATTACGTTCCATAAGGTCAATGCTGGATTGCATTTGTTGTTGCTGTAGCACCTGATAGGCACTGTCTCGTGCTATAGTCTTCTTAAACAACTTCTGTCTTCGGAGCAGATTCTCATATTCGTATTCCATCTCTTGCACCTCTACTTTAGAGATGACTTTATTTTCATAAAGTTGCTTATTGCGCTCTAATCTTTTAGAGATCAGGTCAATTTGAAACTGTGCATCTAAAGACTGCTCCTCGAGACTAAGACTTTGGCGCTCCATCAAGAGGGTTGTATTCCTAATTTGATTGATCTGTGCAATAATATTGGCTTCTTGATTTAGGAAATTGAGAAGCAAATCGGGATTTGAGAGTTGCACAATGATGTCACCCTTCTTTACCATGGCTCCATCTTCTACCGCTCGTTCTTCTACTTTGCCTCCTTCAACGGCATCGATAAATACAGTCTTAATGGGTTGTACTACGCCTGTCACTGGAATATACTCTTGAAAGACTCCAACCCTCACCGTATCCAGCAGCAACCTCTCCTGTACTACGTTGAGTCGAGAGGTGCCGGATGACTGATACAGTGTCCATAGAAAGTAGGCTGCTCCAGCGGCCAGCAAAGCGATCACTGCGATCTTTGGCCATCCCCACTTCTTCTTTTCAATCTTCTTATCCATGTATTATAATGCGCTTACTCTTTTAAGCATGAAATAGCCATGCCAAAAATATAATTTATTGTTTTTTAGTGATTTACACATACACACATCTACATATGTACACCAAAACTGTCCAATACTGGACACCCTGCTGTCTGTTTGCGCACAATCACTATGCCTGTTGGAGTGAATCCACGGGATTCTGTCTGGCTGCTACCAGGCTCTGGTACCCTACTGTGAAAAAGGCGATGGCAACTGCCAATAAGACCGCGACCAAGAATACCCACCATTCCATGTCGATACGGTAAGCAAAACCGTCAAGCCATCCCTTCATAAAGTGATGCACCACAGGTATGGCAAGCACTGCTGCAATGATCACCAGGAATAGGAAATCCTTGGAAAGGATCATCACAATGCCCGAAATAGAAGATCCCAGCACCTTGCGAATGCCAATCTCTTTGCGTCTTCGCTCCACAACAAATGCAATGAGTGCCAACAGACCGAGGCAGGAAATTAAGATCGCCAAACCGGAGAAGAACGTAAACACTTTGCCAAATAATGCCTCTGACTTATACTGCTGATCATAATGCTCATCCAGGAAGAAGTACTCCATGGGGCTATTGGCCCCAAATACACGGTCGTACGTTCCCTTCATGTTTTCAACCATACTCAACATATCGTCAGATACAAGTTTGACGGAAAAATAATTGAGCATCCAGTTCTGCGCTACGTTTCGTAGGATGATCGGCTCAATCTTTGCCTTTGGTGAAGCCTGATGGAAATCCCTAACCACTCCAACCACCTGGACGCGTTGTCCCCAGAAATTTATCTCCTCACCAAGTGCAGATTCCGGTGATTCGAATTGAAAGACCTTTACCCCTTCCTCATTAAGTAAACATGAAGAGGCATCAGCACCATGGTCCCTTGACATGCTTCGACCTGCAATGATCTCCATATCATACTGATCGCTATACTCCGGATCGGCAGCAATAGCACGAAAGCCATAATTCTCATCTTCTTCCGTTTGCCCCCACTTCTGTATCCCTGCGGTCCATCCTATCCGCTCTCCAGGAACGGAACTTGATCCTGATATTGATTTAACTGCTGGCAGCATAGCCAACTCTGTCTTAAAGGTCTCACCGAGCTCCAAGTAGGTGGAATCTCTAAAAAGTGGGCCTTCGATCACCAGCGTCTTCTCTGTAGAAATACCAAGGTCTCGCTTTTGCATATACCGCATCTGATTATAGATGACCAGCGTGCTGGCAATCAATGCTACGGAAATGCCAAACTGGAATACGACCAATCCCTTTCTTACCCATTGCGCCTTGATTCTGCCTCTATTTAAATTGGGATTTAATGCCTGAATCGGCTTGTAAGACGACTGGAGCAACGCCGGGTACATGCCGGTTAAGAAAGTACCTAGTCCGAAACAAGCCAATAATATCATCAGCAACCTCGGATTATCAAAAATCGAAGTAGGCATGGGAGTATCCACCATGTTTACAAAAGCAGGGCCAAGCAGAGTCGCGAAAATAAGTGCGCATATGATTGCTATGGCATTAATTATAACTGCCTCGGTCATAAATTGTCTAATTAGAGCTGAGCGATTAGATCCGATAACTTTGCGGATGCCAACCTCACGAGCTCTGTTCATGGACTGGGCCGTTGTCAGGTTTATGTAGTTAAACCACGCAATGATCAAAATTAAGATGCCCACCAAGAACAAAAACTTGACTGCAGTACCATCACCAGGAGGTTTGGTTTCTCCTAACAGATTTGACGTCAAATGAATGTCGGGAAGTGGCTGCAGGGAAAAAACCGTACTCTCAGCCACTTCTTCATCATAGGTTGCTGCCATAGCTTCCTTAAACTTAGGCTCTAATTCCTGCCAATTTGTATTAGGTTTCAGTTTTAAGTACGTCAAATATCCGTCCCAATACCAAGCAGTTTCACTCTCATTGTCTGACACAAAAACATCCGAAAAAGTAGCGTAGCTAAGGAGAACACTAAATCCTAGATGCGAATTCTCCGGTGGATCTGCCACTATTCCGGTGACTACGTACTCCGCTTCATTCTCCAAAACAATGGTCTTTCCCATTGGATTTTCAGGGCCGAATACTTTATCAGCAAGAGTCTTTGTAATACAAGCCGTCCAGGGCTCCTTCAAGCACGTGCCAGCATCTCCTTCCAGAAGTTCGAAAGAGAAAAAATCAAAAAACGTACCCATGGCAAAATAGACGTCATCCACCACGTGTTTTTGATCAAAATGATAGTGAAGTAAGCTCTCATTCGGGCCCCTTAATTTTACATAATCCTCTACCTCTGGAACATTCCTCGCAATAACGGGTCCGGCACATGCTGCCCCGCCAGCAAACTGCATGAAGGGAATTCCATCTTTGATTCTATCTGTCTGGACACGAAATATTTGATCCCCTTGGGCATGGAATTTATCATAGCTACGCTCAAAATCCACGTATTGCCAGATTAAGATGACGGCCGTCATGCCCACCACCAAACCAATAAAGTTGATCGCAGTAATATTTCTATTTCGTTGGATATGCCTCCAACCCAGTTTTAGATAATTTCGCCACATAATGATGTACAGAACTAATTTTCGATTATTAAATGTCTTGAGGTCCTAGTTTTCTTCAAGGCTATTCACCGGATTCACTAAAGCCGCCTTCGCAGTCTGAATAGAAACAGTGAAAAATCCAAGCAGCAGGATGAGAAGTATTGCTCCGGCAAAAATCCACCAAACCATCGTCGTACGGTATGCAAAATCAGCCAACCATTGATTGGCAAAGAAATAACTGATGGGCAATGCGATGACTGCAGAAGCACATAACAATTTGAGGTGTTCTCTTGCCAATAAACCCACGATTCCCCCTACCGAAGCACCCAGGACTTTGCGAATGCCAATTTCCTTTGTGCGTCTCCGAACCGAAAAGGCCGTCAGTCCAAACAAACCCAATAATGCAATAAAGAGTGTCAAGACGGTCGCATATAATATACTTCTGCCGAATCGTTCCTGACTCGAATAAAGAGCATCAAAATCGTCATCCAAAAAGGAGTACCGCATGGGAAAAGCGGGCTCAATTTCTGACCAGAGTGCTTCAATCTGTGGAATGGCTTGCTCGATGCGATCGCCACTAATCTTAATGCCTACGGTACTTCGCCAATTGTCCGCATTTATCACCAGAGGCTGGATTTTTTCTGAAAGCCCTCGAAAGTGAAAATCGTTGAGTACCCCTATGATCTGTCCAAACTGTTCGTCGCTATCCCATTTGATTCTGGTTCCAATGGCTTCTGTGATTCCATATTTATCCACAAATGCCCGATTGACCACGAAGTTGCTGTGATGATCTTCTTCTATATCATCATCAATAAATCGTCCCTCTAATACCTCAATATTCAGTGCCTTGATGAAATCTTCATCTGTAAATAGGACATAGGGCGCCGGAGCTTCTACCTGTCCCTCAATAATCATATTCCAATCTGGTAGGAATTCACCAGGAAACGCAGAGGCTAAGGTTATTTCCTGAACACCTGGAATCTCTTTAAACTTACTTTTAAGGTCATGCACTCGATCAGCAGTACCCTGTGCATTAATTGGAATTGTCAAAACCTGATCTGGTTGAAACCCAAGATCTTCATTCACCATATAGTTGACCTGGCGATAGATAAATGCCATTACAATCATTAGTGTGAGGCAGATGGCAAACTGCGATATTACCAGTGCTTTGCGAAAAGCACTTTTATGCCCGATCTGTAAGAAATTTGACTTCAGTGCCTTTGCGGGCTTAAATCCCGCCATAATGAAGGCAGGATAAACACCAGCCAATAGGCCAGTGCAAATCGCCAACACAAAGGTTCCGAACAGGACAAAAGGGAAATCTGCTCCAATTATATGCAACTGACGATCAACGATCTGATTGAAATAAGGCAGGCACAATTCAGCCAGAGCCATTGCGCCGACGCCCGCAACAAGAGATGCGATTACGGACTCTACCAAAAATTGACGCGTAAGCAGGCCGCGACCAGCACCGGTGACTTTCCGCACTCCGATCTCCTTGCTTCTTTGGCTTGCTTGTGCTGTACTGAGATTTACAAAATTGACGATGGCCACCAGAAGGACAATCAGCGCAATCAAACCAAAAATGAACACCATGCGAATACTCCCCTTCTCCCCTTGTGCAGTCCAACCTTCAGAATGAAGATAGATGTCCTGCAGGGGCTGCAGAGCCCAGTCATACAGCCTGACTGACTCAGCCGAGTTGCCATTGGCAATGTACTCCTGAGTGATCAATTGGTTCACGTCGGCCTTAACCTTCTGTGCCAGGGCAAGCGGATCTGAATTAGGGCGCAATTTGACGTAGGTAGCTCGATTGTTATATCGCCAGACATTGCCATAGTGTGTAAATCGAATAAAGAGGTCTGAAGTGATATGAGATCGTTTGGATTCTTTTCGAAGTACTCCCGTCACGATGTACTCAGAACCCCCATCAATAGTGATCACTTCTCCAATAGGATTGTATTCAGAAAAAATGCGTGTCGCCAATTCTTCGGAAAGCACAACCGAATTAGGGTTATCCAATGCGGTTTTCCGATCCCCAGCCAAAAATTCCATCGGCAAGACGTCAAAAAAAGTACTGTCCACCTGAGCAGTGTTATCCAAATACCAATCGTTATTGGCATACGTGACCAGGATATCGCCCATGGGCCCCCAACCAGTGGAAGACGCCACTTCGGGATAGTCATTGCCCATCTTTTCTGCGAGACGAGAAGGCGTCCAAGCAGTCTCACCATGATTACCGATGCGGTAGACGCGATAGGTGAGCGAGCCATCTTCCATCCACTGATCGAAGGCCATTTCATGGCGCACAAATACGGAGATGAGAATGACCAGGGCCATGCCCAAACTCAGTCCCAAAATATTAATGGCAAAAAATCTACCGTTGCGCGTGATCTGCCGAAGTGCAGTTTTGATGTGGTTTAAAAACATGATTTCATCGTTTAATCAACAGATAGTAGGAGCGCTCTTCATGACAGTAGTATTCAGACAGATATTGGAAAGGGAAGGCTGAAGCTACCTATGAGCCAACTGAAATGGTCATGCCAAAAGGCTACTACACTTATTATTAGTGTATTATATATATCGACAATATATATGTCTTGAAATGTGTCCAAAAATGGACATCTTAACTGTGCGAAAACGAACAACCCTTAATCGGAGGGAAGTAAACATGAATAAACAGTCAGCAGAGTCCAGAGAAGGAGTAATCGTAGTGGTGGATGATGATCCTGATATTCTACTGACACTAAAGATGCTGCTAAAGAAGCATTTTCGAAGGATCATCACAGAATCCAACCCTTACCACCTGCCCCGATTGCTCAGAACTCATGAGCCTGATATCGTGTTGCTGGACATGAATTTTCACCGTGGAGACACCAGTGCCCAAGAGGGCCTCAAATGGCTTGGAAAAATCAAAGAATTGCGCCCAGACAGTGAGGTAATCATCATTACTGCACATGGAGATGTGGAGCTGGCTGTCAGGGCATTAAAAGCTGGAGCAACCGATTTTGTCGAAAAGCCCTGGCACAACGATAAGTTGGTCCAGACGGTCAAGCAAACGTACATAACGGCCAAAACAGGTGCTGACGCATCAGACGAATCTGCAACCGCATCAAAGGCCCCGAGCGAAGACTACATCGCGGCCAGTGGCGAAATGGTGGAAATCAATAGGAAAATGCAAAAGGTCAGCAGTACCAATGCTGACGTGCTGATCCTTGGAGAAAACGGTACGGGAAAGGAGGTAGCAGCCCGCATCATTCACCAAAAATCGGGCCGTAGCTCAGCCGCCTTCGTAAAAGTAGACCTTGGTGCCATTCCGGATTCACTATTCGAAAGCGAGCTATTTGGGCATAAAAAAGGGGCGTTTACTGACGCTCAGCAAGATCGAATCGGCCGAATGGAATCTGCACAGGGAGGAACCCTCTTTCTTGATGAAATTGGAAATCTCAGCATTCCGTCGCAAGCCAAATTGCTCTCCGCACTGCAAAATAGGGCCATCATTCCCCTCGGAAGTTCGACACCAGTACAGGTGGATTTTAGGCTTATCTGCGCCACCAACATGCCCATACACGAAATGGTCAATGAGAATAAGTTTCGACAAGACCTACTCTATCGTATCAATACAGTAGAGATCGTGCTGCCCCCTTTGCGCAATAGAATTGAAGACATCCCCACGCTTGCCAATCATTTTCTCAAAACGTTCAGCGAGAAATACGATCGCCCTGAGCTCATACTGACTGCGGAGGCTATAGATTCGCTGCGTAAGCATCTCTGGCCTGGCAACATTCGGGAATTGAGACACACCATTGAACGAGCAGTAATTCTAGCCGAATCTGCACAGCTTGCCTTCCCCACTTCATCCCTTGCATCAAATGACTACTTAGGCAGTCCCAACGAACAGAATTCGCTCAATTTGGAGAGAATGGAACGAAAACTTATTGTGAGAGCACTGAAGGTCAACGATGGAAATGTCTCTAAGGCAGCTCAAGACCTCGGACTGACTCGTGGAGCACTCTATCGCCGTATTGAAAAATTCCAGCTGCAATAATTTGCACCGTTTCCTATGCTGAGGGAGTTCAAGATTAAAACAATCCTTTACCTACTTGGTATCTTACTTGTAGGTGTTCTGACAGCTCGGTCTATTGGAACGATGGGAATGAATTCAACGCTTGTTCTGCTCATACCCATTCTCATTGGGCTCCTGTGGGCGTTCTTTCGCTTTGTAGACAAAACCAACCAAGAGGTCGCTACATTTCTTACCAATATCAAATACGATGATTTTGCCGTCAATTTTTCAGAAAGCACGACAAGTGGCCAGTCCTTTCAAAGACTACATGGCGCCTTTAATATGGTCAATGAAAAATTTCGCGATATCCGATCTCAAAAAGAGGCTCAATTTCAATATTTGCAATCCATTATTGAAAATGTAGACACTGGCCTTATATGTTTCGATAGCGACAATAAAACCATCCTCCATAATAGATCACTCCAAGCCATTCTAAGGAAATCTTACTTTCCAACCCTAGAAAGCATAAAAAAATATAACGAGGCGCTTTTCATTGCACTGCAAGAAATAAATCCCGGTGAAAATAAATTGGTCAAATTGTTAATCAGTGGCAATATTGTGCAATTGTCCATTCGAAAGACCATCTTGAAACTTGCTAATGATGAATTTCACTTGTATTCTCTACAAAATATTCACACCGAACTTGAAAATCAAGAGGTTGAGTCCTGGCAAAAATTGATCCGGATTCTCACTCATGAAATCATGAACTCTGTAGCACCCGTAGTGTCGCTATCTGCAACATCGGAAGAAATATTACAAAACCCGGAACTAGATGAAGAAGACCACGCAGATGTATATCGGGCCGTTTCTGCCATTCGGAGACGATCCGCTGGTCTCCTAAATTTTACCGAAACCTATCGACAACTCACCAAAGTTCCTTCCCCAAAATTTGAACCTAACAACCTGCTGGAACTTCTTGATGGTGTAGTCGAACTTCTGAGCTCAGATCTTTCGGCACAAAACATTGAGCTCGTAAAACTTTATCCTCCCAAAGATTTTCAAGTATTGGTAGATGCGGGACTTATGGAGCAGGTGTTAATTAATATTATAAAGAACGCCATTCAGGCACTGGAAAATAGGCCTAATTCCAAAATTACAATCTCCGTACAAAAATTAGATACCGAGAATGTAGAAATTGGTATTTCTGACAATGGCCCTGGAATCTCTCCAGAAATATTGGAGAATATTTTCGTTCCCTTTTTCACCACAAAGCAAAATGGCAGCGGCATTGGATTGAGTCTATCCAGGCAGATCATTCATAAACACAAGGGAACCATACAAGTTACCTCAGAGATTGGGACAGGTACGTCTTTTGTTATTGGCCTTTAATTATACCAAGGTAGAAACAAGGTTATTTTCCAAAACGCACAAATACATCATCAAATCGAGCTTCATTATCCATTTGTAGCTCCGGTCGCGCCTTGGCCTCCAACCGAATAGCAACAGATGCCGCTTGTGCGGGCAAGGCAAGACTCTTACGCAACTTCTGCCAATGCGTACCGGGCTTTAAAAGAGGAAGTCTCTCCTTTTTAATTGTTTTACCTCTGGGATCTAAAATGCTAATCTCGAGGAGTGCCCAGCCAGTCGAAGGACTGGAAACCGTATTTTTAATCATTGCTCCTACGCATACGGAGCGTGCATTGGTGGGTACTCTCACTCGTTGAAGCAAGCGTGAAGAGGGACCAGAGATTACCAAATATCCATTTTCATCCTCTGTGCCTTCATCCAATACTTCTACAGAAAACTCTTCCCCATCGGTCATCCAGCCTGAGATTCCCTTAGAAAAAGAATAATTATCAAGATGATTTTGGTTTTTTTCCCCACACTGTGCCCATCCAGCTGATAGTGAAAGCACGTGGACCAGCACCACTAAGATTGTTTTCCTAATAATATGTTGGCTCTGTGTTACGCCCATGGATTATATGAGCCAATGTTCCACAAATTTCCCTCAGGATCTCGGCAAGAAAAACTTTCTCCGCCATACTCTTCAGCTTTAAACTCCAGCGCAATATCAACTCCTTTAGCCAGGCAATCTTCATACATCGATCGCACATCTTCTACAATGATGTATGGGCTTTGCGTATTCTTGCCGTCCATCTCACTGGCCAAAATCATATTTCTTGAAAACTCATCATCGCGTGTACCTCCTAACATGATCATATCATTCCCATGGACAAGCTGAGCGTGGATGATGCGTGCTCCATCAGAAGGATGCGCCACGTGTATACTGAATCCCAGATGCTCGCACAACCACGCAACAGCCTTATTGGGATCACTATATCTTAGGGTGGGAATAATTCTATTTTCCAAGTAAATGATTTTTTGTGTATGCCTTAAAAATATCGCCCAAGTTGCGGTTGATTCACGATCGCCCTCTTTACCTCAAGGGGGTCAATGGATCCTTCCCAGCTCTCCAGGATCTCACCTTCTGGGGATACTAAAATTGTGTAAGGCAAAGCACCATTCCAATTGGGATTAACTGCGTTTACCAGTTTATCTTTGTCTTGGATATCAATCAAATAGTTGCGAAATGCAGCTGTTTTTTCCTGCAAAAATTTGTGCGCCTCCTCGTATTTTTCAGATCGATCCGTTGAAACCGATATGACTTCAAAGTCCCGGTGTCCATACATCCGTTGAATGGCCACAAACTCCGGAAACTCAATCTTGCATGGTCCACACCAGGTTGCCCAGAAATTAATCAGTCGCACTTTATCAGATTTGCTAGAATAAAGTGTCTTTAACTCAGAAAGATCAATGTTTTCCAGGGTCACTTCACGCTGAGCCCATTCCTCTTCCACCTTTACTTTGTATGCTGTTTTCCAAGCCCATTTTGTGGAGCAGCCAAAGGCTTTAGTTTCCGTCAGAGCAGGATCTTGGCCTTCCAGCACTGCATCAATGGCATTGCGCAGATCCTGAGCGGTTCCTCCACTGCCTGGCTTCTCAAATTGATCCAGTCTGCCCCGATAACGTAGTTTTCGCGATTCGTCAAATACAAATGCGTGAGGCGTTGCAACTGGACCATATTGCAGCGAGGCCTTATGATCATCACCATCGTATAGGTAGGGGAAATTATAGTTCGCATCTCGCGCCCTAATGACCATATCCGCATAATCGTCATTGAGATCCGTGTACCCTAGCTCTTCATAGAGAAGACCGATTGGACTATTTGGAGAGATCGCGAGCACTTGGAGGTCATCTACCGAGTAATCGTCGGCCAATGCAATCATGCGCTCCTCATAAGCCTGGGCCGTAGGGCAATGATTGCAGGTAAAAATAATGGCCAACACCTTACTCTTGTCATATTCTGATAGATCATGGAACTCCCCGTCAACGCCCGGGAGATGAAAATCTGGTGCATCGGCCCCCAGTGGGAGCGGGATCACCTCCACCTCCTCGATGGGCTGAGGGTCCGCAACAAAAAGTGCGGGCATCTCCTCTTCTACATTCGCAGCCGAAGATGACTCATTGGTGCAACTGATCAGGAGGGAAAGTCCAAGAGTGACAAAGAAGACGCCCAATTGGGCCATGCGGATCAAAGTGTACATATGTTGACTCCTTGTCGAAGGCTTGCAATCTTATCCTCGCGTTTTGGAATAAATTCTTGAGCGACCCAGCCCTTGTATCCGGTATCCTGTATCGCGTGCATAATGGCAGGGTAGTTCAACTCCTGCGTCTCATCGATCTCATTGCGCCCGGGCACCCCGGCCGTATGGTAGTGGCAAATGTATTCATTGTACTTATTGATGGTCGCAATGACATCTCCTTCCATCACTTGCATATGATAGATATCGTACAGAAGTTTGAAATTTGGGGATGCGACTTTCTCCACCAGTTTTACTCCCCATTCTGTCCGATCACATTGGTAATCTGGGTGATTCACTTTGCTATTAAGTAGCTCCATGGAGACCATGACGCCGACCTTCTCCGCTTCCTTTACAATGGGTTCCAGCCCTATGGCGCATTGCTCCAATCCTTCTTCTTCCGAGATGCCATTTCTGTTGCCGGAAAATGCAATGATGTTAGGAATGCCCTTGTCTGCTGCTTTACGGAGCAAGTCCGGATATCCAGCCTGCAATTTTGCATGGTTATTAGGGTCGTTTAGCCCTTTTGTGAGGCTGATAAATGGTGCATTGCCCATCGCACATGTGAGACCGTATTTGGCGACAACATCCCAATCATCAGGGCCAATTATTTCTATGGACTTGATGCCGATGTCCTGAGCAGCCTCGCACAGTTCTTCAAGTTTTAGGGAATTAAAGCACCATCGGCAAACGGAATGTCCGTAGTCTTGTGCAGCGCTGTTGGCACCTTCTAGATTTTCCTTCGACAGGAGCATTAGGCCTGCTGCAAGGGATATATTACGCATGGCATCTCTTCTTTTCATCATGTACTATTTGCTAAAATCTGAAAATACGAATTCAAGCTCGAATTCGCTGATGCCGCAATCAATATCGTCAGTCGCTCCAAGGCAGCGAACTTGTCATTGATTTTGCAGGAAGTAGGCCGCCAGGTGTTCCCATTCTTCATCGAGGCTTAGACCAGGTCGAGTCTTATTAGCCCGCTGGTACCAATAGTCTGCATTCCACTGGTCCCCTTCCTTGCGATGTAGGTACGCATGTACCCAAGCGGCTTGCCATCCTGGCTTGCCATCAACAAGGTCATGTGCAGCGTGCCATTGGTCTTTGTAATCGCACCACAGGCTTCGCAATTCTTCGGAGGTTCCCGCTAGTGCTTCAAGGTCCTTGATTCCCTTAAATTCCTCTAAAGTCATATTTTAACATCCTTTCAGTATCCAATTGCTATACTCCTCAATATGGAAATTTTACGGCGCAGCACCCAACTGTTCCTAATCTATTGCCTACTGGGAAGTACCATTTCCTGGGGTCAAATCAATCCTGCAAGTGACTTAGGATATAGGGGCATTTGGTTTGAGCTTGGCCAAAAGTACCCCTATGGGGACAAGTATTCGGGTGGATTAGGGACCTATACGGCCAAGCATCGTCCACTTGCCGCCTATGATTCCACAACCAATTGCACTTATTTCGTCTATGGTGGCTCTCCCGACTCTCTATCGCGACACCTCTTGTGTATGATTGGCTGCTATGATCACGCTACAGGAATGGTACAACGCCCCAAAGTTGTTCATGATAAGTTGGGCATTGATGATCCTCACGACAATCCCTCGATCATGATCGACTCGGAAGGATACATTTGGGTATTTGTGAGCGGCAGGGGAACCGTCAGACCAGGATACAAGTATCGAAGTGCTGTTCCTCGAAGTATAGAGCGCTTTCAACAGATCTCTACCGAAGAAATGACATATCCCCAACCGTGGTATTTGGACGGCTTCGGCTACTTCCACTTCTTTACCAAATATTCAGGTGTTAGGGAATTGTATTATGAGACCAGCAAAGATGGCTTCCAATGGACCTCGGATCGAAAACTAAGCGGGATCGTCGAACATGGGCAGGATAAGGCTGGTCACTATCAGGTGAGTGCTGCTAGTCCGCACGGAAAAGTGGGTACTTTTTTTAGCAGGCATCGATTTGGTCATCCCGATCAGCGCACGGATTTATATTATGTAGAATCCACTGATTTTGGTGATACATGGCAAAATGCAGCTGGTCGTCGAGTGCAAACGCCCATAAATAAAGTAGTCGGCAGTGCTTTGGTCAAAGACTTTGCCACACAGGGTAAGAATGTCTACCTCAAGGACATGCGTTACGATTCCAATGATTTTCCAGTTTGTCTCTACTTGACCAGCAATGGCCACATTCCAGGTCCTACGCCTGCTCCATATCAATGGCAAATCACACGCTGGGATGGAGCTGCATGGAAGACAACAGCACTATTTCAATCAGACCACAATTATGACATGGGCAGCTTTATCCAGGGAAGCAATCTGCATATTGTTGCTCCATCTGCAGCAGGACCACAACTTTGGGCGGGAGGAGGAGAGATAGAAATCTGGGAATCGCTGTCCATCGATACTTGGGAGAGAAAAAATACGATCACTAAAAACAGTCGATTTAATCATTCCTATATCCGATCCGTCCTGGGCGGGAAGCCCCCTTTTCGGTTTTTTTGGGCGAATGGTGATGGCCATCACTTTAGTCGTTCAAATTTGTATTTCGGTGATCTCACTGGTAAGGTTTGGAGACTTCCCTATACCATGAATCGTACTTGGGAATATCCAGTAAGAATTCACTGATATGCTCTTGCGAGCGAGGAAGTCCTAAGGCAATTGGGCTGAAGGTGGCCGACGCAAAAAATCGTAATTTTCTTTTTGCTACAATAGTGATGTAATGAGGTACAGCGTGTTTATACTGGTGATCTTCATGGCAGCGTGTCGGTCCGATTGGTCGACAGGCGTCGAAGAAGCTCTCGCGGGGGTAGAGGGTGAGTTGGACTACAATTTCGACATCAAGCCTATCTTGGCCGATCGTTGCTTTGCATGTCATGGACCGGACGATGCCGCTCGAAAAGCAGACCTGCGCCTCGACATCGAAGAGATGGCCAAGGGTGCACTGGAAGGAGGTGGGAGGGCAATCGTACCCAGAAATCCCGGTAGAAGCCTTCTTGTACATCATATCACGACTGATGACCCTGAGGGAATAATGCCACCGCCCGATTCAAAACTATTGCTCTCTGATCTCGAGCGGGCCAAACTCATTCGGTGGATTGAGCAGGGAGCTGCTTACAAGAAACATTGGTCGTTTATTCCACCAGAATCTTCCGAGATTGACGAAGAGACGCATCCCGTAGACTACTTTATAGGGAGAAAGCTGCAAGAATCCAATCTGTCTCCTTCCCCACCCGCAGATCCCACACTCTTGGTCAGGAGGGTCTATATGGATTTGACCGGTTTACCTCCATCGCCTCAAGATCTCGATCGATATTTAAACTCTACGAATCCTGATCGATATGAAGCACTCGTGGACTTTCTGTTGAGTACTAGTGATTGCGCAGAACGATTGTCCATGGAGTGGATGGATGTAGCACGGTATGCCGACTCGCATGGTTTGCATGCCGACGGTTGGCGCAATATGTGGCCATGGCGAGACTATGTCATCAATGCATTTCAGCAAAACAAGCCCTACGATCAATTCATTACTGAACAACTTGCCGGCGACCTCTTGCCAAACGCCTCCAGAGACCAGATCGTAGCCACTGCGTTTCATCGCAATCATCCCATGACGGCAGAAGGGGGAGCCATCGATGAGGAGTTTAGATTGGAGTATGTGGCCGACCGGACCAACACCACTGCCACTGCCATTCTTGGCCTAACCATGGAATGCGCTAAGTGTCATGATCATAAATATGACCCCATATCACAGGAGGACTACTATCGTATGTCTGCTTTTTTCAACAATGTGCGGGAATTGGGCATGACGGGGGACGATGGGAACTACGGACCTCTGCTGCAGCTTGCCTCCGTAGAGACGCAACAACGGATCGACGCCATCCAAGCAGCCAAAATGGAATTACAAGGGCAGTTGGACGAAATGGCCAGGACATCAGCCGGCATCACCTCCCCACCTGATTTAAAACGAGGCTTGCAGGTTCATCTTCCGATGGAACGTGTATCGGTGCGGTCAAAAGGAGGGCATCACATAGATGGCGATGCCAAGTATCGTTCTCCAGCTACACCTACTCCCGTTCCAGGCCAACGGGGCAAAGGGTTAAAATTTGATGAAGAGTACGATGTGCTCTTTCTAGATGGGGTGGGGCTCTTTGACGTACATGATCCTTTTTCAACCGCGCTCTGGATCAACACCAGCAAGCAGCAACCGGGAACGACTCAGGTGTTGGCAGGAAATGCAGGAGACAAGAATAATTTCTGGCGCGGTTGGGATTTTTACCTCGACGACCAGGGCAGACTAAATGCACGACTCATTCATGCATTGCCGGACAACTATGTCCACGTGCGAAGCACTGCCCAGATACCTGTCAATACCTGGGCTCATGTAGCCTTTACGTATGGCGGCACAAGTACTGCCAGCGATCTCCAACTTTATATAGATGGACGACCTGCGGACCAGCAGGTCTTACGCAATCATTTGACCAAAAACATTCGACCCATTGGTCCCGGAGCTCAGTTAGAAGTCGATCGTCCTTTGGGCATTGCCAAGAGCTACCGTGGATTTACGGGCGAAAACGGCGTGTTCGAAGGCATCATGGACGAATTCCTGGTTTTCGATCGAATACTCTCTCCTCTCGAGGTTCTACAGTTATTTGATCCCGCTTATCCTGCTTCAGACAAGGATCTTGCAGCACATCATTCTTTTGTCTTTGGGCGCGAGCATGCCATCAATGGCCAAATTCGAGACTTAGTCAAGCAACAAGTAGCCATTCAAGATACCGTTGCAGAAATCATGGTGATGCGCGACATGGAACAACCAAGGCCGACTCATGTGCTCAATCGCGGACTTTATGACCAGCCTGGAAAAGAAGTGGATGCTGGCACTCCCTCGAGTATCCTGGCTTTCGAAAAATCGTTGCCAAAAAATCGATTGGGTCTTGCACAGTGGCTTTTTCACCCGGACCATCCATTGACGGCTCGTGTTGCCGTCAATCGATATTGGCAAATGATCTTTGGACAAGGACTGGTCAAAAGTGCCAATGACTTTGGGGTGCAAGGAAATCTACCATCACATCCCGCTCTGTTGGATTGGCTAGCGAGGTATTTTCAAGACTCCGAATGGGACATCAAAAACCTGCTAAAATTGATAGTCACTTCCGAAACCTATCAGCAGTCCGCTCAAATCACTCCCGAACATTTGGAAATTGATCCCGACAATATTCTCCTTGCCCGATCTCCGTCCTATCGCCTACCTGCGGAGATGATTCGTGATAATGCGTTGGCAGCAAGTGGCTTACTCGTAAAGCGCGTAGGCGGTCCAAGCGTAAAACCTTACCAACCAGAAGGGCTATGGATTGATAAGGGAACATTTTCGCACCGCCTCTTACGTTATGAAGAAAGCACTGGAGATGATCTCTACCGCAGAAGCCTCTATACCTTTGTAAAACGGACTTCTCCACATCCCGCGATGACCATTTTCGATGCTCCTAATCGAGACGTCTGTACCATCAAAAGAGAGGTCACCAACACTCCGTTGCAAGCGCTGGTGCTGCTTAATGACCCCCAGTTCGTCGAGGCCTCCAAGGCATTGGCCGTACGTGTGTATGAAGAACACCCTGATGACGTAGCTGCGCAATTGAGACTGGCGTACACTTTACTGACCAGTCGGGAAGCTTCGGCATCTAAGGAGGCTACTCTTCACTCCATCTATACAGAGCAGCTTACTCAATTCAGAGCAGATCCTGAGCATGCTAAACAACTTCTGAAGGTCGGAGCCTTCGATCCAAAATCTGAGGACGCAGATCAGCTTGCAGCACTGACCATGGTCACCAACACCATCTTAAACACTGATGAAACATACACACGAAGATGAGCCTTTGCCAACATACACATTCTCACTACTCTCGCAGGGACTTTCTGACCAGGGGCTCACTCGGACTGGGTGCTGCTGCCTTGAGCATGCTTTCCAATCCTCTTGCTGCAAGAAGTTCACTTAGCCCTAACGGATCGTTACCTGCAAAGGCCAAGAGAGTGATCTATCTCTTTCAGAGTGGAGCCCCTTCTCAACTGGATCTTTTCGACTACAAACCCACCTTGCAAAAAATGCATGGACAAGAACTTCCCGAATCTGTCCGTGGTGGCCAACGACTTACGGGCATGTCTGCAGGGCAAAGCTCACTGCCCTTGGTCGGAACCCCTTTTTCATTTTCGAGCCACGGTCAGTCGGGCATGGAAATCAGTGAACTGCTTCCGCATACTGCCAAGGTAGTTGATGACCTTTGCCTGGTTAAGTCCATGTATACAGAAGCCATCAATCATGATCCTGCCGTCACGTTCTTACTTTCTGGGTCGCAATTTCCGGGACGACCTTCAATGGGAGCTTGGCTAAGCTATGGCATGGGATCCGAGAACGATAATCTACCATCCTTTGTAGTATTGACCACCAAGGACAAGACCGGTCAACCTCTTTACTCAAGATCCTGGGGCAATGGATTTCTCCCCTCTGAGCATCAAGGGGTACAATTTCGATCTGGCAAAAATCCGGTCCTGTATCTCGAAAATCCTCCTGGGGTCACGCCAGAGAGTCGACGAGCACAACTTGATCGTCTGCAGGACTTGCAACAAGAACAATATGCCTCGACTGGAGATCCTGAAATAAAGGCGCGCATGGCCCAATATGAAATGGCCTTCCGAATGCAAACGTCGGTACCCGAAGTCATGGATGTAAGCAATGAACCCGATCACATCTATGACCTCTATGGTGAAGACAGTCGTAAGCCTGGCACCTTTGCGGCCAATTGCCTGCTGGCTCGACGCCTTGCTGAAAAAGGTGTTCGCTTCATTCAACTCTTTCATCAGGGATGGGATCAACACGGAAATCTGCCCAGGGCTATCAAAGTCCAATGCAAGGAAACCGATCAAGCATCGGCTGCACTCATTCATGATCTAAAACAACGCGGAATGCTGGATGACACGTTGGTCATCTGGGGCGGCGAGTTTGGCCGCACAAACTACTCTCAAGGGAGACTCACGGCTTCAAACTTCGGTCGTGACCATCATCCTGGATGTTTCTCACTGTGGATGGCCGGTGGGGGTGTGAATC
>JAHQVP010000357.1 GCA_019634275.1 Saprospiraceae bacterium
AGCTCGACTTGGTGGGTTAGAAAGTACTTAGAAACTCTGCTTTGCTCATTTTGTCTCCTTGAGGGGCATAGGCTCCAATATGGCCTGCAGCGTCATAGAGCCCAGGGGCTATGGCAACCAGAAAAGGTATGTCCGTAACGGTTGGACAATTGGCAATGTCCCCGGAAAATCCCGGCCGGGTAAGCAGGTTGCGATAGATGAGGTATCCACGATTTCCAAGAAATTCATCCCAAGCCATAAAATTGACGGAGGCTGCCGCAGCTTCGATCTCGGGGTCTGAACGGCTCACCACCAGCGTAATAAAGCCATCACTGCCCACTACTATCTGGTCACTGCCCAGGGTGCTCGCAGTAAACGTATTGTCATTGCTTAGACTCATCGAGAAATATCGTGTTTGAGCACTTCCCAGATTGCTGAAATCCTCATCCACTGATGGCGCTTTCCATCTTAGTACCACTACTTCATCCTGGCCCAACGTGACGGGAGAAATGAGATATTGATTGTCGGGTGTGGCAAAATTGCCCGTGGCATTGCTGGTAGCCCGGAAAAACATGCGCTCTCGCGAACGCTCAATAGAGAAGAACAAACGTGCAATATCATTCGTGAGGTCAATCACTTCCTGGGGATCAATAAGGATTTCCGAGGTGAGTGGTGGAGGCGGAGCCTTATTGGTGCCCAGGTCGGTTACGAATTGCATCTCGGGCAACTCGACACTGCCGTAGTGGTCACTTCTGGGATAGTAGTATCGCAAAAACACCGCTACTCCCGGCACATCGGAGGTGAACTGGACTTTATTGGGATACGCACTCAGGTCCAGGTGGTCTGGTCCAATCACCAATTCATACTGCTGGCCTTCGGTATAGGATCCTTCGCTGTACGGATTTTCGTGTTGCGCCAAAGGGATAAGCTCAAAATCACTGATGTCGGCGATGTCGTTGCGTGTGCTCGTGTTGTAGACCGTGTAGCTCAGGTAGCGGGCGTTTGCAAAGTCACCGCTGATTTTGAGGGCGCAATCTGGAGCATCCGAAAGGGCATAGTAGTACACAAAATAATTGGCATTGGTGTCGGGGAAGAATGGAATCAACCGAGATGAGCCGATGGCTTCATTCCAGCGGATCTCCGGAAATGTCTCCGGCAGAGGAGCGCATACAAAAAGTGCAGCGTGGGTTTGATGTTGCAATTGGACATAGGCGGAATTTTCAGGTAGGGCTTCCAGGTCGATGTTTAAATCGGTTTCCGGATGGGCCCAATCCACCAGCGAGGAGTCTCCTTCGTCGCGTATAGAGATTATGTACTCATCCAGTGTGCCTTCGATGGTCAGCATCTGGGCATTGTCAAATTCGTTAAGGATGATGCAGGTGTCGTCGGCGAAGATATGAGGTCCTGATTGTGCCAGTAGAGCGGTACAGCAACATGCTACAATGAGCACAAAGCATGATCGTACAACAGGCGGACAGAATGTTGGTTTCATTTGGATTTGGTTCGCTGCAGACCAATTAAGGTAGGAAAAATTGTCTATGCCAAAATGGATTGAACCACTTGTCCATGTACGTCTGTGAGTCGAAATCGCCTTCCCTGATAGCGGTAGGTAAGTTGTTCGTGATCTATTCCCAGCAGATGCAGCATGGTGGCTTGAAAATCATGGACATGCACTCCATCACGCGCTACGTTGTATCCTAAATCATCTGTCTCTCCATATACTGTGCCGGGACGTATGCCTCCGCCGGCCATCCACATCGTAAAACATCCCGGATGATGGTCCCTGCCATAATTCGTGGCGGTCAGTCGACCTTGAGAAAAACTCGTCCGACCAAATTCACCTCCCCAGACCACCAGGGTGTCATCCAACAGGCCGCGCTGTTTGAGGTCAGTGACAAGTGCAGCACTGGCCTGATCTGTCTGCCGGGCCTGGGATCGAATGCCATTCGGCAATCCGCCATGGTGGTCCCAACCCATGTGATAGAGCTGGACAAATCGTACATCTTGTTCGACCAATTTTCGAGCAAGAAGGCAATTGTATGCGTAAGTGCCGGGCTTGCGGGCATCTTCGCCATAGAGTTTGAAGATGTGATCGGGTTCACTCTTCATATCGACCACCTCGGGCACGGTGGCTTGCATCCGATAAGCCATTTCATACTGTGCGATTTTAGAGCCGACCTCTGGATCTCCCCAACTCGCCTGGTGCTGGGCATCTAGCGATGCGATCAGATCCAACGATCTGCGCCGGTCACCCCGGTGTACCCCATGTGGATTATTGAGATACAGCACCGGGTCTGCTCCTGATCTGAATTGTACCCCTTGGTGATGCGAAGGAAGGAAACCGCTTCCCCAAGAACCTGCATTCAAGGGTTGGGCACCTCCTCCTTTAGAAATCAGTACTACAAAGCCAGGCAGGTTCTCATTAATGCTGCCCAGCCCATAACTCAACCAACTTCCGATGGAGGGACGTCCCTGCAATTGCGAACCCGTTTGCATGAACAGGACGGCTGGTTCGTGATTGATGGCTTCCGTATACATGGATTTCACGATACAGAGCTCGTCTACAATTTTGGCGGTCTGAGGAAAGAGCTCACTGACCCAGGCTCCTGATTGACCATGCTGACGAAAACCATAGATGGACTGTACTAGTGGGAAGGAGGCTTGATCGGCGACCATGCCGGAGTTCCGCTGCGTCTTCTGGATGGAGGGTGGAATTTCCTGGCCGTGCCATTGGGCGAGTGCGGGTTTGTAATCAAAGGACTCCAGCTGAGAAGGTCCGCCACTCTGAAAGAGGTAGATGACTCGCCGTGCTTTTGGTTGGAGGAATGATTGAGCACTGGCATGGAGTGGATTCATCAGGGTGCCCAGTGCCAATGCCCCCAGCCCACTGGCTGTATTCTGGAGAAAAGCTCTGCGAGAGTGCATTTGATGAGCGCGCGTCATGGAAGTTATTTAGTGATTTGACCTTCGTAGGTATTGAATAAATTCTGGGCCACTTTTGCCAATGCCATATTGTGTGCATTGACTTCCGTAGCCATGGGCGCTACAGAGCCCATGCTGAGGTAGGCCAATGCGCTCTCGGGGTCGGTGATGATGGCTTCTACCTCATCAGCATGATAACCCATGAGGGCCTCCAGCTCTGTCGGTTTTGCATTTCTTCCCCAGACGGATCGAGCCATGTAGTGCAGCTGTTCAGTAACCGTGTCATGCTTCTTGAGCGAAGCCAAGGCAAGATGACGAGCAGCTTCCAAATACTGGACATCATTGAGCAGTGCCAGGGCTTGCAGTGGTGTATTGGTTCTTTGACGTTTTACCGTACAGAAACTACGGTCTGGTGCATCAAAGATGAGCATGGATGGGGGAGGAGAGGTCCGTTTCCAAATGGTGTAGAGGCTCCGGCGGTAGAGCCCATCACCGGGCTTTTGAAGGTATGGATAGCGCCAGACCTTGTTGCTGATCTCGTCCCACAATCCTTCAGGTTGGTAAGGGTAGACGCTCGCTCCGCCCACGGAATTTACCAGCAGTCCACTTAACGCTAAGGCATTGTCGCGAAGCATCTCCGCACTTAGTGGATAGGACGGTCCTCGGCTTATCCATCGATTGGTCGGGTCCTGAGTGTCCAGGCCATTCTGGTGAGAACTCCGTTGATATGCATTCGACTGTAGGATCAGACGGTGCAATGCCTTGAGATCCCAATCATGAGCTCGTAAGTAATTTGCAAGGAAGTCGAGTAGCGCGGGATGAGACGGCAACTGTCCCTGCAGGCCAAAGTCTTCAGGTGTCTTGACCAGCCCTTCACCAAAGTGCTGTTGCCAGATGCGATTAGCTATTACGCGGGCAGCCAAGGGGTTGTCTTCGTGAAACAGCCACTGGGAGAGGCCCAATCGTGTGGGGGAGAATGTATCGAATGCGGGAGACAAAACGGCCGGAGTGGAAGCCGACACCTCCTCTGTGGGTTCGCTATACAGGCCTCGGTTGAGTACATAGGTGGCTCTTGGCACTCCGTCACCCATGACCATGATTTCGGGGATCTTATTTTGCAGTTCGTTGAGATCCTGTCGATGAGCCAGTAAAGCATCTTTAAGAGCCTGGTGAGGTTCGAAGTCATTTTGCCAGGAGTGGGCCTTGACCAGTGCACTGTTATGGAGGTCGATGCTACCATTGTGCCCATACTGTATTTCCGCATGCGTGAGCACATCATCAAATATTTTTATTTCGTCGAGTGCCCCGCCATGCATGTTTTTGATCTTATCCCGATACCCGTACCGAAATCCGTGAAATCCATAGGTGTGGATGTTCGGGGTGTAGGTAATGCCTTTGTAGAGATTGTCGACAACTACTTCTACATCTATGGGGCTTCCATTGAGGTATAGTTTGACCCCGTTTGCCCGGCTGGATCCATCGTAGGTGAGCGTAAGGTGGGACCAGGCATTTTGCGGCAGTGTTTGATTGCCTAGTATCTCGATGCTGTTGGAAGGCCAACTGTGGGCCATGATAAAGCGGGGCCGATTGTCCTGCAAGTGTAGACCATAGCCCCGATAGCCAAGCCTCATATCTTCACAGTGAGTAAAGAGGCCAGCATCTTCATAGTGCGCTGCAGGGTATACCCATAAGCTCACAGAGAAAGGGTTAAAGCGATCGAACCAGCCCACATCTTTGCCCATAGAAACACTGCCATAGTCTTCAATGTAGTAGCCCTGGCCTTGGATTCCTCCAGCCTTAAGAGTGCCTCCATTAAATTTGGCAGGTGGAGCTCCAGTCACTTCATCAGGCAATAACTTTTGATCCTTGTTTTGGACAACTGCTTTGTCAAACGACTGATGCGCCTGCAGTTTGCTCTTGTAGCTCGAGGCTACGGCGGAAGCAGTCAAATGGGATGGACTTATCTCTTGAAAAGCCTTCTCTTGTTCTGCAATTTTAGCTTCTGTCGTGGTCAACTCCTGATTGATGAATGCCATCAAAGCATCCTGCGCACTGTCGCTCAACATGAGTGAGGGACCTGGAGTCTGGTCAGGACCATACACCGCGGTTCCCATTTCTGCCGTCTGATTAAAGAATGCAAAAAGGGAGTAGTATTCTTTTTGAGAAATGGGATCAAATTTATGATCATGACAGCGAGCACATTCGATCGTCATGCCTAAGAAGGCCTTTCCAAAAGTGTGTAAGCGATCTGCCACATATTCGACCCGATACTCTTCAAAGACGATTCCCGCCTCCGAATTCTTCCGGTGTAATCGATTGAAGGCCGTGGCCAATACCTGCTCTTGACTGGGGTCGGGGAGGAGATCTCCGGCGAGCTGCCAGGTGACAAATTCGTCATATGGCATGTTCTGATTGAATGCCTGGATCACCCAATCGCGCCATGGAGAGAAGTCACGATGTTTATCGTCCAGATAGCCATCACTGTCGGCGTATCGTGCAATGTCCATCCAATCTGCCGCCATGCGTTCGCCATAGGCGGGTGACGAGAGAAGACGATCAATCACATTGTCGAAAGCGGCAGGACTGGCATCAAGCAAGAAGTCATCGATCTCCTCAATCGTTGGGGGTAGACCGGTGAGTCCAAAACGAGCCCTTCGGATCAACGTTTCTTTGTCTGCCATCGGATTCGGAACAATTTCTTGCGTGGACAGGGCCTGGTCAATAAAGAAATCAATGGACTGTGCATCTTCTGTATTTCGAGTTGGTGGGACAAATGCCCAGTGCTGCTCATAGGCTGCTCCCTGATCGATCCATTTTAATAGGAGGGCTTTCTCGCGATCGGACAACGTCAGCTTAGACGAGGGTGGGGGCATCACTTCATCTGGATGAGTGCTCAGTATTCTATGAGCCAATGCACTCTTTTTCCACCGATGAGGAACGATGGCTTTACTGCCCTCGACGGTTGGCTGAGTAGCCGCTTGATAGCTGTCAAGACGAAGGTCACCTTCTCTCTTGTTTTCATCGGGTCCATGACAAGTGTAACAACGATCAGAAAGAATGGGCCGGATATGAAAATTAAAAGACACCTCGTCAGGAAGATCCTCCGAGAGATGGGAAAGGGCATCGGGCAGTACTTCGCTGCCACCGCAGCCAAAAATGATGGCAGCAATGCAGCAAACCATAATCCTTGCGAAAGTATTCCTGAAACACATGATCATCCCTCTTAAAGTTACGTCTTTCCTTTTTTCCCTCCTTCATTCTCTGACACGACTCGAAGAGAGATCGTATCTTTGCAGGGTGAGTCGAGCACAAGAAATTTTGAAGTCAGTGGGCCTGAGCAAGACCGAAACACGGATCGGTTTGGTCAATCTTTTTTTGCAATCTACCAGTGCCCTTTCGCTGCAGGCCATCGAATCTTCTCTCGAGAAGCTTGATCGCATCACCTTGTACCGTAATCTGCGAACCTTTGAGTCTAAGGGACTGATCCACAAAGCGGTAGATGGGACGACCCATCCCAAGTACGCCCTATGTGATGCTCATTGTGCCGAACACAACCATCAAGACAACCATCCTCATTTTCATTGTCGAAAATGTCAAAAGACCGTTTGTCTGGAAGAGGTACAAACGCCCTCCTTGTCCGCGCTACCAAAGGGGTACTCCCTAGAGGATACCAATCTTATCCTTTCAGGTACTTGTCCCGATTGTAGTTGATGGTCACTGGCTAGTTGAGGATCACTGTTTTTCCATTTTCAGCTTTGATCTCCGCTTGTATTTGGGCGGTGCCGGTCATCACCTTTGTTTCAAAGTTCAATGAAGAAAGCAGAGCAACTAGGGGCGTGGGATCTGGATTGCGGATTGTCAACGAAACAAGATGGCAGTGATGATCGGAGAGCTGCTGAGCCGGGTGAGAAGATGAAGCACTCCATTTTACAAAGAAAGGAATGACATCAACGACAGGATTCGAAGATGGCGGTATCATTTGCCACTGCAGGAGTTGCGCATCATGGGTGCGTCTTTTTCCTTGCTGAA
>JAHQVP010000358.1 GCA_019634275.1 Saprospiraceae bacterium
GCTGCCATACAATCCATAGATAGGAGGTAATCCGGCCAACATGGCATAGGCCATTCCTTGTGGGATCAACAATACGGCCACTGTGATTCCAGCCAGAATGTCCTGCCTCCATTCTTTGACAGAATGAGATTGGACATGCTCGAAGATGGGCATCATCTTTAAAGCATTTGCCTTCATATGGGGCTTGTGCTGCGGCTCATGGTCAAGCTGAGTCTAGGCTACAATCGGCAGATGAGGTCATTGCCAGACCGACAGAAGCAAAGTGCTCAAAGGGAGCAACCACGTTCACGATATCTGTAAAGCCTCTTGCTTTTAAGATCGAAGCAGCTACGGTAGCTCTGTATCCACTCTTGCAGTGTAGGTGGTAACTCCGCTCTGGAGAAACCATTCCCATGTTTCTGTTAATAAAATCGAGAGGAAAGTTTACACTAGAGGAGAGGTGTTCTGCTTGCCATTCTGCTGGTCGACGCACATCAAGAATTTCGAGTGGCGTGGCTTGCTGCAATTTGGCTGCTAGCATCTCGGCATCGATGGTCTCGATGTGATCAACTTCTTTGTCTTCTTTCTTCCAGGAGTCAAAACTACCCTCCAAATAGCCAAGACAATTGTCATAGCCTACCCGAGCCAATCTTTTGACGGTCTCTTCTTCTCGCCCGATTGGAGCTACCAGCAGGATCGGCTGCATTAGATCAGGGATCAAAGCTCCCACCCAAGGAGCAAAACTTCCATCCAATCCGATAAATATACTGTTGGGAATGTGGCCTAGGGCAAATTGGTCTTTCGATCGGACGTCCAGTACCAGCGCGCCGGATTCATTGGCAATCCGCTCGAAATCGGCAGCAGACAAAGCTTGGTCGGCCCTTTCCATGACGTGATCAATATTTTCCGATCCCATCATGTTACGTTTCACATTTTCTGCAAAGTATTCTGGCGGGGGCAGCAGGCCCTCGCTTACTTCGGCAATAAACTCTTCCCGGGACATGTCTTCTCGCAAAGCGTAGTTTGTGGCTTTTTGAGACCCAAGAGTATCCCAGGTCTTCTTGCTCATGCTTTTGCCACAGGCAGACCCAGCACCATGTGCCGGATAGACAATAACGCTGTCTGGTAGGGGCATGATCTTGGTGCGGAGGCTGTCATACAGCATGCCAGCGAGATCAGCAGTCGTCAAGTGATTTTTCTTTTGTGCGAGATCAGGTCGGCCCACATCTCCGATAAACAAGGTGTCACCCGTAAATATGGCATGCTCCTTACCTGATTCGTCTAGGAGCAGATAGGTCGTACTTTCCAGCGTATGTCCAGGGGTGTGCAGTACTCTGAAAGTGACACTGCCAACACGAAATTCTTCTCCATCATCAGCAGTATGCTTATCATAGGAAGTCTTTGCACCAGGACCATACACAATGCGTGCACCAGCCTTTTGAGCCAGGTCAATATGACCGGAGACAAAATCGGCATGAAAGTGTGTTTCGAAGATGTATTTAATCTTTGCGTTGTCCTTTCGAGCCTTTTCTATGTAGGGTTCGGTTTCTCGCAAGGGATCGATGATGGCGACCTCGCCATCGCTTTCGATGTAGTAGGCTCCCTGAGCCAAGCATCCCGTATATATTTGCTCTATTTGCATGGAATCATTCTTTTAGAGTTATAGTTAATGGACTACTGTTGTTGCAGACCTGATAACTGATCTTCAATAGACTGAAGTCGCTTCTCAAGATCAAGCAGTTTTTTCAGAATCAAGATGTGTGTTGCTTTGGCATCAATCCCCACAGGACTCGAGTCGCTATGGATCAAGGCTGCCAGTTCATCGTATTCTTCTTGTGTTATTTTAAGTTTTTCCACCAATAGTCGTTTCTGATGTACAAATGTATGAACATATCTTCATATAAAAAGTTGGAAGTAAGGCCAGGAAAAAATGTACCGGAGAGGATTGCCTTAAGTTACAATGGTGCCAATCGACTCTCCAATGGCTATCCGCTTGAGATTGCCTTTCTCTAAGATGTTGAAGACAACGATGGGAAGGGAGTTTTCCTTACAGAGTGTAAAGGCAGTCATGTCCATCACCCGAAGATCCATCTTTATTACCTGGTCAAAGGACAAGCTTTCATACATTTCAGCCTGAGGATTGAGCTCAGGATCGCTCTCGAAGATGCCATCTACACGGGTGCCCTTGAGAATGACGTCCGCTTGGATTTCGTTTGCCCGCAAAGCAGCGGCAGAATCTGTGGTGAAATAAGGGCTGCCGGTACCTGCTGAAAAAATGAGAACACGTTTTTTCTCCAGATGACGGATGGCTCGACGACGTATGTAGGGCTCCGCAATTTCCTTCATTTCGATCGCAGAGATCAACCGCGTAAACACTCCAATGCCTTCAAGAGCACTTTGCAGGGCCATACCGTTAATGACGGTCGCCATCATGCCCATATAATCTCCTTGGACCCTTTCTATTCCGGAATCTTCAGCCTGCAATCCTCGAAATATGTTGCCTCCTCCAATAACGATGGCGATTTCTACCCCAAGTTCACGCAATTCCTTGATCTCTTGAGCATAGTGCTGCAGCATTTTAGGGTTGATGCCAAAAGGCTGGTCGCCCATAAGTGATTCACCACTTAATTTGAGAAGTACGCGCTTGAATTGCATGGCCTGTGTTTCGTGATGGCAAAAAAAAGGGACGCTTTTCAGCATCCCTTAAATTTAATATTAGCCCAATTTGACATGCTTAAATGCAGTCACCGTCAAATCGGGATGCTTGCTCTTTAGGTATTGACTGACCGTCTGCTTGCTGTCCTTGACAAAAGCTTGATTGAGCAGGGTATTTTCCTTGA
Organism: Saprospiraceae bacterium; assembly: GCA_019634275.1. Lineage (GTDB taxonomy): Bacteria > Bacteroidota > Bacteroidia > Chitinophagales > Saprospiraceae > CAJQNM01. The sequence continues at coordinate 2,820 of JAHQVP010000358.1, forward strand.
AAAATTTACCCAGCTTACCCATTGCGATTTTCTCAATGATGGCTTCTGGCTTACCTTCCGCTCTGGCCTGTTCTTTTCCTATTTCAATTTCCTTGTTGATCAGATCTTGTGACACACCGTCTTTGTCAACCGCCACAGGTTTCATTGCGGCCACCTGCATGGCTACATCGCGCCCAGCATCGTGCAAGTCAGCATCCGCTACACTTAGACCGACTAGTACTGCAGCTTTGTTTCCCATGTGAATGTATGAGGCTACTTGTGGTGCCTCCATGCGATGGTAGTCCGCCAATTCTAACTTTTCTCCAATGACACCGATCTGTTCAACCACTTTTTCGCCTATGGAGATGCCGCCAAAATCCTCATTGAGTAAATCATCCAGATTTTCTGGAAATTTCTCAAGAGCGACTTTGGCAATGCTGGTGGTGAGGTCTACAAAGTCTTGATTCTTTGCCACGAAATCGGTCTCACAACTCAGTTTCAACGCGACGCCCTTGGAATTATCATCCGACAGCAATGCAATTGCCACGCCTTCCTTGGCTTCTCGTTCTGCACGCTTTAAGGACAGTTTTTGCCCTTTCTTGCGCAAGATGTCGATGGCGGCTTCAAAGTCACCACCCGCCTCGATGAGGGCTTTTTTACAATCCATCATCCCTGCACCTGTCTGGTCACGCAGGGTCTTTACATCTTTAGCCGAAATTTTTACTTCAGACATTTCTTCGATAAGAATTTGAGTTATTAATTATTGAGCACTTTTCGTTTCCTCCTTCATCTTGCGACGATCTTCCAGACCTTCTTTGATGCAGCCGACGACAAAATCAGTAATCACACTGATGGACTTGGAAGCATCGTCATTGGCAGGAATAGGAAAGTCCACTTGATTTGGATCCGAATTGGTATCCACCATTGCAAACGTTTTAAGACCGAGCTTATGAGCTTCAGCCAGCGCGATGTGCTCATGGTGAATGTCAACCATAAAGATGGCATGTGGAAGGCGGTTTAGATTGGCAACACCACCCAATACTTTTTCCAATTTGTTGCGATCTCGCGTCATGGTGAGTCGCTCTTTCTTGGTCAAACTGCTCAAACTACCGTCCGCCAGCATGCGATCGATGCTGTTCATTTTCTTGACCGATCGTCGTATGGTAGCGAAATTGGTCATCATGCCACCAAGCCAACGTTCGGTTACAAAAGGCATCTCGACGGATCGAGCTGCTTCTTGGACGATGTCTTTTGCTTGTTTTTTGGTAGCCACAAACATGATTTTACGACCACTCTTTGCCAGTTGGCGTAAAGCTCGACCAGCTCGCTCCATGCATTCGGAGGTCCGATTGAGGTCAATAATGTGGATGCCTCGACGCTCCATGAAAATGTATGGTTGCATTTTAGGATTCCACTTTCTCTTGAGATGTCCAAAGTGGACACCTGCATCCAGTAGTTCTTTATATGTAGGTTGATTCATGATATACGTATTGCGAATGATAGACTAGCGCTTGCTAAACTGGAAGCTCTTACGAGCCTTAGGCTTACCATACTTTTTGCGTTCGACCACTCGGGCATCTCGGGTTAAGAATTTTTGAGCTTTGAGAGGTCCTCTAAAATCCTCGTTGATTTTGACCAGTACCCTTGAGATGGCCATACGGACTGCTTCTGCTTGTCCTTTGAAGCCACCGCCTCGCACATTAACTTTCCAGTCATATACGTTGTCCGCTTCAATTGCGACAAATGGGGCCAATACTTTGTTCTGAATGTGAGGCTGGGTAAAATATTCCTTAATATCCCTTCCGTTTATAAGGATGTTGCCTTTGCCGCTGGTGGCATAGACACGAGCTACTGCTCCTTTTCTCCTTCCTACCGCGTTGATGATATCCATATCAGTTATGATCCGTTAAAAGTTAAATTCTTTGGGTTGTTGAGCCGCATGCGGATGCTCGTCACCTGTATAGACATACAGTTTCTTAAACATTTGGCGACCTAGTCGATTCTTGGGCAGCATTCCCCGCACCGCGTTTTCGATGACAGCTCCAGGTTTCTTATCCCGAAGTTCAGCCGCAGTTTGACTCTTTTGACCACCGGGATATCCTGAGTACCGCAGGTACGTCTTCTGTTGCCATTTGTTCCCCGTAAAGCGAACCAACTCCGCATTGATAACGATGACGCAGTCGCCACAATCCACATGAGGAGTATAGTGCGGCTGGTGCTTGCCTCTGAGAACGTGTGCGATTTTTGATGCCACTCTTCCCACCGTTTTTCCTGCTACGTCAATGACATACCAGTTGGGCTGCACATCTTCCTTGCGCTTCGATTTCGTCTTGTAGCTTAAGGTATCCATGTTGTGTACAATTTCTTGTTGTTTAAACCATCCTCCGAAAAGGAGCGCAAATGTAGTGGTCTCGTTCCGAGTAAGCAAAGTTTCCTGAAGAAAAATCCACTATTTATTTTCCGTAACTCCTTGATAAACAGTCAAAATTTCGCCAAGGGAATTCAGTGGTCAACTTTTTTGCTGTTTATTTTTTTCTCTTGTTACCTTTTCGATCGCAAATGAAAGAAAGCTCAGAGGAAGACCATGTACTGTCACGTCGCAAAAGCGACCACATCGAACTCGCTTTCTCAGCTATGGTCGAGGGGAGACAGCTTGATCCTCGATTTCATTATGAGCCACTGCTAGCAGCACACCCAACATCTGATGAATACCCAGTTGCCTTTCTAGGGAAGGCCCTTCGGCTTCCGCTGTGGGTCAGCAGCATGACCGGGGGAACAGAAAAGGCGGGACACATCAATCGCAACCTTGCTCGCGCCTGCTCAGAATTTGGCATGGGCATGGGATTGGGCTCTTGCCGATCGTTGCTTGATCCTCAGGCCGATATCACTGATTTTGACATGCGTGGAATTCTCGGCGAATCGCTTCCTTTCTTTGGCAATTTGGGAATAGCCCAACTGGAGAAGTTGGTAAAGGAGGAAAACATAGACCTTGTTAGGAGCATGGTCGCCAGACTTAGGTTGGATGGTATGATTATCCATGTCAACCCACTGCAAGAAGCTTTTCAGCCGGAAGGAGATCGCTTTGAATTTCCTCCCTTGCGTACCATTAGGTCCTTCCTGGATCAAGTAGATTTTCCCGTCATCATTAAAGAAGTGGGTCAAGGCATGGGGCCAAGGTCATTGTCGTCCTTGTTGCAATTGCCCATCGCTGCACTGGATTTTGGTGCTGGCGGCGGCACTAATTTTACCAAACTGGAAATGCTTCGTGCGTCGGATCAGGAAGACCTTAGTCAGTTTGCTCTGGTGGGACACACTGCGGAAGAAATGGTCAATATGGTCAACGACCTCATTATGAATCTGGGGGATCGTGTGCAATGCAAAGAGGTGATCGTATCAGGAGGAATCAAAGACTTTCTCGAAGGTTACTATCTCATCAACAAATTAAATTTGTCCAGCGTCTATGGGATGGCATCCGGATTTTTGCAACATGCATTGGAAGATTATGATAAGCTCCATCGGTTTGTTGCTCAGCAGGCAAGGGGACTTAGCTTAGCCAAAGCTTATCTGCAGGTAAGATCATGAAGGGAGAGAAGTCGATAGCGGGATTTTCGAAGCTCTCGAAGCGAGGCAAATTGAAATGGATCGTGGAAAATTTTTTCAAAGATCCTGAGCTTGTGATGCACGAGCTCAAGAGTTACTGGTTGCCCGACGAGCAGCAAAAGATTCTTGACGGTTTCAGCGAGAATACCATTACCAATTTTCACTTGCCATTTGGGGTTGCTCCTAATTTCTTGATCAATGGAAAGACGTATTGTGTGCCCATGGTGATTGAGGAAAGCTCAGTCGTTGCTGCAGCATCAAGTGCTGCCAAGTACTGGCAATCCAGAGGTGGGTTTCAAGCAGAAGTCATTGACACGATCAAGGTGGGACAGATTCATTTCTGGTACCAGGGAGATGCAAGTCAATTGCAGTTGCAGATGCCCAAGATCAAGCAAGTACTGGTCGAAAAAGTACGTGACCTCTGCTTGGCTATGGAGAAAAGAGGGGGCGGAGTTGTCGACATTGAATTGAAATCACTGGCTCCTCAAATCCCCAATGGCCATCAGCTCTTTGTCACATTCAGAACGGCCGATTCGATGGGAGCAAACTTCATCAACACGGTGCTTGAAAAGATGGCGATCGAATTTGTGCGCTTTTGCCAAGAAGACGAGGCCTTGCGAAAGGCTGAGGTCGAGATCCTGATGTCGATTTTGTCGAATCATACTCCTGAATGCCGTGTTCGAGTTGAAGTAAGTTGCCCCGTGGACAGCCTGAGCGCCCCAGGCCAAGATCTCTCGAATGCAGCCTTTGCTCACCGTCTTTATACGGCAGTGCAAATTGCATTGGAAGACCCATTTAGAGCTGCTACCCACAACAAAGGAATCTTTAATGGCATTGATGCAGTAGTGCTGGCAACGGGAAATGACTTTAGGGCTGTGGAGGCAGCGGGCCACACTTATGCTGCCAGGGATGGACAATATCGAAGTCTTTCCTACTGCTCCATTGAAGATGATCAATTCCGATTTGGACTGGAAATTCCTCTGGCCCTGGGGACGGTTGGGGGCTTGACTAATTTGCACCCGATGGCCAGACGCTCATTGGAAATGTTGGAGAATCCTAACGCAGAGGAACTGGCTGCCATCACAGCTGCTGTGGGATTGGCGCAGAACTTTGCTGCATTGCGCTCGTTGGTTACGGTTGGAATTCAACAGGGGCATATGAAGATGCATCTCAGCAATATTCTACAGCGATTGGAAGCTACCGAGAAGGAGATTGCCCAAGCGCTACTGTACTTTCGTGATAAGGCAGTCTCACAGCAAGCCGTTCGGGAATATCTTCGCCTGGTAAGAAGTCCTCAGACTTAGTCAAAGCTTTCTGATTTTCGCGGTAAGGATACTTCACGCGACCATATGTATAATAGAGGTCTTATCCTTTTTGGCAATTAACAGAGGATCCGTTTGCACGCAATCAATCAAAACAGAAGGTCATCTGGTCTGAGCATCTCGCTTACCTTTTTGCTGGCGTCAGTTTCGGAGCAGATTGCACATGGAAATGCCATGCCGTTCAGCGGTGCGCTCATATAAAAATATAGCGTATTATTGTAATACGAGCTCACATTAATCGTACTTTAGAACGAAATTTTAGAGACCCGTGCCTGTCGAACAGTCCTTTCATGCCAATGGTAAGGTGCTCATCAGTGGAGAATACCTCGTACTTGATGGAGCAGTGGCTTTGGGTCTCCCCACTTCTCTTGGTCAAGGGTTGACCGTTAAAGAATCCAGTGGATCGGACATTGTTTGGGAGTCCTATGCACCAGATGGCTCCGTCTGGTTTTCTGCAAAGATGGATCTCTTTGGGTTTGATTGCATCAAGACGACCGATGAGGCGATCGCATCCACACTCTCCCAAATTCTTGAGGCATGTGTTAGACTCAATTCCGACTTTCTCTCGAAGTGGAAAAAGTACAAGGTGAAGACACATCTTGATTTTGATCCTAAGTTAGGTTTAGGTTCCAGCTCAACCTTAATATCTTGCATAGCGGAATGGGCAGATGTAGACCCGTTTGCCCTGCAGGCGGCGACTTTCGGTGGATCGGGATATGATATTGCTTGTGCTCGAGCTGCAAATCCCATCTTTTATCAGGTGGACGGGACAGATGCAGAGGTCAAACAAGCTCATTTTTCACCCAATTTCTGCGAGGAACTCTATTTCGTGTATTTAGGCCAAAAGCAAAATACACGCGAGGAGCTGGAAAGTTACAAGCAGATCAGCAGCACTGCTCAGCAGATCGACGAGATATCAAACATCAGCAAGTCCCTATGTGAAGTCCATGCTTTGAAGGACTTTTCTGAATTGATGGAAAACCACGAGGCAGTTCTGGGTGAATTGCTAGGCAAGATCCCTATCAGAAAAGAGCGTTTTTCTGACTATTGGGGAGCCATCAAATCGCTTGGAGCTTGGGGCGGAGATCTGGTCATGGTTACCAGCGATCGGAGCAAAGAAGAGACGCAACAGTATTTTGAAGAACGTGGTTGTCCTCAGATGTACTCGTATTGCGACCTTGCCATCTCCAAGTAGTCAATCTCACCACATTGTGATCGAACGTAATAGGCGCTAAGGCGTTACACTTACTGAACAACATTTTAAAAAATAAGACATGCCGGCGATTTGGCACGAAGGAGAGATTGTCAAGATGATGGATGAGGGTCCATTGACTCGAAGATTCTGGTTAGAGACGGAAAGCACTTTGGACTTTCGGCCTGGTCAGTTTATTACCGCGGACCTCCCCATTCATGAGAAGCGCAACAAGCGATGGAGAAGTTACTCCATAGCGAATGTGCCGCACTTGGAAAATGGGCTGATTGAGTTGTGCATAGTCAAGCTTGAGGATGGAGCAGCATCGCGGTATTTGTTCGAGGACGTAGAGATCGGCACCACCATCTCCTTTAAGGGGCCTGCAGGAAATTTTGTTCTGCCGGAGAACCTGGATCAAGACCTGGTGATGATTTGCACAGGGACAGGGGTGGCACCTTTTCGTAGCATGTTACAGGATCTCGAAGATCGGGATCAGTACCGGCGAAGTGCCCATCTCA
>JAHQVP010000359.1 GCA_019634275.1 Saprospiraceae bacterium
CTGAACCGTATGAAGTTATCATTGAAGCCTTTGACAGTTGCCATAATAAAGGAATGGATACCTGCTATATCTTGATAAAGGATCAAACACGCCCTGTAGCCGTTGCGCACGATACATTAACACTCAGTCTAAGTGGCAAAAAAGTTTGGGCTTTTCCTGAATCTTTCGATAAAAACAGTTGGGACAATTGTTCGCAAGATCTGTTGTTGTTCTTGAGACGGACTGACTGGCAGTCGTTCTGCCTGGGAGACCCCTGCGACAGTTTGGTTGCCATTCCAGGAACTGCCAGTATGCTAGACACCGTGGATTGTGCGTACCTCAGCGACGATGAAGGCACGGCCCCAATTGAGGCCTACTATTCTACTTATCTAGATTGGTTAGCAAACGATGGGGGCTATTGTTCTCAACTGCTGTCGCAAGCATGGATGTATGACCTTTGCCGCATGGCTGAGGTGGGCTGTAATAATGTGGAGGATTATGATTTTCGCTCAAAATTTCAACGAGCATTTGGTATTGAGGATCTGGATGCCTTAGTACAACTTGGTGGAGGTTGGGCGGATGGTGTGCCTTTCGGTTGTGAAGATCTATGCAGCGAAGTGACCGTAGAAATGCTTGTGATGGACTATTGGTGCAATTGGTCCAAGACTTGGACAGAGGTAACCATTGAAGATAAGACGGCACCCAGCGTCTTGCAGTCGCTCACAGACACCGTGGAGATTAGCTGCTTTGCTTACGAGAACGATGCCCATTACGCAGTGGATGGTGTGGCAGGTCTGTTGACTCTCGAAGAGTTGTTTGCCTTGGCAGCGGGTGGAAGCGCATCTGCCCAGGATTCTGTGGATGCTTTACTCGGCAGCTATCAAGGGGCCTGGTTGACCGCCGCTGGTACCTATGAGGATGCAAATGGAAATGCTTTGGTAAACTCCATCGAGTTTGAAGATCGCGGCATCTGTAAGCTGGATACCGTAGAGGAGCGCGTGCGTTATTTGGATTTGGCAAGTGAAATGATGCGCGAGAAAACGGATTCCATGGTGGAACGATATCGATTTGATACCACGGAGATTCAGATCCGACCTGGATATGTTCTAAGTCCCTGCTCGCAGAATCTGCAGGAATCAAGGAGCATCCTCTTCGCAGAGGACAATTGCGGAAATCCGGTGATCACCCGAAATTTTAAATTCTGGAAGGAGTGCAATGGCATAGTGCCTGTAAAGGCCCCTGACACACTGCGGGTTAGTCAAGTGATTCGCACGGTGCTGCATTGTGAGTTTGGACTTGGGTTGTTTCAAGTTCCATTTGATACCATCGTATCGGTGGCCTCCTGCATGGACATTCCTGCCATTGCAGATACCCTTGCTAGTGGGATCGCTGATCCTGACGTTACGGGAGATGCCATGCTGATCTTTGACGAGGCTTGTCGAGATGTAGGCATCAATCGCAGTGATCGGATCAAGACGGCACAACCCTCATTCCAAACCCTTTGTGACCAGGTGATTTATCGCAAGTGGATTGTTGCTGACTGGTGCACAGAAGAACAAGATACCGTGGTACAAAGGATTGCATTTCGGATCATGTCCAGCCCCGAGCCCCGAGCGGTTGTCCATAGTGAACAGTCCGCATTGGTCATCAAACAAGCGTATCCAAATCCCTTTCGGGAACAAACCATCGTTGGATTGGACATTGATCAATCCATGGAAGTGCAGTTGGTGGTCTCCAACGTGGAAGGACGTACTGTTTGGCGCAGTCCCAAACAACTCGAGCAAGGGGAGTATTTGCTTTCTATTGGTCGCGCCGACTTGCCTGGCCCCGGGATGTACTTCTACCAGGTATTTCTAGATGGGATGCTGTACCAGACCGATAAGATCATACTTCTGGACTAGGTCCACCGATATCGGTCTCAGAATTTGTACCTTTCTTCCGGAGTCCGTAAAGATATATATGAGTGGTACAGACATACGAGTCCTGGTGGTGGAGGACGAACCTCTAATAGCGGAGGATATTCGAGAGACACTCGACAATATTGATTTTTCGATATCAGCAGTGGTGTATGATAGTGCTGGTGCACTAGAAGAGTTGTCGTCTAACACCCCTGATATCGCATTGTTAGATGTCAACCTGGATAGCGAAATGGACGGTATTCAGATCGCGGAGATTATCAATGAGAAGTACAATATTCCCTTTATTTATTTGACTTCCTATGCCGATCGGGACACCGTCGATCGTGCAAAGAAGACACATCCTATGGGGTACATTGTCAAACCTTTTGATGAAAATGATCTCTTTACAACCCTGGAAATTGCGTTGTTAAATTTTTCACAGCGCAGCCCCAAGGCTGCAGTTTCGTTGGAGGCACTCAATGCGAAGATTCTGGGTACCATGACGCAAAAGGAGTTTGAAGTCCTGCTGTCGCTCCAGGAGGGCAAAACAAATCGGCAGATGGCGGAGGAACATTTCATCAGCGTCAATACGATTAAGACGCACATCAAGAACATCTATGATAAACTAGATGTCAACACCAGGACCATGGCAGTAGCCAAGTTCCGAGCGCTTTCTGGGGTGTAAGCACCGTTAAACAATTCAATGGACAAGCACTGCCTAAGAGGAAAGATCACCCTTTTGGGTGACCTCGCACCATATCATGCCTGCTATCTTGGGACGGCACGAACGACTTACCGATATGGTACACCCGGGAGATATCTCAAAACGCGAGAAGGAAATTCTAAAATTGTTGGCTGAAGGCCTCAGCAATCATGAGATGGCGACGCACACTGGACTGTCCATCAATACAATCAAAACACACCTGAAGCGGATTTACAAAAAGATTGGCGCCCGTAATCGAGCCGACGCTGCGAGGATCTTCATGTCCAAGTGATGAGTTGGATCCCCGGCATTCGAGCGAAATCTCACCCAAACGGGTGATCATCCAACACCGAACCGCGACTACCTTTGTTTAGATTCATGGAGATGGGAATGTCCTACAAATCGAAATATCGGATTGCTGTGCAGCGCTGGATGTTGCCTTGCCTGATCTTGCTCCTCTTGGCTGGTGTAGGAAAAACGCAGTCGGACGATCGATTGAGTACGGCGACAGGCACAGACAGAGTAGATTTATTCTATCAGATAGCCAAAGAGCACATCTATGATTCCCTGCCACTTTCACTGGAATATGCCACACTTGGTCTTGAGCTGGCAGAGAAGTTAGATTATACGCAGGGACGTGCTGACTGCCTCACCATGTTGGCTATCGCTAACGAACTGGAGGGCGAGTTGGCCATCGGAATAAAGCTGTACGAAGAAGCCTATGTCCTCTACCATCAAGCGGGTGCGGTTGAGTATGCCGTCGGATGCATCATCAACATGGGCATATCCAACTACTTAGCGGGTGACTACGGACAAGCGTTGCAGTATTACAATCGCGCACTTGAAGAAGCCAAAATGCGTGGTTTGGAGGCCACCGAGTCAAAGATCCTCAACAATATAGGGGCCATTCAACGTCATCTCAAGGACTATGAGATGGCGGTAAAGACCTATGAAAATAGCCTCCAATTGAAAAAGCAACTGGGCGATTCCTTAGGCTATGCCCTTACTCTTGAAAACCTTGGTTTAGCGTACAGCTATCTTGAGATGCCGGCAAAATCGATCGACTATATCGAACAAGCCATCTATCGGTTTCAAGAAGCAAATCGAAGTAGAGAGGCGGCCCAGGCCAAGTTGTCGCTGGCCACCGCTTACAATTCACTCGGATTGGTGGAGGATGCACAAACCGTATTGACAACCATCATTCGCCAGCACTTTGATGACTATACGCCATTGATGCGATCGCAGACCTATCTGGAGCTGGCACGAGTATACCAATCAGAGAAGGAGTACGAGCTATGGGAACAGACATTGGATCCGGGGTATCGCATTATCCAAGATTCAGAAAATCAGGACCTTAAGTTGGATTATTTAAAGCAATACATAGATCTCTTTCACGAGACACAACGCTACGACCTTGCTTTTTCCTTCCAAGAAGAATACATCACTACGCTCCAGGTATTGAATCAATGGGATCGGATGAAGCTGGAGAAGGAAATGAAAGCCAAATTTGAGCTTGCAGATAAAGAGGCACAGCTTGAAAATCAAGAAATGGTGCTGCGACAGAGACAAAGAGAGCGGAATTGGTACCTCGCTTTGTCTTTGATCGCCCTCTTGCTGCTGATCGGAGCGGTGCGCTATCTTCAATTGAAGAATCAATCGAACCGACAACTCCAAGACCAGAAGAAGGTGATCGAGACCAGTTTGCGGGAGAAGGAAATGCTCTTAAGAGAGGTACATCATCGCGTGAAAAATAACCTGCAGGTCGTGTCATCTTTGCTTTCGCTGCAAGCACGGTCACTCCGGGGTGCTGAGGCTGTGGAGGCCCTGGAAGATGGCAAAAACCGCGTGCGTTCCATGGCACTGATTCACCAAAATCTCTATCAGGAAGAACATCTTTCTGGCGTTGACACAAGCTCCTACATGGATCGACTTTGTGAGAGTCTAATGAGAACCTATAGTATCGACGACAGCGAAGTGACGTTAAGGACGGAGATTGATCCCATCCTGCTCGACATCGATTCGGTCATACCCCTGGGATTGATCATCAATGAGTTGATCACCAATGCACTTAAATATGCCTTTCCGGAAAAGAGTGGCGGTGAAATTTTTGTAAAACTAAGTCAAGAAGAAGGTGCCCTAAACCTCATGGTAAAGGACAATGGTGTCGGCATGACTGTGCCACAAATCGATTCACTCAATTCTCTTGGTTTCAAGTTGATAAAAGCCTTCTCTGCCAAATTAAAGGGATCTCTTTCGATCTATAATCGGGAGGGTACCGAAGTGCATTGTCGATTTAGCAATTATAAGGTAGTTCCTGCCTAGATGTGCCGGAAATCACCCTTTTGGGTGAGTTGGAAATAATGCGCAGACGTGATCTTTGTGACATGGATGGGAATGCCATGAGATCCACTATCATCGCGCTTATATTGGCAGTCAGCTGTCATCTGCATGCTCAGCGCTCGCTGGACGTCGTTCATTTTGAAGATTTAGTTGTTCAACGCTCCCTTGACTTCGAAGACCTGAACTACGTAAAGGAAAGCCGAAGGGAAGGCGAACTAAAACTCTTGGCGCACCGGGATTTTAAGTTTGTACAAATTCGCAATACGGCGACGTACGTATTGGTCCCGGCCTCATACTCGGCAAGGAGCATTGACATCAAGGCGCTTACTCGCGGAGTGCCTGGCATTGCCTATCGCATCGACCCCAAAGGCAGCACGTATCGAATTTGCGGTATGTCGAAACTGTCTAAGGACAAGACCAAACCCAGACGTTGCGGCAAGACCTGTCTGCATTTCGGCAAGGCGGCAGGGACTGTTTGGCAATCGGCCGGACTCTTGCAGGATGAGGCCATACTCGTACCGCCGTACATTAAGGTGTGAACCTAATTTCCCTCTCGAATCAAGTTAAGTGAGTACCCTCCCAGGGACCATTAGGTTGAATTATAACCTTGCTCCTATGGAGCATAAGAATACTGGTTATCGTCAGCTTTAGGTATCATGATTAACCTCTTGGGAAGCCCTGCATCGCTCAAGACCTGGGATTGTCAGGAGGATGCAAGAGTGCGGTTTCCGGCACGCTGACCACCGTCCGGAGTGCAAGGGGATAAAGCGCTCCTCAACGGGGGTACTCGATGCCGTTAACGCATTTTAACGCTCTTCTCATGGTTTTCAGTGAGTCGTCCATTTCATGCTTTATTGTGAGCCCTGCCGGAGATTCTCACGATAATTTTGGTGTATCAATAAATCGTAAAACATCAAACAATTTTTAGTCATGAAACATCTACAAATAATAGCACTGAGTTTGCTCGTCAGTTTGGGAACTACCCAATTGTCATTTGCTGACAACTTCTCCGGAGAGTGGTCTCTATATTCTACTACCAACTATAGGGGAGGTAAGAAAACAATGAATCCCGGCAGCTATGACAATTGCCATACGTGGAGGTACAATTCTTGGAAAATCAGTGATGATTGCTGTGTGACCCTCTACTACATGAAACGAGGAGGAGGAGAAGGAACCAAGAAGATCTGCGGAAGTGTCAGAGATCTGAAACGAGAAATGCAGCGTTGGGGAAGCCTAAAGTATGGGTGGCAACAAGGCTGGAAGAACGTAGAGAAGGTCAAATTCGAATGTGAGGGGGGAGCTCCAATGGCCGGTGGAAATGGCAATGGCGGCGACATGAATCTAAGGCGTGGATACGCGTACTTCTTTGGCAGCAAGAATCTAAAAGGTCAACAGCGAGAAGTTGCGGCCCGCAGGCACAATCGAGTGCGAGGGTGGATGATGCGTTCTTTGATCATTCCCGAAGGGTACGAAATGGAATTTAAATTCAAGGGAAATAACAACCGCTCAAAAAGGGAGACACTTAAGGCAGGAGAGTATGCGGACCTGTACCGCATCTTCAATAGCTGGGGTTTTCGAAATCGGCAGCAGAACTATCCTGGTGATATGGAGGAAATCTATCTCTACAGAGAAGGAACCAACACACCTGGTCAGGAAGCAGCCAATACCAAGTACCCACTGGTATTCTATGGATCCAAAAACCTTCGAGGCAATAAGCGCGAATTTGGTCAGAATCTGTACACCCGGGTAACGAGTTGGAGCTACCGATCTGTCGTGATCCCGGAAGGATATGAAGTACGGTTCCGATTTAAAGGCAACAACAACGGCATTAAGACACAAACGCTCGATGCAGGAAAATACAACGATCTCTTTGCGATCTTCAATCGTTGGGGATTCAGATTTCAACAGGGGGGACAGAATTACTGGAGCCAGATGACGGAGGTAGATTTTCGGAAGGCAAATGGAGGCTCTGCTTCCCGCGGCAGAAATGGACGTCCCAGTGGTGGCTCCAATTCGGGAGGCAGCAGTGCTGCGGTAAACAGCAATTCCAACTCCGGGGGCAGTGGCAGTTCTTCGGCGGGAAACTCAAGTTCCAACGGGTCTGGTGGTGGTGGCAGTGTTTCATCAGACTCCTACGAAAAGGGATATGCATACTTCTACGGATCAAGGAATCTTCGAGGAAATTTGAAGAAATTGCCCGCCCGTCGGCACGATCGTGTGCGGGGCTGGTATCTCCAGTCGCTTGTTATTCCTAGTGGATACGAGATTGAGTTTCACTTTTTGGGTAAGAACAATCGAAAGAAACGCAATACCCTAAAGGCTGGGACATACAATGACTTGTTTAGAGAGTTCAATCGTTGGGGCTTCCGTAACAATGGCCAGGCGTACTGGGGAGATATGGAGCTGATCGATATCCGCAAGGTCGGATCGGGCAACAATGGGAATGCC
>JAHQVP010000360.1 GCA_019634275.1 Saprospiraceae bacterium
CATCAACTAACATACCTGGATTTCACGAATTTCTACCCGCCCTCCCAGATCATAATCTGGATAAGCATGCGTCAAAGACTTGGCGTGCTCTATGTCGTTTGCTTTGACTACCAGATATCCGGTAATCAGCTCCTTCGTCTCGACAAAGGGGCCATCTGTAGCCAGGGAGTCCGCATTGTGTACCTGAGTTGCGGCATTCTTTAAGGCTCGGCCATCCAGAAATAGATTGTCTTTTTGAAGCTCCTCTACCCATTGATTCCATTTCTGCATGCGGCGTCCGATTTCCTCGGGGGACATTTCGGCGGTCTCATAGTCTCCACCAATAAAAATCATCATAAATTCTTTCATCAGTACGTTGGTTGATTATTAATCTTTATTTCATGACGATGGTCCCAGTGCCAAAGGAGACATCTTGGGCGAAAATTTTTGGTTTGCTGTCTGAACTTGATGCTGCAGATATCCTCCCGTGCTCGCTTTGGCCCTTCTAGATACAAAGTCAGACCATTTCTGCCAGGCTTCCGAGTTTTGGAGAATCTGTGGCACTGCTGTATCTTCTCTCCATTGATTTTCTCTGGTCATGTTCTTGCGTATATCTTCTAAACGGAATGACCATTCAAAAAGGAGACAGCCTCCAAAAGAAATTTAAGCAATCATGAACGAAGACAGTCCTTAATGATCACATCTAGAAGCTGTGCAATCGTCCATCCATAGGCAAGAGCTTGCTGAGGTACAATGCTTTGAGGGCTCATGCCCGGGATTGTGTTTGCCTCCAAAAGATAAAACTGGTCGCCTTTGAGAATAAAATCAAATCGAACAACTCCCCGGCAGTCCAGCAGGCGATAAAGAGCTTTTGCGATCTGCTGACAGGAAGATGTAAGATCTGCTGATAACCGAGCAGGTGTTATCTCCTGGCTCTTTCCTTCATACTTGGCTTCATAGTCAAAAAAGTCTCCATCTGGCACGATCTCAGTGAGTGGAAAGGCATGCAGATCAGCTCCCTGGGAGACCACTCCTGCACCGACTTCAATGCCGTCAATAAATTCCTCTACGATAACCTCATCGTCAAACTTCAGCGACTTGGCAATCGCATTCGGAAGCTCACTATAGTCCCTAACTTTAGTGACCCCATACGAGGAGCCGTTCTTATTGGGTTTGACAAATAGCGGCAATTTCAGATCGTGCACTTTGGCAGCCTGATCTATACGGTGTAGCACTCTTGACTTGGCCATCACCACATCATGAGCAGCCAAAAACTCCTTGCACTTCTGCTTGTCAAAAGTGAGGGCAGCAGATAACGTCTGACATGTACTATGGGGTATGCCCAGGTGTTCGAAATAGCCCTGTATCTGTCCATTCTCTGCGGGAGCTCCATGAATCATTAGAAAAACCAAATCAAACGAATGTCGCTTCCCTGGCAAACGGAGGGTGAAGTCATTGAGATCGATTCGAACTCCACTTTCCTGATCAAACCACCCGTGACTTTCCAAACAAATAAGACGTGGCGTATATTTCTCACGATCGAGATGATCCATGACCAACTGGGCGCTCTTAAGCGATATGTTCCGTTCTGCAGACGGACCTCCAGAAACTACGGCTATATTCATTGCTAAAATATTATTGGTAAATATAATATGTATGACTTGGATTGCAAGTTTAGAAAGGCCATGGCAGGAGCTGGAGAGCTGCAGGCCATCAGTTTCAAAGTCAGAGAAAGACAGCACCTTAGACGCACAACATCCCTCGATTTTAGACGAGTAGATGTATTTTAGATTTATGCAACAGGACTTGGCGGAACATCATAAACTTCTCAGCGATCTCTTTCCGCGATTATCGGCCGAGGAGGCCTGGGAAGAATATCATTTGTCTGACGATCAGGTGGCTTTCTTCGAAAAGGAAGGGTATCTCAGCAACGTGCGTATGCTGGACGAGGAGGTTGTAGAGCAACTGCGGGTAGAACTTGCACTCATAGCCGATCCTGCCCACCCATCCAATGGTCTTTTTCATGAGTTTCATAGTAATGAGTCTGAGGACCCGAATACCGTCCTATTCCACTCTCTGGGACACTGGCGAGTGGGGCCAGGGTTTCACGATGTCTTGTGGAACCCTCGCTTTGTTGTAGCTGCCTCGCAGTTACTAGGCAACAGATCAGTCCGGTTCTGGCATGATCAGTTGTTCTGTAAGCCGCCAGAAAAAGGCGGGGTCGTCGCTTGGCACCAAGACTTTAGCTACTGGACACGAACAACACCAATGCAGCATTTAACCTGCTGGGTAGGACTCGATGATGTGAGTCAGGAAAACGGTTGCTTGTTCTACGTACCTGGCAGCCATCGATGGGGGCTTCTGGAAAAACCCTCGTTGGCTGGAGATATGGATGGATTGAACCAATTTTTAAATGCCGAGCAGCAGCATCAATTTGATCAAAAAGTGCCCGTGGTCATGAAGGCGGGATTCGGTACTTTTCATCATCCACTCCTTGTGCATGGATCCTATGCCAATACTTCGCAGCGTGCCCGAAGGGCCTATGTGATTAATGTATTTGCAGATGGAACCCGATCCAATACAGAAGACGAACTACTGCAAGGCGTTCCTCCTATTGCAAAAGGAAAGAAGATTGAGGGCACCTTCTTTCCCTTGCTGTTTGACTGCAATCCCAAATCTTAGCCTCCGTGAAAATCGAATTCACCGACTTTATTGCTCTGCTCAACGACTAGTTTAGTGGGCTCTGTGGATAATCGCCAAGTTTGATCCATTGTTCAACTAAACGTTTTCAATCATGATAAAAACGACAAGATTAATTGCCTTTTTCCTCTTGGTCAGTTTCAGCGCCTGCATTCCTTCTCTTCATCCCATTGCGACCCAAGAGAACCAGGTCATCGACGATCGGCTTTTAGGTACCTGGCACGGCCAGCTGTCCCAACAGACTGGAATCGAAGTCTCATTTTCAATAGAAGGTGATGATAGCCTCGACGTAGTCGAAGGGGAGAAAGAACTGGAATTGCTAAAGCAGGAGCTTGAGACCAAGTCTGAAGTAGAAACATGGACCTTCGAGCGAGTGGGAGCCATCTCATTTAAGAGAGGTACGAGCTCTGCCAAAGTTGATCCGGCCGTCCCTTCCCTGCTTAATTGGGAAGTCGAAGAGATGGAGCTGCACGACTACTATCATCTCTCCTATCGCAACTGGCAAGCACAAGACACAACTGTTGAGCGCATGTGGTGTCACCTGACCAAGATTGAAGAGCAGCTCTTCATCGACTTCTCCCCTAGTCACTTGAAGAATCCTGTCATGCATGAAAATGCAAGGTTCGCGATGAACTACATTTCGGGACACACTTTTGCAAAAATCGAGTTTGTGGATGAAAAGATGATACTGCATCCTCTAAACTCCACCTTTATCGAGGAGCTACTGAAACAGAAAAGAATCAGACTTAAGCATGAAGTCATCAACTCCAATATTGTGCTAACTGCCTCAACGGAAGAAATCAGAGCATTCATCAAAAGGTATTTAGGAGACCCCAATCTATTTGATGAGTCAGAAAGCTTAAGTCCCCATGCCTCCTAGCGCCATGACAACATCAACTCGCAGAGGATGGGCATTGCATCTGTTGTTCTGGGCCATCTCGTATGTGATTCTAATCATCACTTTTTCGCGCGAATACGACACCACTCAGGCCAATCATGCCTACACGCTGTTGTTTCACTTACCGATAGTCCTTGTAGTCTATGGCAATTTGTGGAGTTTCAACAAGTACTTTCTTAAGAAAAAGATCTTACCGTATGTACTTAGCTTTTGCCTCCTCTTGGCATTCGGGATCATGCTTCATTTCCTGGTTTTCGAACGCTTGTCCTTGCTTCTTTTTCCTGGCTACTATTTTATCTCATACTATACGGCGATCGAAATTGGCGTCTTTGTACTGACGTACTTGGGACTTACCTTTTTGCTCTTCCTGAGCACAAATTGGTTTAGTTTGCGGGAGAGGCAACTTCAATTGGAAAAGGAAAACAATGCCGTCCGCTTACATGCGCTCCGCTCGCAAATTAACCCTCACTTCCTTTTTAACAGTCTCAACAACATATATTCTTTGGCGAAGGAAAAGCAAGGGCAAGCCTCCCAATACATCCTTAAGCTTTCCGAGTCACTGCGCTATATGCTTTATGACGCCGACTCCGAATACGTATCCCTGGAAGACGAACTGGAACATTTAAAGAACTATTTTGAATTGGAAAAGCTTCGCATTTCAGATAAGACCATGGTCCAATTTCGTGTAAAGGGGGATCCGTCAGGAATTCCCGTTGCTCCGCTGGTCTTCACACCGATTATTGAAAATGCCTTTAAATATGTACATGCAGAAGCCCCGGTGATCGACGCACAAATTGTCGTCGACAGGTCTGAAATTACATTCAATTGCAAAAACAACTATTCAGATGGGAAAGCACGACACCAAGGTGGTTTGGGTCTAAAGAACGTCAAGGAACGTCTGGCTCTCCTCTATCCTCAACAGCATGTCATAAACATCGCTCAAGACGATGACTTCTTTTCGATTTTCATACAAATAGAGCTACCATGAGTTTTCGCTGCATCATTATTGACGACGAAGAACTGGGCAGAAATATACTGCGTGGATACCTTGAAGACCTTCCCGAATGGGATCTCGTGGCTGAATTCGAAAATTGCCTTAGCGTCGAGAATTTTACACGTGAAAATCAAGTAGACTTGATTTTACTTGATATTGAAATGCCTAAGATCAGTGGTATCGAATTTTTGTCTGCACAAAAGGACCCGCCTTTGACGATTTTCGTCACTGCATATCCACAGCATGCGGTTAAAGCCTTTGAGCTCGAAGCATTTGACTACCTCGTAAAGCCGGTGCCCTTTGCGCGATTTAGAAGGAGTTTACAACGAGTGGAGCGTCACCTTGCTGAGATTGGTACGCGTTCAGAATGGATTACCATTAAGGAAGGAAAAAGACTCTACAAACTTGACGCCAACGAAGCAGCTTCCATTCAGGCGTATGGTGATTATGTGCGAATCTACACGTCAGAAAAAACGTACATCACCAAGTCTCGTCTAGCTGATTTTTGCAAAGATCTACCCCGGTCGTTCTTGCAAGTCCATCGTTCCTGGTATATAAATTTAGAGCACGTTGAATATTTAGAGGGCAATGCTGTCCAGGTGGGATCCAATTCCATACCGGTATCAAGTCGATACAAGGAATCTCTTCTCGATCGGATCAATGCCTAATCCTCTGCAAGCCCCCAATGAATACGTACTTTGTCGATCGATCTGGACAATTGGCCAAAAAATGGAGGGATCATTGGTCTGGATGATTTAGATTTTGACGACAATTAGTAAGCAGATGGATCCGATTTATGACATGCCACGAGAATTATTTGGATTCTTGTTGGACTATCCAGAAGACGTGAGAGACCTCTTCGAATCTGTTCGTAAGGTTATCCTTGACAAAGCCCCCAATGGCTACGAGTTGATTTGGGACAATTATAATGCCCTTGCGGTTGCCTACAGCAGTACCGATAAGTTGCGTGATGCATACTGTCATATTGCCGCTTACGGATCATACGTAAATCTTGGCTTCAACCAGGGGGTGCACCTTCGTGACCCGCACCATCTTTTGCAAGGAGACGGCAAACTTATTCGCCACATAAAAATTAGCTCGTTAGAAGACTTGCGGCAGCAGGGAGTAAGCAAGCTGGTTTATGAGGCGATCCAATGGTCCAAACAACTCAATCCCCTGACCAAGAAGATGGAAGGCACGCAATCGATTGTCATGTCGGTATCTGAAAAAAGAAGGCGACCTTCACTATAAAGTACGGTACATGTTCAAGAGTGTTCGGTACTCCTTGCTCACCCTAGCAAGCGCAACATCTGGAGCTTACCAGTCAACAACACTTCCATCCGAGTCCAGATAGGTCTCTGGATTCTTCCAATCGTGCCCGAGCTTCTCCTGCAGTGCTTCTTCGTCCAGTTCGATGCCCAATCCTGGTTTGGTAGGCAGCGGAATGTGTCCATTCTCAACCACAAAAGCCTCCTTCAGGTAGCCCTCTCCAAGCGTGACCTGCTCCTGACACAGGAAATTGGGAATACTGGCGGCCAACTGCAGACCGGCAGCAAGTGAAATCGGTCCCAAGGGGTTGTGCGGAGCAATGGACGCATAGTATGCTTCCGCCATACCGGCAATCAATCGCCCTTCAAAGATTCCGCCCGCGTGACATAGGTCTGGTTGCAAAATGGTGGCGGCACCCTTTTCCAGAATTTCACGAAAACCCCATTTAGTAAAAATTCGCTCGCCTGTGGCGATGGGTATATGCGTCTTTCGTGCCAACTCTGCCATCACATCAACATTTTGACAATTGATGGGCTCTTCAATAAAAAAAGGCTGGTACTGCTCTATCTCCTTGGTCAATAGGGAAGCATTTGCCGGACTTAGAGCGCCATGATAGTCGATGCCGATGTCGGCATCCGGTCCTACGACCTCTCTCAGCGAGCCAAAATGATCGGCTGCCTCCGATATGAATCGGGGATTGGCGACGACTCCGGACTGCCTGCTGTTCTTGACGCCAGTCTTAAAAGCAGTGAATCCCTTCTCCTTTGCGGCTCGGATGGCTTCCGGTGACCGTGCATGGGCATAGACTCGAATTCGATCTCTGGTGGGGCCACCGAGAAGGTCATAAATCGGAACACCAAGAAGCTTTCCCTTAATGTCCCAAAGGGCCTGTTCCAAGCCACTTAGTGCACTGGTTAAAATCGGACCACCACGGTAAAAACTATGACGATAAATGGCTTGCCAATGATGCATAATGCGACGAGGGTCCTTTCCCAGCAGATACTCCTCCATCTCGGCAATGGCTGTGGCACATGTGTCAGCTCTTCCTTCGGTGATGGGCTCTCCAAGTCCCACCACACCAGCGTCTGTATGGACGCGTAGAAACAAAAAACGAGGTTTTACCTTAAAGGTCTCCAGTCGTGTTATTCTAATGCTGGCGTGCCCGAGCGCAGCGCGTTCCGTCTCTTCCTGAGCACTCAATATGCTACCAGGTGCAAGGCCACCAGCCAAAACACCTGCGAAAGCATGTTTGAAAAATCGACGACGAGCCTTTGATTGTTTCATGATTTTCCCCAGTTTAAATCTGATTAGGATAAGATACGAAAAGGCGTTATCCAGCAGGCTTGTTACGACAAGAAGTTCCCGTCCTCAAAGTCACGCTGTCGTAAATCGGTCAGATTAATCGATGCGAGTTAAAAGAAATCGAGTCTTCAACTTTCCATACCATTCAGGCTTTTCGCCACTCGGGTAGGTTTCGTCAAACATGGTGAGCTCTAACTGATCCCCTTTCAACGATATTTTGAACATTTGCTTCCCACCTTCAAAACCAGGTACTCTTGCAATAGTCGAGGTCGTAGTAAGAATACCATCTTCAATCGCATATCGCCCCGAATTAAAGACAATGGAAGAAAACGCAGCCTTCGTTTCTTCCATGGTGGGAGCGGATAAAACCTTGAAGGCTGTTCGAGGCTGCGTAGTCGGAGTCCAAATGAAAGCATAGCGTGACTTGCTTACCATAAGAATGCCGGGTTGCGCCGATGTAATGGAATACGTCGTATCAGGGGTAACCCAATGGATCTCCTCCATGCTCCAGGACCCCATTAGGTCATTTTGAGCTTGGCCTTGTACTAATAGCGCCATGAACAGAAAAACAAAATGTGTTTTCATATAAGGGATTTAGAAAGAGAACTCCTCAAAGCGTCAGAACGCTTCCTGGCCGAATATTTGGTTTGACCAACTACTACCGTCATGGAGCATGTAGGCTTCCTGATTCAACAGTTCGGCCACTTCATGTGTCACAGGTACAGCTGATTAATCTCCTTATCGTAGTCCTCCAAAATCTTCTTCCGTATTGGTTTGAGTGTGTAAGAGAGTTGCCCAGAAGCTAAACTGAACGGCTGGTAAATCAGATGAAAATTTCGGACCATCTTGTGTTTGGGCAGCATGCTGTTCAGCTCATCAATCGCGGCACCTAGTTGATCTTGGACTTTTATATTATGCACCATATACTGGGGACTGGTCCAATGCAGCTTTTGCTCATGCGACCAATTTTCCAGCACGGAAAAATCCGGCAGAACAAGTGCGGTTACAAATGGCCGTTGGAATCCCAGTATGAAAATGTCTTCGATCCAATGACTATCCCTAAAGTGATTTTCCAACTCTGCAGGCGAGATGTATCTGCCTGCTGATGTCTTAAATATGTCTTTGCTGCGGTCGGTGATCTGGAGAAACCCCCTGTCGTCCAATTTCCCAACATCTCCCGTCTTAAAGAATCCATCAGTGGTAAAACTCTCTCGAGTTTGCACCGGTTTCTTAAAATAACCCAGCATGACATTGGGGCCTTTTACTTCGATATCACCATGCCCATTCTCATTAGGACTCACTACCCGCACCTCGATACCCGGTAGCGGGAGCCCAACGGTACCTAATCGATGCAATCCAGGCTGGAATCGATTTACCGTGATGACGGGGGATGTCTCGCTCATGCCATACCCTTCCCTGATCTTGATCCCAGATGCTTCAAAAGCCGCCGCTATCTGAGGGCGAAGATGTGCCGCCCCCACCATGATCGCGATCAAGTTTCCTCCCATTTTCCTCCGAAACCCAGCCAGAAGAAGCCTCTGGATAAAGAACGATTGGATACGCTGAATGGGCCTAAAGCCGTGTGGCTGATACCGCTCACTGAATCGGAGTGCCCACTTAAACAGACGTCTTATGATCAGATTCTGCTTGGAGAAGTGATGTACTACCTGCATGTGCATGCGCTCCAGAATACGGGGCACCGCGGTAAAAAAATGAGGTTGAACGGTCTGAAGATCTTCGGCCAGATGGACGACCGATGATGAAAAATAAACTTGTCCTCGACGTGCGATGTAAGCATAGATAAGAGTGCGCTCAAAAACATGGCTATAAGGCAAGAACGACAATACCTTTTGATGTTCAGACAGAGGCAGCAACAGGGTGATGGCTCGGACATTGCTCATGATGTTTTCATGGGTCAGCATTACTCCTTTGGGATGGCCGCTGGTGCCAGAGGTATAAATAATCGTGCTCAGCGATAATGGATCAGGAGATGCTACAGCGTTTTTCTCACGAACGACAGTGGAGCTATCCAAGAGATCCCTCAAGTTCCATACGGTGGTCTCAACATCCAATTTCGGAATAGACTCATCTACTACTATGGCAATCGGCTCGGCTTCCCTCGCGATGTGGGTAAGCGGAAGATGTCCTGAGGCCGCACTTCCGAGTACTACCCCCAAACCACACTGTTGCGCCAGTAAGTCCAGCAGCACCCAGCCCGGTTTGGCTCCTCCTGGCACGAGTAAGATCAAGTCTCCTGGCGCAGCTTTCAAGTTTATTAAAAAGGACTCGAGTCTCCACAAGCACTCCTGAACGTCATCTCTGCTCCACGGCCGATAGCTCCCATCCGCAAGTCTTTCCCACATGAGATTTTCGGTAGTGAGTAAAGTCTGGAGGAGATCAGATGTCGATAAGAACTGTGCGCTCATAAGACAGTAGAAAAGGCTATTTCATTTAATCGATCAAACAGAAACTCATGAAACTCCGGAAAGTCGGGCAAGTCATTATGACCGGCACCAGCCACGACCTTAAGTTCAATCTGATCGGGCATAAGGGCCTTCAGTCGATGACTATGCGATATCGGTATCAGGCGATCACGATCTCCATGAATGATGTAAATCGGAACTTCGACTTTCTTAATAAATTGATCAGTACGAATTTGATAACGTAGAATCCAACGCAATGGCAGTAAGAATGCCCATCGCTTTACATTGTGGTAAAAACTGTAGTAAGGAGAATCCAGGATCAAGCAGGCTGGGTGATTCCAAGATGCAATACGAGCCGCTATACCGCTACCCAAAGAGCGCCCATAGATCACAATACTGCTCTCGTCATATTGGCCTTGGAGATGTTTGTAAATCTGCTGGCTATCACTGTATAACTTACCTTCCGTGCGCTTTCCTCTACTTTTCCCAAAGCCCCGATAATCCATCACAAAAAAATCGTAGCCGTTGCCCAGAAACTGGGTAGCAAATTTTGCCCACCCTTTGATCGATCTCGAATTTCCTTTGAAATACAAGACGACTCCTCGACTGTTCGGCACCATAAAATGCAGACTGTTGACGCTGCCTCCATCCTCCATTTCAAAAGTTCGTTCTGTGAAATCAAATGGATAAGAAAAGGAAAAATCAAACGGTAAGATTTCCGGACGAAAGAAAAAGTAGTGCTGAAATATGTAGACTAGAAGTGTTATGACTGCATAGCCGATTGCCCCTGCCAGTAGATAGCTTGTCCACATAGTATGATGCTCCATGGTAAAATACAAAGTTTGCTGCAGCGTAAAATCTTGCGAAGCCTCAGAATGATCATTAATCTTCTATGCCTGATGTTGCCGGTAGATTCAAAACCCAGATTAGTCTAAATTAAACAGGACAATTCCAAAAATTCGAATCAAAAAGTTAGCTTGATCGGATTGGATAAACTATGAATAAAATGATGTTACTAAGGTGCAGTCTCGTTTTGCTGGGAACGATGATGATTACGCATGTGCACAGCCAGATTAGCGCCAAATTGATGCGCTACCTCGATGTATCCGATAAACAAATTGCCTTTGTATACGGAGGTGACATTTGGCTTGTCGACAAGACAGGGGGTACCGCCTATCAAATGACACACTCTCCAGGAGAAGAATCCTATCCTCGCTTTTCTCCAGACGGCAACACACTTGGATACACTGCCATGTACGACGGGAACCTGGACGTATATACGCTGCCTACAACCGGGGGGATCCCAACGCGAGTCACCTATCAGTCCAGCGCAGATCGAATGTTGGACTGGCATCCGGATGGCGAGCGTATCCTATTCGCTTCGCGACGAGAAATGGGACAACGTTCCAGTCGACACTTTTACCTCGTAAACAGAGAGGGAGGTTTACCTGAGAAGCTCCCTCTTCCATACGGCGAACTGGCAAGCTTTAGCCCTGATGGAAATCACCTCGCGTACATCACCAAAATCACGGAGAACTACCCCTTTAAGCGCTACCGTGGAGGTTTGACCTCTGATGTGTTGCATTATGACATGAAGGCCAATCGGGTGGAAAAAATCACCGACAATACGGCCAATGATGGCCAGCCATCCTGGGCCGGAGATCACATCTACTTCCTCAGCGATCAGGCAGAGGACATGCGACTAAACATCTATCGATATGATACCAAGTCCAAAGAGACCAAACGATTGACTCACTTTAGTGACTTCGATATCTCCTTCATGGCAGCTGGCCCTTCAGATCTGGTTTTTGAAGCCGGTGGAAAGTTGTACCTCATGGATCGGGCTTCGGAGGAAATGCAGCAGATCGAAGTGTCCATTGTAAGTGATCTCACCGTCGAGATGGTTCAAGCGAAAGATGTCAGTGGGAGTATAAGCAACATGACTGCCTCACCTGAGGGCAAGCGCATCGTTTTTGAAGCTCGGGGCGAACTCTTCAATGTGCCCGTTAAAGAAGGATATACCGTAAACTTAACGCAATCCAGTGGGGCTTTTGACCGCGCTCCGGCTTGGTCCCCAGATGGCAAACACCTTGCTTTCTGGAGCGATCGATCAGGAGAAAATGAGATCTATCTTCAGGACCCAGAAGGCAAAACCTCGGCTCGTAAACTTACCAATAGAGGCAGCGGCTACGGCTATACGCTGTACTGGTCACCAGACAGTAAGAGCATTGCTTTTATTGACGAAAAGAATGACATCTATACCATCAACGTGAACGATGGTGCACTGAAAAAAATTGACAACAGTCCCTGGAATCTAGGGCATCCCAGAAGAGGGGGCTTCGAACCGAGTTGGTCGAGTGACAGTCGCTGGATCACCTACCAAATAGGACAGGAAAACAGCAACAGTGCCATCTTCATCTATGACACCAAAACGGATGAAAAACATCAAATCACCAGCGGCTTCTACAGTGATTTTGAACCGATCTTCAGCAAGGATGGTCACCATCTCTTCTTTCTTACCAATCGCAATTTCTCTCCGCATTACAGCGACATGAATGATGGCACATGGGTCTATCCCAATTCTACCCAGTTGGCCGCCATCAGTCTAACCAAAGATGCGCCTTATCTGCTGGCTCCAAAGAACGACAGTTACACTCCTAAAGCGGACGAAAAGAAGGAAAAGGACGAAGAGGGAGAGGCCCCTAAAGGGAAGGAGAAAGAGAACAAAGAAGAAGGTGGAGATGACGGAAAAAGCACCGATGAAAAGGAAGCTAAGGATCAGGATGAAGATGAGGGTGTAAAGATTGATTTCGAAGGAATCGAATCTCGCTTGATTCTCTTACCGCCAGATGCCGGTAATATGGGTGACATCGAAACCTTTGATGGCAAGATCCTGTACTTACGGTTTTCGAATACAGGATCGTCTGAGCGCTCCTCCTCGTTAGTCATGTATGACCTCAAAGAACGTGAAGAGAAGACCGTAATCAGCAACATTCAGGGGCACACCCTGACCGCCGATGGGAAGTCCCTCCTGGTCAGAAGTAGAGGTAAGTTCGGTATCATAAAACCGGCACCAGGGCAAAAGATCGAAAAACCCATCCCTACCGATGGATTGGTCATGAACCTGGTGCCAAGGGAAGAATGGGAGCAGATCTTTAATGACACCTGGAGAAGACATCGAGACTTTTTCTATGATCCGAACATGCATGGTTTGGATTGGAATGCTTTAAAGGAAAAATATGGTGCATTGATCAAGGACGCTCGTACTCGCTGGGATGTCTCGTTTATTCAATCCAATCTTGCAGCAGAATTGAGCGCTGGCCATACCTACACGTTTGGAGGAGACATGGAGCGGTCCAAGACCGTCGGATCAGGATATCTCGGAATCGATTGGTCTTTAAAGGATGGTGTCTATACCATCGATCGTATCGTGCGCCCGGCCAAATGGGATACGGAAGTGAGATCCCCATTTGATTACTCTGGTGTGGCCGTCTCAGAAGGAGATCAGATTCTATCTGTAAATGGCAAACAGTTGGATCCACAAAAGGATCCCTACGCCGCTTTCGAAGGTTTGGATGGAGAGGTAGTATCCCTCATGATTCAAACTCCAAATGAGGATCAAGAGCCTCGTCAAGTCATCGTCAAGACACTCACCGGAAGAGAAGAAGCACAGCTGCGATATCTCGAGTGGATAGAGAACAATCGCAAGATGGTTGATGAACTATCAGGAGGACGATTGGGATACATCTACATGTCTAATACGGGTGGAAGAGGTCAATTAGAACTCGTTCGGATGTACTACGGACAGCTGGAGAAAGACGGGTTCATAATAGATGAACGATTTAACGGTGGAGGCCAATTGGCAGATCGTTTTCTGGAATTACTCCAAAGGCCGATCGTATATAATCTGCATTGGCGTCATGGCAAAGATCACACCCACCCAATTGCCGCCAACAATGGTCCCATGGGAATGTTGATCAATGGCTGGGCAGGTTCAGGAGGCGATGGTTTACCATGGGCATTTCAAGAACTAAAAGCCGGCCCTATTGTTGGCGAGCGCACGCTCGGGATCTTAGTAGGTCCCGCTACTGGCCATAGACTGATCGATGGAGGTGGTATAACGGTCCCCGGTGCTCGGTTGTACGATAATGATGGTCACTGGTTCTGGGAAGGTGAAGGCGTCGCTCCTGATATCAAGGTATGGGATGACCCTAATATTCTTATGGCCGGAAGAGATCCTCAAATGGAACGGGTGGTGCTCGAAGTGATGAAAAACTTGGAAAATGCGCCTCCTAAGATGACCCCTGCTCCAGCACTCGAGGATCGGACCGCCAAGGGCTTATCACGGGGCGAGTAGGACCTATATTTAAGGAATGCCGTGATCTTTGGACACCATTGATCACGGCTCCCAAATGGAAACCATCCGGCGTAAAGTCTTTGATTATCATGGCTTTAGTCATGGATTAACGTCCTGTCGGACCAGCTCGGTTCGAACATGTACTTTTGCAGGATGAATTTCTTCGCTGCGAAGGACATTTCCAAGTACTATGGAGAGCGACTGCTCTTTGAAGGTCTATCTTTTGGAATCAGCAAAGGAGAAAAGGTGGCCCTTATTGCGGACAACGGTACGGGAAAATCCACTTTGCTGAAAATGCTTGCAGCACTGGAAGAACCTGATACGGGGGAGATCACTCGCATGACCGATCTCCGAATAGGATATCTCGCGCAAGATCCTGATTTTGAGAAATCCTGGACAATACAAGAGTTGATCTCGACCGCTCATACCCATAAGCTCGAGATCATTGATCGCTACCACCAGATGCTGCAAAAGCAAGCGGACGATCCAACAGCAGTGTCCGCGAATGAGTTTGCACAGGTCAGTGCAGAAATGGATGTGATCAATGGCTGGGACTACGAGCGACAGCAACAAATCATCTTTAGCAAGTTTAATTTTTTCGATCTCAGTCGTAAAATTGACTCGCTTTCCGGGGGAGAACAAAAGAGATTGGCCCTGGCACTTGTGTTATTGGACAACCCCGACCTACTGGTCTTGGATGAGCCTACCAACCATCTTGATATCGAAATGATCGAATGGCTGGAGGCGTACTTAAGTCCTTCTACCACTACCCTTCTGGTCGTCTCACACGACCGCTACTTCCTGGACAATGTATGCAATCATATTTGGGAAATGTCCGATGGAAAAATCTTCCACCATAAAGGCAACTATGCCTATTATTTAGAGAAGAAGGCTGAGAGGATAGCCATCGAGAATGTCGAGCTGGACAAGGCAAAGAAGTTGTTCCGAAAAGAGTTAGAATGGATGAGGAGATCTCCTCAGGCAAGAACGACCAAAGCAAAGTCCCGCATCAATGACTTTTATGACATCAAGGACAAAGCGCATGCCGGTAAGACAAAGCAAGAACTGCAGTTGGACATCAAAATGGAGAGGCTCGGCGGTAAAATAATTGAGCTTCACAACATCTATAAAAATTACGGAGAGAAACCCATTATAAGTGACTTTACGTACACCTTTAAGCGAGGAGATCGAGTAGGTATTGTAGGTCCCAATGGAGCAGGCAAGTCTACCCTGCTGAAGATTCTTGCAGATGAAGAGAAAATCGACCGGGGCAAGATAAAGCGTGGCCAGACCCTAAAGATTGGCCATTATCGTCAGGATGGTATCCAGCTGAAACCACAGCAACGGGTCATCGATGCCCTCAAAGAAATTGCAGAGGTCATTGTACTTTCTAGTGGTCGAAAACTTAGTGCCGCTCAGATGCTGGAGTACTTTCAATTCACTCCTCATATGCAGTTTACGCACGTCTCCAAGCTGAGTGGCGGCGAGCGGCGGCGACTCTATTTATTGACGGTACTCATGGCCAATCCTAACTTTCTCATTCTGGATGAACCGACAAACGATCTCGATCTTGGAACTCTGAATAAGCTTGAGGAGTTTCTGACAACCTATCCGGGCTGCGTGGTTATGGTGTCGCACGATAGATACTTTATGGATAATTTGGTGGATCACCTTTTTATCTTTCAGGGCGAAGGAAAAATCAAAGGGTATAATGGCACCTACACGGAATACCGACTCAGCCAGGCCAGTCAGCCCACCGAAGGCAAGAAGGTCAAAAGCACGGCTGCACAAGACTACGACAGCATAAAGTCAGCGAAGCGCAAGCAGCAACAATGGCAACGCAAGGTTATGAATCTGGAAAAGGAAATTCAGTCTCTTGAGAAGAAAAAATTGGAGATTGAAGGTAGACTTACTTCGGCAGATCTAGCACTCGAAGACATTACTAAACTGAGTAATGAGGTGGGGGCAATCTTGCAGAAAATCGAGGCCAAGACCGAGGAATGGTTTGAACTCTCCGAACAAAGCGAATGACAATCGTATCACCTGACCAAGAAATGAGGAACCTAATCATATGTTTTTTGGCCTGCATGTGTTTGCAATGTGCACAGCAAAAGCAGCCCTTGAAAGCAACTATGGAGGAGCCGAATGTGACCGCAAACGATGCTGCCTACGCAAATGTGTATGCACCACTAGATGGCAGATGGGCTGGTGAATTTATCATCTATGAGCATCCGCAGGGCCAATCCTATGTGGTCGACATACCAATGGAGCTCCATGCTGAGTTCCTGCAAACAATGCCTCTAAAAGAAAGTAATCGAATCCAAGTCGAACAAGAGTACATCAGCAAATCGCCCTACTTTCAGACCGTCAACATCAGAGATTCGTACGCAGCAGATGGAAAAATAGAATCCATTGAAAGCCATGGAGTAAACAAAGTACAGGATGGTAAACTATGGTGCATCGTCCAGAAACCAGATGAAAAAATCATTCATCAGGGTAGTGCACCAAAACCAAATGTGATCGTGTGGCAAGGCAGCGATGAAATGCCATTCCGCAAGGAATTGTTCTACGAAACTGTTCACAAGGATACCTATGAGATCATTGGATATGGTTATTATGGCGAAGACAATCCGGACAAAAGTCCCCGACTTTGGTTTCACGGTAAATACCAACGTGTGAAAAATGACCAGAAATAAGCAGCAACTCGGTAGGCAGCTGCATGCAACCCCTAATGGAAGGAGTGGGCGTGTCGATCGACAGAAAGGTTCTGGCGCCCAAACTGCTCCCCCTATTATGATTGCGCTGGCCTGGCCTGACACCAAGGTACTCGGTACAGGTGAGCTTTATGATCGAGTCTCCCTGAAAATATTAAGAAAAGAGCGGCTTCACTATCGTGTGGGACATGCCGCACTCATCGTGGCCAAATTTGCCTCCAATGAGTTCTTTTACTTTGACTTCGGACGCTACGAAACAGAAGAAGGATATGGTCGGATACGCGATGCCAAAAGTGACCCCGAGCTCACCATCTTTAAGTCAAGTGAGATCTCTACTCCACACCAACTTTTGGAGCATGTGTCAAAGAACAAAAATACACATGGCCATGGTCGACTATTGGCCACGATTGTTGATCACGTCGACTCACAAAAACTGGAGCAGGTGGTTCAAAAAATCCATCAACACCGTGTTCATCGATATTCTCCGTTTAAGGGGGACGCCATCAATTGTTCACGCTTCGTGCACATGATGATTAACAGCTGTACAGGCTCTGCACGCAGGGACATATTACTCAAGGTACTTCCGATGCGCTTTTTTACGACAGGATTCTATATTAAAGTGCTGTCATTCCTGCATAGTTCTCATGTGATTGAGATCGCTAGTGAGCAGGATGCCTTGGAGCAGGCCCAGCCGGAAGAGGTACCAGGCTACCAACCCTTAAGAGGCATCGGTTCTTCTGCATGGTTTAAGATCTGTGAAGCCAAAGAAGTAGGTCTGTATCGAATTGAACGAAAGAATGAGTTTGGCGAGACCACCTTTGACGCTCTTTTCGAACTCACCTCATCCATTCAGCCTTTCGAAACCTCGTCTAAGTACAAGATTCTCCCCTACTCTTCCGCGCTTTGCTGCACGGTGGAACAATCAGGTCTGATTTTCGAATTTAGGGGGATCGATTGATGAAACACAAGCAAGCACGCAGGCTGCCCTAGTTCAAGAATACGGCCATTTCCTCAACGTCCCTAATCTGCACATCGATATCTTCGCGCAAGGTGGTAGCCAGGGACAGTCCCACGTAATCTACCTTGATCGGAAAAGACTTGTGTTTGCGATCTACCAAGACCGCCACTTCAATCTTTTTGGGAAGGACATTGAGCAAGGGCTTGATGGCAAAAAATATGGTGCGCCCAGTATTGGCCACATCGTCAACAACCACGATGGACTTCCGTTTTAGTTCCTTCAATTCC
>JAHQVP010000361.1 GCA_019634275.1 Saprospiraceae bacterium
AGCCATCATATTTCTGTCGGCGCGGGACGATTCTCCAGGAAGACTACGTGCGCGTATCGATGATTGCACTTTTAGCAATGGAGTTGGTGATGCCATTCATATATATCGCAACGTGGATGCCATTGTTCGCAACTGTTCAGCCCATGATGTTTTCAGAGGGGGTGTTACCGTGACCGGGGGCAATAGCATCGTCGTTGTGGATTCCTTCCGGACAGATGGAGATTTGCATCCGACGGGCATTGATGTAGAGATTGATGGTGCTGGTTATCAGGGATCGTATGCAGTTGACATTAGAATGACCAATTTAAACCTCGCGGGAGACTTTGATGTCGCGGTTCGAGCAGGCCAATTTTATGGCCAGCATATTTATTGTGGAGGATCACCCGTGTATGTGGCAGGTCGTGATGGGGAGATTTTGATCGAGGACAGCGAGCTGCGATATGCCCTAGAAGATCCCATGAAGATTGTTGTTCCACATCGCGTAACCTTTCGTCGATGCCGGTTGGTCGCTCAAGGTTCTTTTGAGACGAGCGCTCGCGTAGATCCGGGGATCATGGTACAATGGAATGCCGGGGGCAGTCAACGCCAAAACAACAGTGTGACGTTTGAGGATTGCGATTTTGACTATAAACGTCCAGCGCAACGAAACTCCACCAGGCCAGCAGCTGCCTTGTACAACAATGCAGGGAATAAGGACGATCAAAACGAATTGGTCTTTACGCGTTGTTCATTTTCTTCGGCCTATGATTACGGCATTTTCCTCAATCAAGGAGGGATGCTTACCATGGATTCTTGCACCATTGGAGGCCCTAACGGCATATATGTTGGCTCCAGCAATACCCAACGAGCGTACAACTATAGAGTGAGCATAAAAGATATGGAAATGAAGCAATCCGGAGCCACTGCAGTCGAGTACAAGGAGCAAGAACGCAATGAAATCCAAGTAACCGGAAAATCCATTAAACTCAAACCCGTGAAAGGACTGAGCAAGACCAAAGTCAAACGGATTGAGAAGTAGGAGAGGCGTTCTGGTAGTTGTGCTAATTAGCCTTGTCAGTCTGACTCTTGATGCCAAAAGGATGGCGCATAACAATTTAAATTCTTGTAAGATTTCAAATACATGTATATTTAAAGATTACGTATACATATACATGTATATTTAAGATTAGTATGTATCGAAGACAGCAGGTTTTTAAAGGCGGAGAAAGTCATTCTTTTTTCCTGTGGGGTGCACGTCAGACGGGTAAGAGCACCCTTTTAAAACATGCCTTTTTTGATGATCTGTATATTGATCTGCTCCAATCAGAAGTATATCGAAGGCTTACAGAACGACCGGAGGAGTTGCGTGAGATTGCAGCAGCTCAGACTAAGGGCAATTTGATCGTCGTCGATGAAGTGCAAAAAATCCCTAGCCTGCTCAATGAGGTACATTGGCTAATTGAGAATGGTGGAAAACGTTTTATCCTTTCCGGATCCTCACCAAGGAAGATACTGCGATCAGGCACGAACCTCCTTGGTGGCAGGGCACTGAAGTACAACCTATTTCCATTGACTAGTGCTGAGATTCCAGATTTGGATCTCGAGCGCGCCCTGGAGCATGGTCTTCTGCCCAACCACTACGATGCCGAAGAGGCCTGGCTTCTTTTAGAAGCTTATGTCGGTAGCTATTTGCAAGATGAAATTGCAGCAGAGACAAGAATTCGCAATCTTCAGGGATTTAGCAGCTTTTTGGAGCAAGCAGCCTTTTCCAATGGCGAGATCGTCAACTACTCCAACATTGCCTCGGAATGTGGAGTCAGCAGTCCATCGGTCAAGGAATATTTCTTAGTTCTGCAAGAGACGCTGATTGGAAGATTTGTTCCTGCCTACAAGCGCAAACCTAAACGTCGCATCGTTCAGGCGCCTAAGTTCTATTTCTTCGATGTGGGAGTCGCCAATTTCTTGCAAGGTCGCAGAAACCTGACGTGGCCGAGTCCCGAGCGAGGGGCTGCTTTCGAGCACTTCATTTACATGGAACTTTACGCATATGCTGAATACTCAGTGAAGCGATTCAAAATTAGCTACTGGCGCACCTCATCCGGATTTGAGGTTGACTTCATCCTAAACGAAAATGAAATTGCCATTGAGGTCAAATCCACGACCCGAGTCAATGCTAGGCATGCCAAGGGCATTCGAGCGTTTGCCGAAGAATACAAGGTAGAGAAGAAAATTATTGTGTCCAGGGATCCCATACTGCGAAAAACAAGCGATGATATCCTCATTTATCCCTGGCAGACATTCTTGGCCATGTTGTGGTCAGGTGATATAATCTAGTAGAAAAGCTAATGATTGTGCTTTTCATTCCCTTCTGCAACTATTTGGAAGCAGAATCAAAAATCAAAAATCATAATTCAAATTGATCCCACTTTCCCTCCCCCATATCTCCGGCAATGAATGGCAGTACGTAAAGGAATGCCTGGACACCAACTGGGTTTCTTCCGCAGGGAAGTTCGTGAGCCAATTCGAAGAAATGGTGGCTGCCAAAGCAGGCTGCAAATATGGGGTCGCTTGTACCAATGGAACTTTGGGTTTGCATCTTGCCATGCATGCATTGGGTATTGGAAAGGGTGACCAGGTTTTGGTGCCCAACATCACGTTCGCCGCTACCGCTAATGCAGTTTGTTACACCGGGGCTAGTCCCATTTTCGTAGACATTGACCCCCGGACATGGCAGATGGATTTGGGTCTTGTGCACCGCTTATCTCACACGCAAGCGCTGGATGCGATCAAAGCCATAGTGCCCGTGCACGTGTTGGGCAATGTGGGCGACCTGTCTGGATGGCTAAACTGGGCTAGAGAAAACGACCTAGTCGTCATAGAAGATGCTGCAGAATCACTGGGTTCGTACTACAGAGACCAACATACCGGTTCATTTGGTAGGGCAGGAGTATTCAGTTTCAATGGCAACAAGATCATCACTACCGGTGGGGGAGGAGTGATTGTGACAGATGATGAGGAGCTGGCTAGAAGAATGAAACACCTGAGTACGCAGGCCAAGGTCAATCCAGAGACCTACGACCATGATGAAATCGGGTTTAATTATCGCCTGGTCAACATTCTGGCGGCTGTGGGCGTAGCCCAAATGGAACTGCTTGATCAGTTTGTTGAAAAGAAGAAATACATCGATGGCTATTATCGACAGCATCTGCAGGGAGTTGGAGACATCCGATTTCAGGAAGTGCCTCCGGAAGTCAACCCCAATTGCTGGTTGTTTACTTTTCGAACATCGAAGCAAGAGGCGGTACTCAAGGCGCTCAAGGAGCACCAGATCATCGCCCGCCCCTTCTGGCGTCCCATGAATCAATTGCCCATGTTTAAGAACAACGTGTACCTGACGGAGGAGGATTATTCTCGGGTGATTCATGAGGAGTGCTTGAGTATTCCGAGTAGTGTGGGGATCAGTGAGGAGGAGTTGGAAAAGGTGGTCAAGGTGGTCAAGGGAGTGTTTTAACCGCAAAGACATTTGTGTGTAACCACAGAGACCACGGAGGACGCCAATGCAAAAGATAAGAGTAGACACAAAGACCCTTAAGAATGATTAAGGCACTTCTTAACGAAATAGTTAGAACAACCACAGAGACCACTGAGACCACTGAGGATGGATAGAGCACTACTAAATGAGCTAGGGACGGAGATAATTGACGCGGCCTACCATGTCCATGTTGAATTGGGTCCGGGACTATTGGAAAGCGCCTATCAAAGATGTTTGAGTTATGAACTAATCGACCGTGGACTAAAAGTAGAACTTGAGAAGCCGCTTCCACTTAGTTACAAGGAGGTTGCTCTTGACTGTGGTTACCGAATAGATATCTTGGTCGAATCTGCTATTATTCTAGAACTTAAGACGGTAGAATCTCTTGCGCCAATTCATACAGCTCAAGTATTAACATATCTTAAGCTGTCCAAACTGCATCTTGCTTACTTACTCAATTTCAATGTTCGTAGAATCAAAGATGGCATCAAGCGAATCGTTCATTGAAAACCTTTCCACTCCGTGGACTCAGTGCTCTTAGTGGTTAAAAAATCTCACGATGTTTGATTTAAAAAACTTTATCTCCTCCCGTATTACGCATCGCGCCGAGTCTCTCTTTCTCACGGACGTGGAGCGAAATCATTTCCACCTGTATGATGAAATTCGGGGCAAATCCGTACTGGTGATTGGAGGTGCCGGTACCATTGGATCATCATTTATCAAAGCATTGTTGCCATTTAAGCCGGGGGCTTTGACGGTAGTGGACTACAATGAAAATGGCTTAACGGAGCTGACACGTGATTTGCGCAGCAGTTACAACGAACTCCTTCCCGAGGATTTCACCACTTATCCTTTTGATTTTGGTGGACCGGTATTTGAGAAGTTGATTGCATCTTCCCGTTTTGAAGTGGTGGCTTGTTTCGCTGCCCATAAGCATGTACGAAGTGAGAAAGATCATTTGGCCATCGAAGCGATGATCCGCAACAACGTGTTCAATACGCAGCGATTGCTCGAGCTATTAAGCCAGTCTCCGCCACAGCATTTTTTCGCCGTGTCTACAGACAAGGCCGCTAACCCTGTGAATGTAATGGGGGCAAGCAAAAAGTTGATGGAGAAAGTGCTGCTGGCCTATGCAGCAAAATTCAAAATTGTAACGGCACGTTTTGCTAATGTGGCATTCTCCAATGGAAGTCTGCTGTACGGCTTCGAAGAACGGATGCGAAAACAACAGCCCCTCTCTGCCCCTAAGGATGTACGTAGGTACTTTGTCTCTCCTGAAGAGTCCGGCCAACTATGCCTCTTGGCTTGCATCTTGGGAGAATCTGGTGACATCTTTTTTCCAAAATTGGATGAAGGACAGATGCAAACGTTTTCGTCTATCGCGACCCAGTATTTGCAAGATCGCGGGCTAATAGCGCAAAACGCACAATCTGAAGAGGAAGCGCGGGCATTGGCCCGGGAATACCAGCCGGGTGATCCCTATCCAGTGTATTTTTTTGACTCCAATACGTCGGGAGAGAAACTCTATGAGGAGTTTTATACTGCCAGCGACACCCTGGATGTTGAACGATTTGAGGGATTGGGAGTAGTGCATGGCCAGGCTGAGATCGACATTGGACAGGTTGCCAAAGTGCAACGAGACTTCGAGACGCTCTTCGCTGAATCTGACGTCACAAAAGAAAAAATCGTAAGCCTACTTGGCCGTTATCTGGATGATTTTAAGCATCAGGAAACGGGTCAGAAATTGGACGACCGATTATAGGCAGTCCCTCTTAGTATGTATCTGGTTGTAAAGCGATTTTGCGATTTTACTGCCGCTCTGGTAGCCTTGCTCGTTTTGTTTCCATTGCTTTTCCCCATCGCACTGCTTCTTAAATTTACGGGTGAAGGCTATGTGTTCTATTTGCAGGAACGGATGGGCTATCGCAATAGGACTTTCCCCATGTATAAATTTGCAACGATGTTGAAAGATAGCCCCAATATGGCGGGAGGATACATCACCTTGAAGAAGGATCCACGACTTACTCCTCTTGGAGGATTTTTACGAAAATCAAAAATCAATGAACTCCCCCAACTGCTCAACATTCTTTTTGGCCACATGAGCGTAGTAGGACCACGTCCGGTCATGCGACGCAGTTGGGAAAAATATCCCGAAGCCATCAGGAACAAAGTATATGATGTCAAACCGGGCCTCACTGGCATTGGGTCGATCATATTTCGAGATGAGGAAGATCTTGTCACAAGAGAAAGTGAGGCGGGACGCGATCCTATGCAGTTTTACATCGATACGATCTATCCCTACAAGGGAGCCGTAGAAATGTGGTATCAAGAACATCAGTCCTTTTGGGTCGATGTCAAGATCATCTTCTTGACCGCCTGGGCCATTCTATTCCCCAAGAATGAATTGGTCTATCGGTGGTTCTCGACGCTTCCGGTTCGGGACTTTTGAATTAGAAGCAACCTTTGTCAGACGTAGACCAGTGCAAATTAGTCGAGACCATGAGAAGGACTGCGATTCTTTTTGCCCTTCCTAGACTTCTTGTAGACGATCTGATCACCGGGAATGACATTGGTCCGTGCATTATTTACGATTTTTGATACGCTAATGAAAGGAATAGCATGAAGCACACAAGAGCAATAATGATCATGGCCGGAGGAGTGGGATCGAGGTTTTGGCCAAGCAGTACTGAAGAAAAGCCAAAGCAGTTTTTGGATATCCTGGGAAAAGGCGAATCGCTGTTGCAAATGACTTTCAGGAGGTGCGCTCAGATCGTCGAAGCACAGCATATTTTTGTCATGACGAACAAGCGGTATCGCAATCTTGTCGCGCAGCAGTTGGGGGAGATGCCAACGGAAAATATTCTCTGCGAACCGTCCAGAAATAATACAGCCCCCTGCATCGCTTATGCAGCGCTGCGTCTAAAGGCCTTAGCGGATGAGGCGGTCTTTGCCGTAGTGCCTTCAGACCATGTGATCGAAAAAGAAGAAGTATACATAAATGCGCTAGGTCAGGCACTGGATTTTGCAGAAGATAATGCGGCCATTGTGACGCTAGGTATAAAACCTACCCGGCCAGATACCGGCTACGGATACATTGAGTTAGAGGAAATGGCACAGGTCGATTCTGGTGTTGTTCCTGTCCTAGCCTTTAAAGAGAAGCCCGATAAGGAGACAGCACAATCATTCTTGGAGGAGGGTCGATATGTTTGGAATGCTGGAATGTTTGTTTGGAGCGTTTCTACCCTAATGGAGTCTTTTGAAAAACTTGCACCTGAGGTCCTGCAACCGTTGCTTCGAGATGCCGGAAAATTTGGAACGAGTGAAGAGCAAGCGTACATCGATCAGGTCTACCCCTTGACTCCCAGCATCTCGGTGGACTATGCGATTTTGGAAAAAGCAACTAATGTGCATTGCTTGCCCTGCGATATCGGGTGGTCTGATTTGGGCACCTGGGCGAGTCTCTATGACTACCGGACGACCGGAGTAAACGAAAACGTATGTCAGGTAAAGGAATCTTCGATCGAGGATGTCTCCGGAAGCATCATCATGATGGAGGATGATCGAACAGCTGTCATTCGTGGTCTGCAGGATTTTATCGTCGTAAGTACTGAGGATTCTTTGTTGATCTATCCAAGGGATCAAGAGCAAGAACTTAAACAGTCGATTGGGAGGATAGAATGAACAACGGCATGGAGTCCGTCGAGATAAGATGAATACGTGTAAGATTGCTTTGGTAGCCAATTCATCCAAAGGGATATTTCTCTTTCGGAAGGGATTGATCGAGGCATTGTTGGCAAGGAAAATTGAGGTGCACATCATTGCGCCACGGGACCTCATGACATCCAAACTGGTATCCCGGGGCTGCCACTACCACCCGATACACATATCCAAGTACAGTTACAATCTGGTGGCCGAAGCAAAGCTCTTCGCCAAACTTTGCCAGTACTATCGGCGAAATAATTTTGATTGGGTTATTCACTACACCATCAAACCAAACATATATGGAAGTTTGGCTGCACGCCTGGCAGGTACTCCATCCATGTTAATGACGACTGGGTTAGGTAGGCTATTTTCGATCAATAACTCAGTGCTGCAGTATATGATCATTCGATTATATAAAATGGCATGTTCGGCGACTCGATACGTGGGATTCTTAAATCACGACGATCGTGAGATCTTCCTCCAGCGAGGCTTGGTAGAACCAGAGAAAGTATTTCAACTCTTGAGTGAGGGAGTAGATACCGAATATTATCGGCCTGCGCCTGTGCCACTCAATCGACGCAAGACGACTTTTCTCTATGCGGGAAGAATGATCTGGCACAAGGGAGTACGACAGTTTGTGGAGGCGGCACGCGCACTTCGGGCCGAGCGCAATGATGTGCGTTTTGCCATGCTCGGAAAAGTGGATCCCACGAACGCAGATACGGTTCCGTACGATCAGATCTTGGATTGGCAACGGGAAGGGGTAGTGGAGTACCTGGGAGAGACGGAAGACATTCGTCCTTATTTCCGCAATGCTTCTTGTATTGTCTTGCCGTCCTATTACCGCGAAGGGGTGTCGCGCATCCTCCTGGAGGCTTCCTCCATGGCCATACCCATTGTGACAACCGACAACGTAGGGTGCAGAGAAGTCGTCACGGATGGCATGAATGGCATCATCTGTGAGTCTAGGAACAGCCACAGCCTGATCATGGCCCTGCGGCGATTTTTGGAGCTAAGTCCACAAGAGCGCCAAGGCATGGGACGCGAAGGCAGACGATTGGCCATGACTAAGTTCGATGAGCGATTTGTGGTTGAGCGTTATCTCAAATTGCTGCACCTCCATTCGGAAGAAGAGCAGACTTCTTCTCTAAGCAATACGGGTACGGACTGATCTCGCATTAAAGGTCAGACAGGATCTTTGCCATGCGCTCATTCCATGAGAGGGATTGCATGGCATACGCTCTGATGGGTTTACGTGGAGCGTCTGCTGGAATCGACTTAAGGAGATCAGAGAGGTCAATGGCTTCGTCGTTAGCAGGTGCATAATAGACGAATTCCAAGCCTTGAGGAAAATCTGGATCGAGGGAGGACAATAAGAACGGAAGTCCAGCAGCTGCATAAGTTCTGTGTTTTAAGGAGCTATTGAGAACTACCCCCTTGCGATGAATTCCCAGCGTCCCTACCCCATAGTGCGATTTGGATAGTACCTTCCTAAGTGCATCCCCTGATAAAAAACCATGAAATTCTACATGGTTTTCCAGTGCAAGGCTCCGTACCAGGTTTCGAATGGCTTTATCTTCTGTTCCGACAATGGATAAAGAGACGCCGGGTCGAATACCAGTATCTTGATCAAGATATGCGCGTAATCCATATAGAAATCGATCTAAGCCATGCCAAAAGGCCCACCTGCCTAAGGCAACAAATCGGATAGGATCCTCCGTCCGATCATCAGTAATTTCTGTTTCAGGAACATGTATGCCATTACTGATATTTACCGCATGAATGCCGAATATTTGTTCATTCTGATCAAAACTAACGATGCGATTTACATGGTCGTGTAAGCGTCTTCTCCAAATCCAGTCGATAAACATCTGAAGCTTAAGGATCCCTTTTTTTTCTGCAGCGTACGGATAGGTAGGAATCTCCACAATGATTTTAGAATCGGGATACATGCGCTTGTACTTGCGCAAGAACAATACAAAAGCCAGTGAGGCATAGGGGTAGCGGATATAGAGCAAATGAGAATCGAGCAAGGCCAGTTGCCGCTTCAGGCATAAGAAGAATTGGATGTGTAGAAAAACAAAACGACTCAGTCTGGTGCGCGCGACGGGTCTGGAGCAAAGCACATTTTTGCCTTGCATAATACTGCCACCTGCATAAGTGATGTCAGATACTTCATGTCCAAGTCTCTGCATTGCGGATTTTTGATCTTGCATTTTCTGCATGATGCCTTTAAACTCTTCATCCGAGTGGTCCAATCGATTGATGTAGATAATTTTCATCAAGCGAATTTTGTGAGGAGTGCAACATAGAGTTCCTTGGCGGCAATAGAGCGCATGCGTGCTTCATCAAAAAAAGAATTGTGGAAATTGACGGTTAAGCAGGCATCCTGCTCATTGGACTGGAAAAAATTATTAAATATTGACTCGAAATTGTCTTTCTGGAGCTTGGCTTCATGCAGGCATGCGGAATCCATGAAGGCAATAGGATATTCGAGAATCGGAATGGAACGCTCCTTACTAAAGTCGTACAATCGGTACGGAAAGCCAGTTCCGCAGCGAAAACCTACATGTCGATTGTATCCAAGTGAAGAATCTGATTGTATTCCAACTCGGTGTAGCGCGTGGAGGGTCTTGGGAAAGTGAAAGTGCAAGTAGTGCTGCCTGCTCTGATCAACTTGAGTCCCCGTGTGCTTTTCAAGACGTTTTTTCGTCTTTTCAAGCCTGCTGCTGTCGACCCAATCGGCATAGGAAGGATGCATGCCGACGGCGTATTCCTTCTGCTGTGCTTGCGAAATGACGTAAGCGAGTTCCTGATCGGAAGGAGGACGGGGATCAAGAGGATGTTGGCCTTCCAGAAAGAGGTAGATGGTTTTATCTATGGGCAGGTCGGTCAATAGCCATGAATAGATGTCGTATGGATCCTTTGCATTCTTCCATTGAGCATTCCAGTACGACCGGATCAGGGGGAATAACTTCCTCATCGGTCGCCTATGACGAACGAAGCCTGCCAGTTTTCTAAGGATCGACCACCTCGAGGAAAATTTGCGATAGTGATCGATGTCATGGGTGATTCGTAACGTGCTCTTTTGGGATTGAAAAGTCTTCTTATGGACAAACTCCCAAAGTGCCTTGACAAGATGGTCCACGACAGGTATCTTCTCTAAGCCATATTTGATCAGGAGATGATCGGATTCTGCGAGCATGTCCCATTCTTGATTCTGTGAGGCCGGATACCATTCTTCAAAACGAGATATGTGAAAGAATATAGACTCGAAAAGATCAAATGGAAAGACGTTTTCGTCTGGACTATAATCACTCCGAGTGCTTTGTGCCGTTACTGCTTGCAGCGTGCAGGACTGCCAGGTATGAGCATGGCACTCCGCTTCCCAGGGTCCACTGACATACTGAAAAAAGTATCCTTGGACAGGAATGAACAGCGATGAGGACATAGAAGCATCGCCATAAGCCAATTCTGATGATGGATCTGAAGTCCTCACAAGTTGAGTTCCGGCAAAAAGTGGATGATCATTGATGAATTGAAGGGTGTAGTC
Source organism: Saprospiraceae bacterium (assembly GCA_019634275.1). Classification (GTDB taxonomy): domain Bacteria; phylum Bacteroidota; class Bacteroidia; order Chitinophagales; family Saprospiraceae; genus CAJQNM01. The sequence goes on from JAHQVP010000361.1 coordinate 10,767, forward strand.
CAACCTCGGTGAATCAACGATGCTGTATAGGCGAACGGTCCGATTCATCCCCTGAAAGTTAGTTTGCCTATGGAATGGAAAAATCTTTGCCAATAGGAAGATTTGGAACCATACAGTCGAAAATAAGACTGCTGCATAGCACCAAATGACTGATAGAATTTAGCAATGTTAGGGATCATGCCCCCTTCAAAATCATAGACATCTACAAAATCAGAAACATATTGGATAGAATGCCAGAGCAAGAGCGATACTGCCCCACTTTGATGGAGGTCAGGATCTGACACGGTAATGAGATTATAGGCACATTGGTTGTCCCAAACGACGAGATGTGCGGCATGAGGCGACCCATCGGCATCGATAGCCGCCCACATTCGACAAGTGTCAAGCTTGATGATTTTTTCCAAGATCCTCGGGGGATACGGATTTGGTCGGCCGTGCTTGAAAAAGGTCTTGTCGGCCAGTCTATTCAGCACATGAAGGTCAGTGGGTCCAATGGTGACAATGTTTTGCGCCTTTCGAATCTTGTTTCGGCAGCTGCTTTTGAAATGGGAAAAAAGATGGTCGTGTTGCTTTATGTGCGATAGGCGAAAAGTCTTTTCGAGACGGGTGTACAAGTTTTCTTGGGTGGTTTCAAATTCTATAATCGAGGGATCAAGAAGAAGATTGACGTAATGGAAGGACGAAGCAATCTGAATAACCTGGCGGGTGGTTTCTAGTGTTCGATCAGATTCTGAGATCATTATGGCCGGTGCGAGGTAGGGAGTCAATATTGGCATTCGCAACCAGGTGATACCGCTCCAATGTCGACCAGCATGGAAGGGGATAGCTGCATTGATTTCTCCATCTTTATCTTTGAATGCAAGGACTTTCCAAGATTTTGGGCATACGATATCCAACCATTCAGGTGTCGCAAAGATGGAAGGGATCACTCCATCAAGAAATTTTAAATATGACGACCGGTCGAGAAGAAACATGGAAACACTAAGATTGGAATTTGTACTGCATAGATGAATATTTCGAGTAGATAATATATGTGTGGTTTCGCTGGAGTTTTCGGCCCGCATGCGATGTCGCAACCTTTTGATATCCCATCGTTGCAAAGATTGCTGGCAGCACGTGGACCGGATCAGGAAGGAATGTTGGAAGAGGCGTGTTTCAAGGCACTGCACTGTCGCCTTTCGATTTTTGACCCACGGGAGGCAGCAGGCCAGCCGATGACCCGCTACGGAAAGTCGATTGTTTTTAATGGAGCGATCTACAATCACCTGGAACTGCGATCAGCATTGGAGCCGCGCTATGAATTCCTAACCAATTCGGATACGGAGGTGATTCTTGCTGCCTTTGATTGCTGGGGGCATGACTGTTGGCGCCGACTCATAGGCCAATGGAGTGTGGCAATTTACAACAGGCATACAGAGACGTTGTCGTGTGCACGGGATCGTTTTGGCATAAAGCCATTTTATTATCAAACAGCGGGTAAAACTTTTCGCTGGGCGTCCGAGTTACGCTGTTTTAGCCACATGGCGAGTCAAGGGCTTGATCCAGACCCACAATATGTACGTGACTTCTTGACCGGTGATTTAAGGCTCAATGAGCGCACCCCATATGCCGGTCTTAAAGTGCTTCCACCGGGGCACTGCCTTGACGTGGATTTGACGGGATCTATGCACGTGCATGCGTACTATCAGGTTCCAGATGCAGAGCCTTCTTTTAAGGGCGATTTTCAAGATGCTATGGTTCAATATCGTGGCTTGATGACAGATGCGATAGCGATGCGTTGTCGGGGTGATGTACCCGTGAGCAGCACTTTGTCGGGAGGTCTAGACAGTGCCGTGATTGCAGGGCTTCTTCAGCAGCAACTACCCGATCTAAGCACATTTAGTATTGTATCCGAATCAAGAAGGTATTCAGAACATCCTGAGATTATACAAATATGTAGGGCGTTAAATCTTCAAAACACGAAGATTAAGATTACCGCTAGTCAATTGATCTCCAATTGGGATGTAGTGGAAGAAAACCAGGAGATGCCTGTACTTTCCATGTCAGTCTTGGCCCAACATCATCTTTATAGGAGCATCAAGGCACATGACCGAAAAGTTGTGTTGGACGGACAAGGTGCGGATGAGTATTTACTTGGGTACGATGCCTTCCTAAGAAGCTTCCCACTGCAGCTGATTTGGTTTCCTTCTCTCATTGCAAGGAAGTGGTCACGAAAGACCCCGGTCAAATTGGTAGATGGCCACTCGGAAGACATTCCGTATACCCCAAAGACACTTTTGTCCCAGACGGTCTTGCCGGTACTATTGCACGTGTTGGATCGAAACAGCGCAGGTCAAGGTGTAGAGGCTCGGGTGCCCTACCTGGATCACCGATTGATTGACTTTGTACAAAAACTTCCTCGCGCCTATCTTATGCGCTGGGGCAGACGCAAGTACCTGCAGCGACGTGCATTTACCCAACATCTGCCTCGCAGTATTCGAAGAAAGCGCAGTAAACAAGCCTTCTTAACCCCTCAACGACCCTGGATCAAGAGTAATGAGGCACAAATGGAATCTCTGGTCAAAAAGGAAGAATGGAGAATCCGAGAATGGACGTCACTTTACAAGTATAGCTGGAAGGACCTTCCTGCGGAACAGAAATGGAGGCTCTATGCCATGGCCCGATGGTTGGCCAATGGCCAATTCTAATCCTTTGGATTTTGGATGGCATCGAGTACGCTGGATAATCCATCCCTCAGCGATACCATAGGAACCCAACCTACGGATTTAATCTTTTCAATGTTGGCAAATCGGTTGTGGACACCCGTGGGGAGGTTTGGCCTTGTTTTGACCTCAGGAGAATATCGACAGATGTTCGAAAATTGGTCCAATACTTCAAGGAAGGATGTACTGATGCCAGATCCAATGTTTACGGGATCCGCATTTGGAAATTTGTCCATTGCAACCATAAGGGCCTTTACCAGATCCTGGACATGGATAAAATCTCGTCGTTGCTCACCCGTGCCCCAGACTTCTATTGGATCAAGTCGTTCCGCAAATCTTTTTGCAATGGCTGGAATGGGATAGCTCGGAGCCTGATCTGGCCCATAACCTGAGAAAGGTCGTACAATGGTGGTGGGGACTCCATAGTGCTTGTATAGGATCTGCGCGTGCATTTCGCCCGTCAATTTGGACCAACCGTACGTTTGATCAGGCATGGCAAATGTGTCCGCCTGCACGTCTTCTTCTACGAGTGCGTGTGCCGACGATTCCGTCTGGTAAGCAATCGGGTAGACCGCAGAGGAGCTGGGATAAACAAAGTGTTGTACCGGCACTTTGGTGGCCAGTGTGATGGCAGCAAGATCAATGGATAGGTTTTGGGAGACGGTTAGTGGTTCATGCTCTATTTTCTTCCGGCCACCCACAATGGCGGCAAAATGGAAGAATTGATCCAGTAATGAAGAGCCGCAAAATCGGGTGATGACATTCGAAAGATTTGGATCTCGACAATCTCCCTGCCAAAACATACAGGAATCCCGAAATTCAAGAGGCAGCCAGAGATCGAGCGGTAAGCCGGTGCTCAAATCATCTACCAATAAGACTTCTGTGCCTTGAGCCAAGACCTCTTTGGCTACGTTTCGACCGAGAAAACCACAGCCTCCGGTTATAACACATTTTGCCATCTTCGTTAGCGAATGTACTACTCATGAGTGTCAAAGCCGCAATTACCATCATTGAATTGGGGACTCACTTTGAAGTGTTGCTGCCCATGCTGGAGGTGATGGATTATGCAATGTGTCGCGTACGTGTGTGTTGTCGACAGGTTTTTTTCGAGCAATGGCATGCAGACCTCTCGGATGAGATTGATTGGGTGACTTTTGATGGGCCCGTGCAAACAGAGGAGTGGATAGGCCGTCTGCCAAACATGGATGGCCAGCAGCTGGTCTTGCTGCTTACTGCCGACTCTTGCTGGAATCACTACCATCGCAAACTTAAAGACTGCCGATTCCTCATCTTGGTGCACAATGCAGTGCCCAGATTTTTTCCCTTTCGATGGTCATGGAAGGGTGCATCCATTCGAGACGCCCTATCCACTGGCAAATACATGATGCAGTATTTTGCTGTACGACGTTTGCTCGACGATGCACAGTGGATCACGTTTCTGAATGATCAGATCTTCCACTACATCCCAAAATCGGTGCAATCACGTTTTCGATTTTGTGAGAGCCCTCCGATATTTCATCATGTGCCAGAGAGCCGGCAGGCCGAAGACTCACCGCGGCCGGACGAGCGCACCGTAGTGCTGCTGCCGGGTACAATCAAGAGGCGAGGTCGAGACTATGAAACGATATTGCAGGCTTTGCAAGGATTAAGTGCATCTGCAAAACAGAAAGTTCACCTGGTGCTGCTCGGGCGTCCCCAAGGGCGCTACGGACGTAATACCGTGGCCAAATTTCAAGCCCTGGAAGCACACGCATTAAGCGTCACCAGTTTTGAGCGAAACATAGATCAGGAGGTCTACGATCGCTGGTTCTATCAGGCGCGAGTAGTCCTGGCCCCATTCAAGAAGTTCTATCGACTGGGGTTGCATCTTGATCGATTCGGACAATCTTCGATTTCTGGCGTTATGAACGATCTCATTCGCTATGGAAAGCGCTGCATAGCATCAGAACATCATCCTTTTCCAATAGAGCTTGAGCGACATACCCAACGCTATGAATCTGTTGAAGAACTTCAAGATCTTTTGCTGTCCTTTTTGCCGGCTGGCGAACTACCACCGGATCCATCCTTTATGGAGCATTATGCCCTTGAGCGCAAGAAGAGAGAGATGAGCAGTTGGATAAATAAATACGTCTTGTCGTACTGATGGATATTTTACTCTGCAGTTCTACATTTCAAGTGGAGACTCACGGGCCTTCAAAGTTTGTCCGTCTGGTGATGGAGTTAAATGACATGGACACAGGGCATTCAGTTGATGTTTTGACAAAAGACTATAGTGGCCCCCCAAATGAAAGAGTACATGTCTTTCGCCGTAAGTACCCGAGGGGCATTGGGGTTTTTTGGGAATATTGGGATAATCTTATCTACCTCCAAAGAGTGAATCGGCTGATGTTAGAGCATCACTATGACGTGGTGGTGTTTGTAGATGCTGTACTGGGATATCTCACAGCGAGACGGCTTTCCTCAAGAGTCCCTGTCGTCGGGCTGGTTAACGATGACGAATATCTTCGAAGCGATTTTGGGAAGGCAACGTTGAGTAGGGAGTGGTTTATAAAGTGGAAAAGCCGATGGTTGGAGAAAGCAGCTTGTCATTCCATGCGGATGGTTTTTGCAAATTCTCGGTATCTGGAAGAACGCCTGGTGAAAACGTATGGGCTAAACCAGAGCAAGATCAGGCTTCTTTATAAGGGCATAAACTTGGATAAATGGCCCCACCGATCTTGGAAGGTCATCGATCCGGCTTCGTCCATTAAAGTTCTCTTCGTTAAGGCTGATTTCATTCGGGGTGGCTTGTTTGTATTGATGGAGGCGCTCAATCAGCTCAGTGAATTAACGTTTGAGTTGATCGTCTGCGGCGCTACTGAAGAGGACTACTTTAAGCAAAGGTCGCCTGTAGTGCCTGCCGGTCACGTACAGACAAGGTTTTTGGGGAGCACCCGTCAAGCATTAGTACAAGGGCTGCTGCAAGAATCTGATATATTATGCATTCCTTCCCTACGCGAAGCCCTGGGGGTGGCGAATATGGAGGGTTTGGCAATGGGCATACCGGTGGTGAGTTCGTCGGCAGGAGGAATCCCTGAAGTTGTTGGAGAAGCAGGTTGGCTTTGCAAGGCGGGGGATCCGATTTCGTTGGCAGAGCAGCTAAAGCAATGCATCGCACAAGAGGAGCTGCGAAGAGAAAAGATCAGACTAGGGAGAAGCCGAGTAGAAGGACTTTTTAATGCGGAGTCCATGAGAACCCAATTGCTCGATTTCTTAAGAACGATAATTTAGTGAAGCCCAGGTACCTTGTAACGGGCACACGACATAGTATGGCTCAATGGTGAACTTGCTAAAAGGAGGTCGGATCGTTTTGATCAATGGCATCGTGCTGATGGCACTCCTTGAGCTGGCATCCATCATTGCCATTGAAGGATTCGACATCGCATCAAGGCCTTATATCTTTCGGAACACCCCAATCTCAAATGCGACGCCCATGGTCGCTGATATTGATCCTGATTTTGGTGTTTGGCACCTGCCCAATACCGCCTTCTTGCATCATTCACCCTGTTTCCAGGTATGGAATTACTACAACGCCATTGGAGCAAGGGATCAAAGCAGAAGCTTCAAAAGTGCGGATAAGCGGATCTTATTATTGGGTGACTCGTTTGTGGAGGGATTTGGCGTCGATACAGCAAATCGTGTCAGCAATATTCTCCAACGGAATATGGGAAAGGAAGTGCTGAACTTTGGCGTATCGGGAGATTTTGGCACGACCCAACAAAGCCTTTTGTACAGGAAGTTTGGCGCTCAGTATGAGCATGCCGTGGTAGCTCTGGGGATCTTGCCTTATAATGACTTGGACGATAACAGCATCGCTTTTGGTAAGCGATTTTTGAGAAACAGATATCGTCCATATGCCGTTCGAGAAGCTGATTCCTTTCGGATCACCTATCATCAGGAATCGCTAGAAGCCTCTATTTGGTACCCAGAAAATATTTCGAACCCTGCAGAAGGCGCGGGCATCAAGCGTTATCTAAGATGTTACTCGTATGCATTTCAAATTTTGGCGAAAATGCGTGCACGTCAAGAAGCTAAGGCCCGGTTGAAACACCTCGAGAATAAGGGCAACATCAGTCGTTATAGCCACTTTTCAAAGGCGGATTTGGATGTACTGTACTTTGCTTTAGGGCAAATCAAGAAATCCAGCTTGGATTTTGGTGCTAAGATGTTGGTCTTTGTCATACCCACACAGGTGGATCTACAGTTGGCTCAAGATCATTCCGGCAGAGCGCTAAGTGATTCTCTCAAATTGTTTTGCGAACGGACTGATATACGGTATTTGGACCTCCTAGAGATACAACAAGATAGATTGGATCCGGAGAAATTATTTTTTGAATGTGATCAGCATTGGTCACCGAAGGGACATGAAGAGGCAGCGAAGGCGCTGCAGCCACATTTAGAATCATTGCTGCATATCGAATAGATGAGAAAGATCAAGATCTGTTATTGGTTGCACGAGTATATTTCTGCCAGTGAAACTTTTATACTATCACAAATGGAGCATTTTAGAATGCACCATCATGTTCAAGTGCTGTGCTTTAAAAACTTTACCGCTGCAGACGGGATTGTAGAAATGAGTCTGCCCCATAAATGGATTCGATACCTCAATGCAAAATTGCATTATTTCCCTATGGTGAGTGGAAATCTCAAGCGAACGGCAAGAGACCGGTTTGAAAAGGAGGACTATGACGTGCTCCATTGTCACTTTGGACTGCAAGCATTGTCCTTATTGGATAACTATGTACCCCGTAATATGCCGATTTTCATTTCTTTCCATGGATACGATATAACCCTGATATTGGAGCAATCCTGGCTTTACCG
>JAHQVP010000362.1 GCA_019634275.1 Saprospiraceae bacterium
AGCTTGACCTGGAGGCACGCAACATCATCGAGCGAGTACCGAAGACAAGTCCTCACAAAGTAAGAATGGCGACAGCATGAAGATCAATACAAGTAGGTACTACGCGCATCCCGTTGATAAGGTCTGGGACGCACTAACAAACCCACAGGCATTGGCCACTTGGTTAATGCCTAATGACTTTCAATTGGAAAAAGGTCATCAATTTACCTTTAACACGAAACCACAGGGTAATTTTGATGGTATCGTCCACTGCAGGATTCTCGAATTCGAAATCCCGCACTCTCTAAGCTATGCCTGGCGAGGTGGCAAAATGAAAACGGACACCATCGTGCGCTGGACACTGCGGGAGCAACAGGGTGGAACCAAACTAGAGCTGGAACATAGCGGGTTTGAAGGCATCAATGGATGGTTTATCAAACAACTGCTCGGCTTTGGCTGGAAGCGTACTCTATTGGCTAAAAAACTAAGCGCCTACCTGGATGAAAAAGCGTGACCCTTTTACAGCAGTGGCCGACCCCACCCGCCGGGAGATTGTACGCATTCTCACCGACCATCCCATGTCCATTTCAGGTTTAGCGGATCAGTTTGAGATGAGCCGTCCGGCCGTTTCCAAACATCTTAAGATCATGTCCGAATGTGGCGTGCTCGAAACCGAGACAGTGGGTCGTACTAGAATGCTCTCGATCAACCATATGGCACTCCAGGAAATATCCATTTGGCTTGCCAACTACGAGCAATTCTGGAATACACAATTGGATCAATTGGGATCGTATCTCGACAAAAGTGAATAATCAATTAAAAACTAGTAAACATGACAACAAAAGAAGTAGCCGACAGACTTGTCCACCTTTGCAAATCAGGTCAATGGGATCTGGCCATTAGCGAACTTTATGCCCAAGATATCCACAGTACGGAAATGCCCGGCGGGCCGCTGCCGACCCACACGAAAGGTTTGGCTGCCATGAAGGCCAAGGGAGAGCAGTGGCAACAGATGATCGAATCCTTTCACGGAGCAGAGATTGAAGGCCCCGTGGTAGCAGACCCCTATTTTAGCTGTAGCATGATTTCCGATGTGACGCTGAAGGGTGGAATGCGCACCACCAATTCCGAAATATGTTTGTATCGGGTCAAAGACGGCAAGATCATTTCCGAGCAGTTTTTCTATTGAAAACGCATGCTCAATTGCGTCAACAAGGGATTGATGCGCTCAGACAAATTGCCTAATCTGAGGCCACTTTTATGGTAAGCTGTCCCATCATGCCATGTCTCTTATCTGCGATAAAAGGAACTTCGTCGATCAATACCCTTGACGCAATATTATATTTTTTACCCTTGGTGTAACCTTTAGACAGAGAAGCACGTCTACGGGTTCAGTTGCACATTTTTTTTTTTAGAACCGAGTAAAAAATAAGCTTTGAAAACAGTTGCACTCTTTGTGGCATTGCTATGCCTATCCGCTACCTACGCGCAGAATTCCATTGTTGGATCCATTAGTGATGCGGCATCAGAGCCCGTCTCTTTTGCCACCATTGTTCTAAACAGCAAGGCAGACTCTACAATGGTCAAGGCCAACATTAGTGATATTGATGGAAAATTTGAGTTTATTGGTATTGATGCAGGTTCGTACTATCTGCAAGTATCCTATGTAGGGTATGAGACCACCAATACATCCACCTTTGAATACGACGGACGATCCTATGACCTGGGCTCGATCACGCTATCCGAAGCGGCCGAGCAGCTGGATGAAGTAGTTGTCCGCGCTGCGAAACCGCTCATTCAGTTGGAGGCCGACAAGACCGTCTTCAATGTACAAGGCAGCATCAACTCCACTGGAAATGACGCCCTAGAGCTTCTTCGCAAGGCCCCAGGCGTCATGGTAGACAACAACGACAACATCATGCTGCTTGGCAAGTCCGGTGTCCAGATATACATCGATGACAAACCCTCTCCCCTAGCTGTTGCAGATCTTGCGGCATATCTGAGGACTCTTCAAGCAAGCCAAATAGAAGCCATTGAGATCATCACCAATCCATCGGCCAAATACGATGCGGAGGGCAATGCGGGAATTATTAACATCCGGCTGATCAAAGATAAAAGTATGGGTACGAACGGATCCATCACTTTAGGGGCTCGCCAAGGACTCAACATGCAGTACAATGGCACCCTTACCCTCAATCATCGAGAAAAGAACTACAACGTGTACGGTAACTACAGTTACTTTGATGGCGATTGGGAAAACACCAATGATTTTTATCGCGCACAGAGTGGATCTTTCTTCGATCAGGCTGCGCGCAATTTGTGGTCGAATCAAAGCCACAATGCCAGAGTGGGAGCAGACTTTTATGTAAGTAAGAAGAGCACCATTGGTGTTTTGGCAAAAGCAAATCTTAGCACCTTCAACTCCTCCAATCGCAGTAGAGCAGAGATTGGCTCCATGCAGACCAATGCCCTGGAAAGCATCTTACTGGCGCGCAACAATGCAGTGGGTGATCGAGATAATGTTCACTTTAACACCAACTTTGTGCATAAGGGAGACAATGGTAGTCGATTCAATATTGACCTTGATTATGCCCGATTTAGAAACGATGAAGACTCCTTTCAACCCAACACCTACTGGACACCCTCGGAAGATGCTGTCCAATCTGCGGTAATCTATCAGATCATCTCGCCTACCGACATTGACATCTATACGGCCAAGGTGGACTACTCGACAAAATTGTTTTCAGGAAAACTGGAGACGGGCGCTAAGACCTCCTATGTCACCACTGACAATAATTTTGACTTCTACAACATCATAGAAGGGAATCAGGATCTTGACATCAATCGAAGCAATCGCTTTGACTATACGGAGCAAGTCAATGCAGTCTATGCCAATTGGAATCGCCAATTCGGCGAGAAGTGGTCGTTTCAATCAGGCCTCAGAATGGAACATACGCACTCGAAGGGAGACCTACAGAGTGCGCAGGTCATTGACGATAAGTTAGTGGAGAGAGATTATGTGGACTTCTTTCCATCTGCCGGGCTGTCCTTTACACCGAGTCAAACTCATGCCTGGCGCTTAAACTACTCGCGCAGAATTGAGCGACCCAACTATCAAAACCTAAATCCATTTGAAGACAAACTGGACGAACTAACTTTTGAAAAAGGAAATCCATTTCTTAATCCTCAGTATTCAAATTCGTTGTCGCTCGCTCATACCTTTAAACAGCGGCTGACCACCACACTGAGCTATTCCAACACGAAGGACGTCTTTACTCCTGTGACCGATGCATTGGATGAACGGGCTGCCTTCCTGACCTACATCAACCTGGCAGAACAAAAGAACGTCTCGCTGTCGGTAGCCTATCCGTTTTCGGTGGCCAAATGGTGGAGCGTATATGGAAATGTGACCGGGTATCGACAGTCAAGCTTTTCAGAATTCCAGGATAAGATCATTGACCTAAAAGTCAACGTTTTGAATTTCTACATTCAAAACACCTTTACCTTGCCTAAAGGATTTAAAGCGGAGCTCACCTCATGGTATAATTCGCCAGCCATTTGGGGCAACTGGACGACGAGTTCACAGTATGACATATCTGTTGGATTGCAGAAAAAGATCCTACGGGACAAAGGCAGCCTGAAACTCTCTTTCAGTGACCTCTTCCTGACCAATCCATGGAGCGGGGAAAGTACCTTTGGTAACTTTTTCATGACGGGGGCTGGACGCTGGGACAGCAGGCAAGTGCGCTTAAACTTTAAGTACAACTTTGGTAGCAAGGAGGTAAAATCTGCTCGTCAACGCAAGACTGGATTGGAAGATGAGGAAAGACGGGTTGGAAGCGGCAATTAATCAGAAATAAAGGTTAGCAAAAAGTCTTCGGTCCAAAATTGGATCGAAGACTTTTTGATTTTTCCTATCGACAATTACACCTGCTTTTCGCTCCCTTCTTGATGCCGTACTTGATTGGCGGACAGACACGTACTGACAGGATCGCCATCGAATTCGGCACGATATTCCCATTGGCTTGCGGACGGGCACACATCGTGGAACCACTGGGATGCCTTGAATTAACCGAAGCATTGTACCGACCCGGCAGTCTAGCTGATCGAATGGTAGAAAAAGGTATGGCCGATGGCGGATGGGTTCCTGCGCCCAGGGTCACACTTTGCCCGGTCTGATTGGGTCCAGAATAAAACGTCACCGTAGTGGCAGGATTTTGACCAGGAGGTGACTGTGGAGTTCCGGGATTCGTAGGCGTGCAGTTGTTTCTACTGACTCTGATTCTGCGGATTCCTCCATTGATGGTGTGGGATCCTCCACAAAACGCATGCACCCCATTTTGGCCACCAATCAGGACATTGTTGGCTTGATGACGCGGTTGGTCCAACAGCTTTATTGACCGAGGGTTTCCACTGGAATAGTGCCCATCCCATTCTGGTACTCCATTCTGCAATGTCTGATTGGCTTCAATAAACCATGCATTTCCGGACTGGTTTGGACCACTGTAGAGGATCGCAACGAACAGCTTACTGCTGGTGCGGAGCGTGTACGGACCAGTAGGTTGATTCGGCATGTAGTGGTCATCTTCGTCAATGCTAATGGTTTGCCCATTTCTGCGATACTCGACTTTGTACCCTCCATAGACTCGAATAGAACGCGGGGTAAAATTTGTCACCTGACTTCCTACCTGTGTGATGGTTCTCTGTGACCCGGTGAAGTTGTAACCGGAGTAGAGAACAGCTCCTCTAAATCGAGAGTCGGCTACGCCATTGTAAGATTGAGCAGTCAATGTAGCCAGGCTGCTCAACACCATCATTATCGTGAGTAAATGTTTCATGTTGATCTTTTCAGTGCTTGATTTTTTTTGTCAGGACAAAGTTCAGCACGGATCCATGAGATCACCCTAGACCCAGGTACAGTTTAAGAAGAGACAAAAAGAAGTCTTCGCTCTTTGTAATGCAGCATTCTCCACCAGAGCGAGTAGAACTGGCCTTTAAAACTTAAATCCGATGTTATTCACTTACTTTAATGCCTTAACGCAAGAGGGTGAGCTTCATCAAAACTTTTTTGGCTGTCCGGCGAAGAGACCTTAACTCGAGTCTCCAACAATACCAAAGGCATCAAAACAAGCGTCTCGAAGCCATCCTGACCCATGCCAAAGCGCATGTTCCCCTACATCACTCTCGCATCCAGAGTACCGATCCTACTCGACTGCACGAAATCCCTCCTATGGGCAAGGATGATCTCATGAGGGACCGCATCCAGGCCTTGGATCTAACGGCTTTGCATCGCATGGGCATCTCCAAAGATCGACTGAGGGCTTTTGAAGTTTCCATGGAACAACCGAACCCTTGGATAGAGGATCAAATCCGTCTCACACGCACCAGCGGAACCAGCGGCTTACCAACTGACATATTTCGAACCAGAAAAACACTTGGTATCGAATCTGCTCTTGAGATTGCCAGGCACGTCCTTCCCAACAATCCCATCAGACCATATCTAAAACGGGGTGGGATCCGCATCGCGAGTCTCTTCTACCAGGCACCGTGGTCCGCTTCGCATCAGCGTATTGGAAGAATTGCTGCCCGCTTTAACCAGTTGATCAAGACCCGGTCCTATTCGATATTTGACCCTTGGGAGCAAACGCTGCAATCACTCGATGACTTTAATCCTCATCGCCTGATTTCCTATCCGAAATATCTTGTCGCCATTGCTCAAGCCCGCGAGCAAGGAATTTGTCCTCATCTTTACCCAGAGGCGATCTATTCCATTGGCGATTTGTTGGATGCACGGGCTCAGGCCATTATTCAAAAGGCGTTTCCTCTTGCTACCATCCGTATCCAGTATGGCGCGGTCGAAAGTGCATCCATGGCTTTTTCATGTCCCCAGGGACGGCTCCATTACAATACCGACTACTACGTTATGGAGCCGCAATCGGCAAAGGGATATCCAGCAAGGCCCGGAAGCTTCTCAGATCACGTGCTGATCACCAATCTTATCAGAACTTTCCAACCCATCATACGGTATAGACTCGATGATCGCATACGATGGGTCGAGGGCGGGTGTAGCTGTGGATCACAGTTGCCTGTGATTGAAATTGCTGGTCGGCGCTTCCCCACCTTTCAGACCTTAGACGATGAAGGGAATCCGGCTGCAATAGAGGCTTATCATATTCGCCAGGCACTTGCTGCTTTCCAGCATTTAACCTCCAGAGTGGTTCAATCACGGATTGATCATTTTGAGTTCTTTTTGGGCAGTATTGAAAAAGTAGATATTTCAACCACCTTCGGACCCGTGCGTTCCGCCCTCAAGCAACTCTTTATGGACCATCGATGCGGCGAATCTGTTACCTTTAATCTTCTGGTCGAAGCGTCCACTATGGGTTCTGATCGCCACTATAAAGTCCGTCAATTTCAACCCTTCGTGAAGGAGTCTCAAAATCATTAGCGTCAGCCATGAAGACTTTTATAAAATCATATTGGGGAGCGCGTTGGCGCAGCACATTGGGCCGTCGCAGCATCACTGCATTTCAACGAAACACATTGGAAGATTTGTTGAGGTCGGCAAAAGCCAATGTGCCCGTGCAAAAAGATCGGATACGGGATACTCGATTCGATGCCTTGGCTGACATCGAACCCATCGACAAAGCACAGCTGCTGCTGCATCCAGCAAGAAGTGTAAATCACGCAGTATTGCGAAAATTGAATGCCAATGCATTGGAGTTTGATCAATTTTGTGAGACTTATCGTGAGCAAGAGAACAAGTGGTTTCGAGACTTTGCTTTGCCCACCGAAAGTCACGGCACATCCGGCACCAAGGGGCTTTTCTTCCGCACCAAGCCGGAGTTTGAATTGCGTGATGCCATAAAGTTTGCACGCGAAGGAGGCCGCTTTCCACTACGTGAGCATTTACGCCCAGGAAGATTGAGATACGCCGTCATTCTTTTGGATGACCCTTGGGTTGGATCACGACAAAATGTTGATGTGGCGAAGGGGCGATTTTCCCGCCATGCAGAAATCAGGACCATTCGATTTGACAATGACTTTGATAGGCTTGCCCAAGAGCTCAATGAATTTGATCCGCACTATTTGATGACCTACCCCACGCACCTGGACATCTTCGCCAAGATGCAATTGCAAGGTGCTCTGCAAATAGCACCTCGAGTTGTTCGTTCGGGAGCCGATCTTCTGACTACTTCGACTCGAGATCAGATCAAGTGCGCTTGGCCTCACGCCCGCATTGTCGATTATTATGCAGCTAGTGAGTCGGCTCCCATGGCCGTGTCTTGTGATCAAGGGAACCTTCATCTATTTGAGGACTGTGTCGTTCTAGAGCCCATGAACCATGATGGAACTCCTTCTGATGCCACTTCCTTCTCTAGTCACATCCTCGTCACGAGTCTCACCAGGTCATTTCAGCCTATTATTCGCTATCGCATCGACGATAGTGTGCGTGTCGGCTTTAAGAGCTGCTCATGCAATAGTCCTTTTCCGGTCCTCGAATTGGTAGGCCGCAGCTTCTTAAATTATCCTATTCAGCTTGACGACGGAAGCCAAGGCGTCATTTCCAGCTTGGAATTGATGAAGCTGATGATGACCATGGCCAATGTAAGGCACTATCAGATTAGAGGAATAGCAAAGAACAAGTTTGTCCTTTCGATATTTGTTGATGCATTTTCAGGGGACGTCCTGTCTTTCAAGCAGAAACACCACCAGGAAATCGAGCAAGCTGTCGTAGGCTTTCGAAGAGAAAAATCATGTGAAAAATCCGTCGCATTTGACATCAACTACAGAGCGCTGGACACGACCATCGCAAAAAGAAGAGCTTTCACGATAGAATATAATCCTGAATAAACCAACCATGGCCTTCATACGCACATATCTTTCCACACGATTAAGAGATCGAAGAAAGACCCTCGAAGCCATCGAAAAGACAGCACGCTCACGACTGCAACACATCCTTCAAGTCGGGCAGCAAGAGGTTCCTTTTCATGCTACACGGATAAGGAAGGCAGCGGCATCCCATTTTTCTGAGATCGAGCCTACCAGCAAGACTAAGATGATGAACCGGATCACAGAGACACTCAATGCCCGGACACTAAACCAATTGGGTTCCTCTCAGCATGACGTACAGTCCTTTGTTGAGCACTATCATGCCACTGGCAATCCCTGGTTTCGAAATCATGCTCTAATGGCCCAAACCACGGGAACTTCGGGAAGACGAGGGCTGTTCTTTCGCACCCGTGAAGAATTGGCGATTCAAAATGGGATTTCGTTTGCGCGATCCGCAAAGTACCCTCTCTCAGAATACATCCGTCATATGCCAGTGCGTCGGGCAGTGGTGGTGATGGCAAATCCATTTTCCGGATCGGGACAGAGCAACCAATATGCTGCGAAGCAATTCAGAAAAGTGGTACACATCAAGGCATTTTTGGTCCAGTCAGAGACAAAGGAAATAGTGCACGACCTCAATGCTTTTGACCCACATCACCTGGGCAGTTTTCCACTTCACCTCGAGCGACTTGCCCGGCTCCAGCTAAAGGGTCAGCTACAGATTCGCCCCAGGATCATCCGATTTGGAGGATCCGCTCTGACTCCACAGCAATTGGATATTATTACAGAGGCTTTTCCTCAAGCCGTACTAAAAAACATTTATGCTGCCAGTGAATGTGCTCCGATTGCAAACTCCTGTACTCTGGGTAATTTGCATTGGCATAAAGATGTCGCCATGCTGGAATGCGTTGATAAGAACGGCTTTCCAGTGCCCAAGGACGAATTTTCACATCATGTCTTGCTAACCAACTTGGTGCGCACATTCCAACCCATCATACGCTACAAATTGATGGATTCCGTAAACATTCACTCCGCGCCATGCGCTTGTGGCAGTCCATTTCCAGTACTGGAAGTCAAAGGGCGATCTAACATCAGTTATCCTTTGATAGACAACAACGGAGAGCGTATTGAAATGTCGTCCATTGACATTCTCAAAGTCATCAATGAACTTAGAATCATAGAGGACTATCAGATGAACTGCACCAAGCAAAATCGATTGTCTCTTGAAGTGATTGTCAAAGGCGGACCGCAAGATGCACTCCAGTATAAAGGTCGCCACCACGAAAATATTCTGCATGCATTCCAGGAGCATTTTGTAAAAAATTCGTGTGAACAAGCGACAACCATTGAAGTCAACTACTCAAATCCCGACCCGAAAAAAGAAAAACACCAGGCCTTCCTCTTAAACCTTCCGGAAGCTTAGAAACCTTATTCCAAAAAGCATAAAATTTGAATGAGCAACCGGTATATATCCCAGCTAGTATGGAGCAGAGTCCATGACTTCCATCTGACAAGGAAAAAAATCGAAAGGGCGCGCAAAAAGAGATTGGAACACCTCTGGAAGGTTGCCACTGAATATGTACCCGGCCAGCAAGAGCGGCTTCGAGGAGCCCAGGCCGGCAATCTAAAGGACCTCGATCCGATCAACAAGAGACAGATGATGTCTGATCCCGGTGCTTACGTAAATCAGCGCATCCTGCATGACTTACAGATATCCAGAGAGGACCTAAGTGCACATCTGCTGGGCCAAAAGACTGTCGCCACAATAGAAGAAAAAATACGGATCACCAAAACCAGCGGCACCACGGGTGAGCCTGGGCTTGTTTTGAATACACAAGCGACATGGAATCGACAGCAGGCATGGATGATCGGAAGAATCGGGAGGCGTTCTTTCCCCTTGACTAGAGTACTGGGACTTAAACAATACCGCATCGCCTATCTTATTCTCGATCGGCCGTGGATGATCAACAACCAAATTGCCAATACCAGCCAGCGGTCAGCCAGAAGCATGATGGATGCCCGGACCTTCTCCATCGAGCAACCTCCATCAGACCTTCATCGTGCGTTATCTGACTTTCAACCGCACTTCATTATGAGTTATCCCAATATACTGGTTGGATTGGCTCGAGCGCGGATGCAAGGCAAATTTCAGTGGGATCCTGAGGTCTTGCTCTCCAGCAGTGATCTCCTAGATCCTTCACAATACAAAGAGATCAGTGATGCTTTTCCTAAGACAACGATTTGCAACATGTACGCATCTTCGGAGTTTCTGCCTATTGCCACCAGCTGTCGATTGGGACACCTTCATCAAAGTGAGGATTGCTGCATCATCGAACCTGTTGACACAGAAGGCAATCCGGTTTCCAATGGAGAATTTTCAGACCATATTTTAGTAACAGGTTTACTTAACGACTTCCACCCCTTTATCCGCTATCGTATGGAAGACGAGGTCCGTTTCATAGAGGCTCCCTGTCCGTGTGGAAGCCCTCTACCCGTTTTAGAAATTCGAGGGCGGCGCAATCCAGAAATCCCTGTGAAACTTGGCAATGGTCACGTCAAACACCTCAACAGCAGGCAAGTCCGCATGGCAATTCTTAAGACTCAAACGTTTGACCGGTTTCAGGTAATTTGCAAACCGGACATTTGGCTTGTCTCGATCTATCCTGAGGTACAGAATGATCACGAACTGAGACAATTTGACTTACAACACCGCAGTGTCATCTCCCACTGCCTCGAAGCTTTCTCAGAGCAACACGGATTGAATCAAAGCCTGCAGATTAAAATCGATTTTAAACGATTGGATTTACATGACACCAGAAATTTAAAACGCAAGTTGTTCATCATTGAAAAATAAAATCAATTCTTTCCTGGGCTGAAGTTCGATCGTCCATGACTATTGTAATACCTTAAAGCAAAAGACAATTATGTGTCGCAATATCCGACCTCTATTCAATTACGATCCGCCCTCCACGCAGGAGGACTCTTATGCAGCAGCGCTGCAATTCGTTCGAAAAGTAAGTGGTTACACGAAGCCATCGAAGGCAAATGAGGCGATATTTTACAAGTCGGTTGAGGACATTGCCGACAAAGTCGAACACCTCCTCGCTCATCTACAGACAAACGCTCCGCCCCGAAACAGACAAGAAGAAATCGAAAGAGCCCGCGAAAGGAATCGAATTCGGTTTGGACAAGCTTAACCAACAAGCATTTTAGAACCCAAAACGTCATCTCCTTTCTCCTTCGTTCTTGACCACAAAATGATATTTGGCATGCAGAAATATGCAATGATTTTTCTTACAGTGCTCATTGCCTGTCAGGGGCCATCGGATGATCTATCTTCCGTGCCAATTGTCGAACCTGTTGATCTAGTGGAGCCCATGGTGGATGCGGCCAACTCCCGATGGTTTTTCTTCAACTCGGCTACGCGACCCTTTGGCATGGTAAACCTCAGTCCTGACATGATCATCAACGGGGCTTGGAACTCAGGATACCGTTATCATCAAGATACCATCCGATGCTTCAGCCACATTCATGCCTGGCAACTCTCTGGTGTACCCGTGCTGCCCACCACCGGCACTTTTAAGGGCCACTTGGGCCCAGATGCGTATGGGTCCTCATTTTCGCACCAATCGGAAGAAGCCCGCCCGGGCTATCACCAGGTATTGCTAAAGGACTACCAAATAGATGCTGAACTCACGTCCACCACCCGAGTAGGATTTCACCGCTATACCTATCCGGAATCTTCGGAGAGCCACATCACCATTGACCTGACAACTCATCTGGGACCTTGCGATACGCGAAGCGGATTCATCAGAAAGGTGAGCGACACAGAGCTCGCCGGCTATGCCTTGATGGCAGGAACGCGCCGCCGCCCCAAGGACACCTACGTATATTTTGCCATTGAATTTGATCAGCCCTTTGAGCACTTCGGATGCTGGCAAAACGGTGCGCTCGTAGGTGGCGATCAAATTGAAGGATCCCGTGTTGGGGGCTACGTGAGCTTTGCAACTGCCCGCGAAGAAGAGCGACTGATGAAAGTTGCAATCTCATATGTCTCAGAAGATCAAGCCCGACTAAATATGGCCACCGAACTCCATCACTGG
>JAHQVP010000363.1 GCA_019634275.1 Saprospiraceae bacterium
CAGAGGGAATGAGTCCAAGTGACCCAGCCAATACGCTTGATTCGTCGGACAAGATGTCTCCAAACATGTTGGTGGTCAGGATCACATCAAATTGAGCCGGGTAGACGATCATTTGCATGGCTGCATTGTCCACAAACATATAGTTTACCTCTATGTCCGGATGATCCACTGCAAGTTCTTGAATGCGCTCTCTCCAGAGTCGCGAAGACTCGAGCACATTGGCTTTGTCGACCAGGGTAAGCTTTTTGCGTCGCCTGCGGGCGGCTTCAAATGCCAGGGAAGCAATCCGATCAATTTCGTTGGCGTGATATTCACAAGTATCAAAAGCGTAGTCGCGATTGTCGTTTCTGCCTTTCTTCCCAAAGTAGATGCCACCAATCAACTCTCGATAGACGACGAAGTCAACTCCCTCAAGGTTTTCTTCTCGAATGGGAGACAGGTGCCTGAGCCTTTCGAAGATTTTGAGCGGCCGAATGTTGCAGTATAGATCCAAGGCTTTTCGAAGTCCTAGCAGACCTTGTTCGGGCCTGACCTTACTCTTGGGGTCATTGTCATATTTAGGATCCCCTATGGCCCCAAACAGCAGAGCATCGCTATTTATACAGACATCGATGGTCTCTTGGGGGAGGGGACTGCCTGTTTTGTCAATGGCTATACCTCCCACATCTGCATACCGATAGGAAAAGGAGTGGCCAAATCGATTACCCACAGCATCCAAAACTTTGATTCCTTGTGCGATTACTTCTGGACCGATGCCATCACCAGGCAGTACCGAAATTGTAAAATTCATAGGACGTTGACGTTAGGCTCTGGTAGATTCAAATGCTTCAATCTTGTCTTGGACACTCAAGAGGTAGTCGATGTCATCGTACCCATTGAGTAAACACATTTTCTTATAAGGGTCGATTTGAAAAGATGTGCGTTTACCGGTAGAGGTGATTTCTAACATCTGTTCCTGGAGGGACACCGACAACTGGCAATGAGGATCGGACTCAATGGCCAGAAATATGTCATTAAGAAACTCCTGAGTTACCGTAATAGGAAGAATTCCGTTGTTCATTGCATTGCCCTTGAAAATATCTGCAAAGAAGCTGGAAACGACCACCCGAAATCCATAGTCTTTGATGGCCCAAGCGGCATGTTCTCGGCTGGAACCACATCCAAAATTTTTCCCAGCAACCAAAATCGAGCCCGTGTAGGTCGGGTTATTCAAAACAAAGTCTTTTTTCGGCGATCCATCTTTCTCATAGCGCCAGTCTCGGAAAAGGTTCTCTCCAAATCCCAATCTTGTGGTAGCCTTGAGAAACCGAGCGGGTATAATCTGATCCGTATCGACATCCTCAATGGGGAGCGGGACACAGCTGGAAGTAAGTTGATTAAGTTTATCCATCACATGTATTTTCGCACGTCAACAATTTTTCCTTCGATTGCAGTGGCAGCCGCCATCAAGGGACTGGCTAGAATGGTGCGCGCACCGGGCCCTTGTCGCCCCTCAAAATTTCGATTAGAGGTAGAAACGCAGTAAGCCCCTGCAGGGATTTTATCTTCATTCATTCCAAGACAGGCAGAACATCCCGCCTCACGAAAGTCAAAGCCGGCGGCTGACAAGATCTTGTCCAGCCCTTCCTCTTGCGCTTGTTTGCTGACTTGCTGCGATCCCGGCACAACCATGGCGGAGATATTGGAGGCGATTTTCTTCCCTTTCACAAAATCGGCAACCAGCCGCAGGTCTTCGATTCGAGAATTAGTGCAGCTGCCGATGAAAACGTATTGCACTGGGTGGTTTTCTAATGTACGCCCCTCAGATAATCCCATATACGACAGTGCCTTCTCAAATGATGCTGAGCCACCTCCCTCGGGTATTGACTCTGTCACGCCCATCCCCATGCCAGGATTAGTGCCATAAGTAACCATCGGTTCAATCTCAGATGCATCCCAGCGATGTTCTTCGTCAAAAGAAGCACCTTCATCAGTGTACAGTGTTTTCCAATGCTCGAGAGATTTAGTCCAATCATCTCCCTGTGGTGCTTGCTCCCGTCCTTCCACATAATCGAAAGTGGTTTGGTCTGGAGCAATAAGTCCACCACGCGCACCCATTTCTATGCTCATGTTGCATATCGTCATCCTTGCCTCCATACTGAGCGACCGAATGGCAGAACCTGCATACTCAATAAAAAACCCGGTGCCTCCCGCCGCAGTGAGCTTGCTGATGATGAACAGTACAATGTCTTTGGAGAGCACACCTGGGGATAGCTCTCCCTCAATTGTGATTCTCATTTGCTTGGGCTTCTGCAAGATGAGGCACTGGGTAGCCAATACTTGCTCGACCTGACTGGTTCCAATACCGAAGGCAATAGACCCGAAAGCCCCGTGAGTAGACGTATGACTGTCTCCACATACGATGGTCATTCCGGGCTTCGTAATGCCCAACTCCGGTCCGATTACGTGCACGATGCCTTGCTTGGGGTGACCAAGACCATAGAGCGTTACGCCAAATTCATCACAATTATCTTTCAATTTCTGAACCTGGAAGCGCGATAGTTCTTCTTTGATGGGGAGATGTTGGTCTTTGGTGGGCACATTATGATCAGCCGTGGCTAATGTCCTCTCCGGTCGAAATACGGGGATGCTTCTGGCTCGTAAACCATCAAAAGCTTGTGGGCTGGTCACCTCATGTATGAGATGCTGGTCGATGTAAACGACCGACATCCCTCCTTCTACTTCAGCCACAGTATGGGCATCCCATACTTTATCAAAAAGCGTCTTTGCCATTAAATCTTATTTCTGTTTGGAAATTATCCGTGGAGTATATCCTGTGTTTGCTCCATGAGCATTTGAAGATCTCCGTCCACAACTTCTTTCTTAGCGTCTGCAATCTTAAGGAATTCCTGATAGAGTTTATCCAGTTGCAGCTTTGTTACATCGTGTCCCAATTCTTTGAGGCGATACGCCAGCGCAGCGCGACCACTGCGGGCTGTCAGCACTATTCTAGACTTGTCTAAGCCTACTTCGATGGGGTCGATGATCTCATAGGTTTCTCGTTGCTTGATCACACCGTCCTGGTGTATGCCAGATGAGTGTGCAAATGCATTTGATCCCACAATGGCCTTGTTCGGTTGGACGGGCATACCCATCTCCTCGGAGACCAATAGACTGACAGGATTTAGCAATCGAGTATTTATGCCGGTCTCCAGTTGCAAGTGTGCATGTTGTCGTAAAATCATGACACACTCTTCGAGGCTGGTATTTCCTGCACGCTCCCCAAGGCCATTGATGGTGCATTCTATTTGTCGGGCACCTTCGATAACTCCAGATATGGAGTTGGCGGTGGCCAGCCCTAAATCGTTATGGCAGTGTGTAGAAAGGGTTGCTTTCTCAATCCCTTTTACATGCTCTTTGAGGTATCGAATTTTTGCTCCATACTCCGAGGGAAGGCAGTACCCGGTCGTATCAGGAATATTCAGCACCGTAGCGCCTACCTTTATTACTTCTTCACATATGCGAGCAAGGAACTCATCATCCGTGCGTCCTGCATCTTCGGCATAAAACTCGACATCTTCCACGAACGACTTGGCATACTTGACCGCAGCAATGGCTCGCTCCATCACTTTTTCGCGCGTGCTGTTGAACTTGTATTTTATGTGAGAATCGGAGGTCCCTATTCCCGTGTGTATTCTTGGCCTGGCAGCCACCTTAATGGCCTCGGCAGCCACCTTAATGTCTTTTTCGACTGCTCTGGATAAACCACAAATGACTGACCCACGAATCTCAGTTGCGATCAGCTGAACAGCCTTGAAATCTCCGGGGCTGGAAATGGGAAAGCCGGCTTCTATGATGTCAACTCCAAGTTCTTCGAGAGCACGAGCAATTCTAATCTTTTGACTAGAATTTAATTTGCAACCCGGCACTTGTTCGCCGTCGCGCAAAGTGGTGTCAAAAATGTCAATCTTATCCATCGATACAGTATCTTCAGCCACATTCGATTTATTACCGAAGTGTGCTAAAAGTAACTCAATGATCGGCCGGAAGTTCACCAAAATTGCAGCCGCTATTACAAGGTAACACTGGTGGAACGCATAATTAATGATCTGAAAATCAGATATTTGCAGGAATACAACTTACAATGCCCACACAACGAACAGAACATCTAATACAGCTGATCAACTCACTCACAAAGGCGGAGAAGAGGAGCTTTCGACTGTTCGTCACCCGCAATCAGGAATCAGAAGAAATTCTATTTCTCAAGTTGTTTGAGGAGATAAGCAAGTCGAAGACCTTTGATGAGGAGTCGATCTTGAATCGAATTCCAGCGATCAAACGGCATCAGCTCTCCA
The DNA here is from genome assembly GCA_019634275.1 of Saprospiraceae bacterium. Taxonomy (GTDB): domain Bacteria; phylum Bacteroidota; class Bacteroidia; order Chitinophagales; family Saprospiraceae; genus CAJQNM01. The sequence goes on from JAHQVP010000363.1 coordinate 4,335, forward strand.
ATCTCAAAGCTCATTTGTATAAACAATTACTCATTTGTCTCCGGTTATTGGCAAGAAACACTACCGTAGAAATCGATCTGCGGGAACGCATTGATTACGCGCATATTCTGTACGGAAAAGGCCTTTACCGTCAAGCATTGGATGTGCTGAGCAAGGCAAAGACGGTGAGTCTAAAGCATGGCAAGAGTTTGATCGCACTGAGCATCCTCCACTTTGAGGAGTTCATTGAGAGCCAATACATCACGCGTTCACTTGACAATAGAGTTAACGATCTAAAGCGAGAATCGCGCATTCTGTTAAAGGAAGTGGAAATCATCAGAAGACTGAGTAATTTTTCGCTGCAGCTTTACGGCCTCTATCTTAATGTGGGGCATGTGCGCAATGAACACGACCAACGCTTTCTAAAGAACTTCTTTGAATCAAATCTTCCGGATCATGATCCCGAAGAATTAGACTTTTTTGGAAAGACACACTTGTACCAAGCCTATATGTGGTACCATTATATGAACCACGATTTTATTCCCTACTATCGGTACGCACGGCGTTGGTTTGATCTCTTTGAGTCCAATCCCGCTAAGAAGAAAAGCGATACTGCGCTCTATCTTAAATGCCTGCACAACCTTCTTAATGCGCTCTTTATGATGGAGCGATACGACCGGTTCTTGCCGGTTTTGACGATCCTTAAGGAGATGGATCGAGAAGGGCTGATTAAGAATCGTAACGAACAGGGCATGCACACCTTGTTTGGGTATATCCAGCTCATCAATAAGCATTTTATGACGGGGACCTTCTCAGAGGGAGTCAAGGAAATGCCAGAACTTGTTCGACTCATTGATAAGAATCCATTCAATTGGGACCAGCATCGCATCATCGTGTTTTACTACAAGATTGCATGCATGTACTTTGGCAGCAGTGACTGGAGTACCGCCATTACGTACCTCAACAAGATTACAAATACAAAGTCCACCGATTTTCGAACGGACATCCAGAGTTTTGCTAAAATTCTAAACCTCATTGCTCATTTTGAGCTGGGCAATAAGATCTTGCTCGAGTATCAGGTAAAGTCAGTCTACCGATATCTGGGCAAGGTGAGCGAACTCCAAAGTGTGCAGCTGGAAATCTTTAAGTTTTTGCGTAAGGTGCCGCGTATGAGTGAAGACAATGTCAGGGAGCAGTTTGAATTGCTGCACACCAAATTGAAAAAGATGGAGGGCGGTACTTTCGAGCGTAGAGCTTATCTATACCTTGATATTATTTCCTGGCTGGAAAGTAAGCTAGAAAGAAGGCCGGTCGAAGACATCATCCGGGAGAAGTTTCTCCAGCGCAGTCAAACTGATGTAACGGCAAAAGCTTCGCTTTCCTGAAACACTTAGGGAAACACCAGCACCGCTTTGCTCATGGCTTCCCGGAAGTGGTGTTTTGAAAGGCCATGGGAAATACCACGCGCGTCAAAATAGGAAAGCAGATTCTCTGTAGGCATATTGCCGGTGAGATCATCTTTGGCCATGGGACAGCCTCCATATCCGTGAATGGCAGCATCAAATCTACGGCATCCTGCCTCATAGGCAGCATGTACTTTTTCATGCCATGCTGCCGGCAATGTGTGTAGATGTGCTCCAAACTCAACATCAGGGTAGGGGGGTATGAGATTCGAAAAGAGGTACCGGATGCTGTCAGGTGTTGAAACTCCTATTGTATCAGATAATGCAATGATGCGAATGCCCATATCAGCGAGCTG
>JAHQVP010000364.1 GCA_019634275.1 Saprospiraceae bacterium
GGGGAATCAGTCGCTTCCAAAGCTCCAGATCCTCACTGTTGTTCAACAGCAATGCGATCTGCTCGGCACTTAATTCGGGAGAATTTTCGGTTCGATGAAACTCTGAGAAATCTGCGTTAAAAAAGCCTCGATAAGTCCGAATAATCCCATTTTCCTTATCAGGTATGTCGAATATCTGTGGTCTGCTCAGGTTAAGAGGTACCCCGAGACCCGCTGCCAAATAAAAAGACGCAGCTGAAAAGTAGAAGTATTCCTCCGTGATTCCGCGCATGGCAAATTCATAGTCAGTTCCGGCATTCTCTACAATGTTTCGAAATCGCTCAGTAGCACAAAAGAAGAAAGGCTGGAACGGCAGGGATGCTGCCTTAATCTCATTCTTTTGAAGCGCTTCTGGAAAAAGATTGGACAACAATCGGGAGATCTCTTGTTCGTATCGGGTCAATATCGAGAGCTCCTCGAAGGGTTCTCTCAGTGCTTGGATGCCCCCAATGTCTTTAAGAAGAGCTATGGCTTCTTGTTGCCGGGGATGCGCATCATTTGCTGCCCATGATTCCCAGGCATCAAACACCTTCTTAAAGCTGATCTTGGGTATCAAGGGCAGATCCAGTTGTTTCCAATTTAATTTCATAAGTGCATTTGACTTAGTGAGCGTAAGTAGCAGAACAGTGGTCTCGATGACTTGTTCATCCCAGTACGACCATCAAAATACGTTCCAGCTTGTCACTAAGGTCGAGTATTAGATGGGCATTGTCAACGCATCGACAAAGACAAAGGGAGGCAATCGTAGCGATTGCCTCCCTTTATAAGTTCCATTTATTTCCGCTGGCCGTCTATTGGACTGCCCTCGAAAAGTGCTTTTTCTTCTTAACGTCCTTGGCCACAAGCTCGCCAGTCAAGTCGTATACGATGGGCGTAGCCACAAAGACGGAAGAATATGTTCCTACCAATACCCCTATCACAATGGCGAAGGCAAATCCTTTAATCGAGGCTCCCCCGAAAATAAACAGGATGAACACCACGAAGAAGGTAGTCAGAGAGGTAATTACTGTCCTACTAATGGTAGAATTGACCGCCATATTAATGACTTCCTTTTTCGATTTCTTGGTGTAGGTACCCAAGAATTCCCTAATTCGGTCAAACACGACCACGGTATCGTTTATGGAATAACCAATTACGGTCAAAATGGCGGCAATGAAAGGTTGATCGATCTCCATACTCCAACCGATCCACCCATGTGTGATCGAGAAGATACTGAGGACTATGAGGACATCATGAAACAATGCCGCTACCGCCCCCATACTATATTGCCACTTGCTAAATCGAATGAAAATATAAAGGAAGACGAGCAAGAGGGCAAACACAGTTGCGTAGATCGAACTCTCACGGATATCATCCGCAATCGTAGGTCCCACCTTGGTGGAGCTAATCACGTGCGTACCTGATCCGTCTGCATCTCGGAAGTTTTCCAGATTGAGGTTTCCACCTGCTACCGCATTGATCCCACCAAACATGGCTTCCATTACCTTTCCGGCAGCATCATCGTCAGGATCGTCAATGAGGTAATCCGTTACAATATTAAAAGTATTGTCGCTGTCTACAGATTTAACCGTTGGCGTTGATCCAAAGACATCGCTCAATCCATTTCGCAGCATATCCGCCGTGACATTGGCACCTTCGGTAAACTCTACATTGTAAGAATACCCTCCTTTAAAATCTACGCCGTAGTCAAACCCTCGGATAAAGAATGAGGCAAATCCTGCGACGATAATGGCCAATGAAATACAGTAGGCGATCTTTCTTTTGCCCAACCAGTCGATGGTGAGATTTGTGAAGAGATTCTTCGACCAACCCGTCCAGAAAGTAAGGTTGTTTCCCTTTTTGGTCCACCAATCGATGATCAATCGTGTAAAGAGCACTGCAGTGAAAAGCGAGAAAATCACACCTATGATCAAGACTACCGCAAAGCCTTTTATGGGGCCAATACCGAAGTACGAAAGAACAAAGGCTACCAATATCGTCGTGACGTTGGCATCAATAATGGCACTATAACTGTGCTTAAAGCCATCGGTAATCGACAACAAGAGCGATTTACCCGACCGAAGTTCCTCTCTCACTCTCTCATAGATGATCACGTTGGCATCTACGGCCATACCAATGGTCAGCAGGATACCGGCAATTCCAGGAACGGTGAGTACCGTTCCGTAGGAAGCCAAGGCTCCAAAAATAAAGAAGAGGTTAGCCAGCAGGGCGATGATGGAAACGATACCAGCGCCACCGTAGTAGGTAATCATAAAGAAGAGCACCAGTAAGATTCCCACGACCATGGAGATCAGGGATCTCCTAATGTTGTCTTCTCCCATCGAAGGACCAACAGTCGCTTCCTGGATGATGTTGGTACTGGCTGGCAGTTTTCCGATCTGCAATATATTGGCCAGATCCTGTCCTTCTTGCACACTGAAGTCCCCACTGATACGTGATGACCCATTAAGGATGGGTTCGTTTACACTTGGAGCACTCACCACTTCCCCATCAAGGGTTATGGCGATTTCACGATTATTGTCCTGAGCTGCCTTAGTCGTAAGATCAGCCCACGTCTTGGCTCCCACATTGTCCATGGTCAAGTTGACTGCGATAATGTTGTCAATTGGGTCAGGTTGTGAAGTCGCGCGAATAACGTGATCTCCTTCTAACGGTGCCTTGTCTGTTCCTCGGCTCTTCTTCAGTGCATATAGAAAATATCGATTGGTCGACTTGCCTGTCTCCGAATCTTTGTATGGTTTCTGCCCCCATCGAAACATGATGTCCTGTGGAAACAAAGCTCGAATATCATCGCGCTCAAGAAGCGCAATCACATCATCCAGTTTGTTCTTATCTGCAGCCCCCATCACATTAATCGGGTAGGCAATGGTACCAGTCTGTGTTTGGATATTTAGGTCCAACAGACTGAGCAGTGGTCCACGATCGCTAAAGGGATCGTTTACCACCGGGTTTTCAACAACCTCCATGGTGCTGTCACCTGTTGGATTGCCCAATGAATCCAAGACCGGAGAATAGATCGTATCGGTGGTGAACTCAGGTTCATCAGAAACCGCCGTCGTATCTCCGCTCTGCAATCGCTTAAGTCGTGCATCTGCATCCACAAAATTTTGAAGCAATCCAAGGTCGGATACGCGATATACGTTCCAGAACTCCAGCTTGGCGGCCGATTGCAAAAAGCCTCTAGCGCGCTCGGGGTTATCGATGCCCGGTAGTTCTACCAAGATGAGGTCCCTGGCAGCATCAAGACTTACGTTGGGTTGAACCACTCCTAATTTGTCAATCCTGTCCTTAAGCCTCTGAAAAGTCAGCTGCACGGTCTCATTCGCCTGCTGTCTGACAATGCGGATGACCTCGGCATCAGGTGTATCAAAGTTGATGTCCTCGCGCAAACCTGCGTTTCGAGAAAAAATGCTGGCAAGCTTCTTCTCGCTTCCCAAGCTCTGATATGCATCGGCAAATAGTGTGACGTAGTCAGACTGAGTAGACCTCAGCAATGTGTCCGCTCGATCTAATGCCCGGAGGAAAGTTGGGTCCTTACTATCATTCGAAAGTGCTTGAATGAAATCGCGTAGGTCAACTTGTAAGACCACACTCATTCCTCCCTTCAGATCAAGACCGAAAGCCAACTGCTGTCGCTTGAGCTCTTCGTACGTGTACGATTTGATCAGCGGCACCGTAAACACCTCCTCACTTGACATCGAGTCCAAATAGGCAGTTCGTGCCTCCTTGAACGCAAAACGCGCTTGGGCCTCGTCAGAGATCTGAGCAGCTGCCTGGGCACCTGCTTCCTGAGCTCTTTTCTCCACCTTTCGCGTAGGAAGAATAAGCAAATACTGGATCACCACCACGATTGTCATGACGACCAGAAAGAACTTAACTACTCCTTTACCTTGCATCAGTTATATGATTAATAAATAGAATGTATAACAGCTTAAAAAAAAGTCGCGCAAATATAAGATAATTTGGTTCTTACCTCCCTTACCAGACAACTCTTCTCGAAGTATTTGTCTTTATCTTCGACAAACCAAATTCGAATGGCCCCACAGGATGTGTCTCCCATGCACTCACCTGCATTCTCGTTGGTAGAATACCCATGTATTGATACCTTTAGACAAAACTGTTTAGATCCATGACCGGCCTTCGCCTTCTTATCCTATGCGCCTTAGCAGCGGCCGTTAGCTGCGCACCAAAGGAAGAATCTGCAACCCCGCCAAATATCGTATTCATCATGTCCGACGATCACGCGTATCAGGCCATTAGTGCCTACTCGGATCATCTAATGCAGACTCCTAACATAGATCGCATCGCCAAAGAAGGGATGCTCTTCACAAACGCCTGTGTTACGAACTCTATCTGTGCTCCATCACGAGCCGTTATCCTGACTGGAAAACACAGCCATCTCAACGGCAAGATCGATAACAAGTTTCCGTTTGATACTTCTAACGTCACTTTTCCTCAACTACTTCATGACGCTGGTTATCAGACTGCTATGTTTGGTAAATTGCATTTTGGGAATAGTCCCAAGGGATTTGATCAATTCAAGATTTTACCGGGCCAAGGCACGTACTACAATCCTGATTTCATCACCAAGTATGATAGCACCATACGCGTAGAAGGCTATACCACTGATCTCATCACCGACATGACGCTGGATTGGTTAGAGGACGAGCGCAAAGACGATCAGCCCTTCATGTTGATGTATTTGCACAAAGCCCCTCATCGCGAATGGTTGCCACCTGAGCGCCATTATAAGGAGTTTACCAAGAAAACCTTCCCCGAGCCCTCCACCCTTTTTGATGACTATGAAGGTCGGGGACGGGCGGCCAAGGAAGCTGAAATGAATCTCTTAACCCACATGAACTGGGCAGGAGATTCCAAGATCTATCCGGAACTCATGGACGAACTAGGGATTCCTGAGACCGCTGTTTGGGACAAAAGGGCTTTTGAGCGGGAAGTGGGCAGACAAACACCCGCCCAGAGAGCGCGGTGGGATGCGGTCTACGGCCCCATAAATGAAGATTTTAAAGCCCGATATCCCAGCATGACACAGGAAGACCTGATGCGTTGGAGATACCAGCGCTACATGCAAGATTACTTGGGCAGTATAGCCGCAGTAGATGATGGTGTGGGTCGAGTGTTGGACTACCTGGAAGAAAATGGATTGGCAGAGAATACCTTGGTGGTATATACTTCTGATCAAGGCTTCTATTTGGGAGAACATGGTTGGTTTGATAAGCGATTTATATACAATGAGTCCTTCAAGACTCCCCTACTCGTAAAATGGCCCGGCGTCATTCAAGCTGGCAGTAAGAACACCCAAATGGTACAAAATCTTGACTTTGCCCAGACACTACTAGATGTTGCAGGGGTCGCGGCACCAGCAGATATGCAAGGCACCAGTCTCGTTCCGCTCTTCAAAGGCGAGACCAAGAACTTTAGAGAAGCGGTGTACTACCACTACTACGAGTATCCTTCTGTGCACATGGTCAAACGCCACTATGCCATTGTCACAGAAGATTACAAATTGGTCCATTTCTACTATGATGTGGACGAGTGGGAACTATACGATCGAAAGAAGGATCCTGATGAGATGTTGTCCGTCTATGATGATCCGGCTTATGCTGATGTGGTAGTAAAACTAAAGGAGGATCTTGCAGCCTTGCGAATTAAATACAAGGATTCTGAAGTATTGGATCAGCAATACATCGATCTCTACAACGTACAGAATTAACCATTTCTACAGGTTTCATCGAAGCTTATTGCTTTGCGTACAGAAACATGTGTCCGTCTACGGCGGTTATGTCAAACCACATGTACCGATCGCACATGACGGTTGCTGAGATCCGGTAGTCATTGGGTTCTGATCGGATAAAGTTTGCGCCAAATTTGGTGAGCCCTAGTGCACCCTCATCGATTTCCCAGGTAAAATCAAGCATTTCCTCCGGATCTTGATCATGCCTCGAACGGAGGACTCCTGTGCCGTTCTGTGCAAAGTACAATTGAATGGATGGTGGAGTATGTGGGGCACAGAATCCACATCCATATCCAATCAGTCTCCATTCTCCCAGCAGGTTGCGCTCGATCTGGTCCACGGTGCTGTAGGCGTCGTCCTGACAAGCTTCCATCATACTTCTTTCTTCTTCTGATATGATGAGGTCATTTTCGGGATCCACCACTGCCTTGGAGCAGTTCGAAAAGAGCAAAACCAAAGGGACTGCTAGACCAATTAAGAGCTTCATATCTTTTCCTAATATGACGACAAATGGATCAAAAACGTTGGGTATAATGGCAAGTGGTCGACAGCTACGGCTTGTCTTTAACCTCCATCTACCAGTTTGGTACTAGTACAGGACTGATCCCACTTAAACTGCCTTGACACCAATGTTGTAAAAAAGAAACCCCTCACCAATGTGAGGGGTTGATCGCAGCCCGTAGGGGATTCGAACCCCTGTTACCGGGATGAAAACCCGGCGTCCTAACCCCTAGACGAACGGGCCGTTAGTAGACAGTGCGTCAAGTGGATCGCAAATATATGGCACTTTCTCTAAATTCCTAAGGCTACATAAAATTCTTAAGGGAGTTGCGTTGTATCGGCAAGGTTGTTCGCAGAAAATGGGGGCTTTGTGGAGTATTGTTCAACCGCAATGCAACGCGTATGCAACGAGCGATTCTTAGTCCCTCATTCCTTAAAGATCCGCTTTAAGATAGGGGTACACCCTTTGAACTGAATACTACAGCTTGACAAATTTTCCCCGAATGCCACCCGTAGACCTGACAAAATATCGACCCGTCGGTAAGTCAATCAGATCAACCTGCGCTTGAAGAAACCTCACTGGATGGCTGCTGATTAGTCTTCCGGATTGATCATAGATTTCCAACCGTTCGTTGTCCGACTTAAATCCTCGAACATAGAGTTCACGCTGTGTTGGATTGGGAAAGATGCTGAGTTCAGAAGGAGCCGCCTTAGCTGCCGCGAGCAGCGTGGTGAGGTCAATCTCAACTTCATCAATACAGATGTAGAGCGGTGTGTTGATGCCAAATGCTCCGACGTCGGAAGACTGCATGGTAATCTTAATGCTGTCCACCTCCTGTAGGGAACTCAAGTCAACGTTAATCCACTCGGACAAGATATAGTCCTCCGCAGGATTATCTGAACGGTAGTCGGCAAGATAGACTTCAATGCTGTCCGAATTTTGAAAACCATTGAGATACCCTTTGATGATCATCTTGAAAAAGTCCGGGTCCGTGCCGTCTTCCCCTCCGAAACGCTTCGCAAATGCATCTCCCTGCGCCATGCTCAGATAGGCGTAGGTGCTGTTCGTGACCATCATCGACTGTGGTTGGGAGCCTTTATTCGGGAACGCGATCAGGCTTTCACCACCGACAAAGGATACGGCATAGCTCGATGTCCCGTTGGCTCCTCCACCGGCAATCGCACTGTATTGATTAGTGAATCCCGGAGTCTCTGTATCTGTTGCTGCTGAAATGGACCACCCACTCCAGAACTGAAATTCTTCGTTAAAAGAATTTGGCAGGGCGATGTAATCCGAAGCAAATGTTCCAGAGGCCCCTGCATTATTTAAAAATTCGGTGGCAGAAAGGCCAAATCCCTCAAAGCTCTCAACGACCTGGCCACCAACGGCTATCGTCGAAAGGAGGAAAAAGGATTGAATTCCGAACTGAACTATTCTGCGCATCTCTTCAAATTACCAACTTAAATGTACAC
>JAHQVP010000365.1 GCA_019634275.1 Saprospiraceae bacterium
CACCCGATACCAATCCTGCATTTATCGATCGCCTCATTGTCGCGGAAGATCGACCATTCAGTCGCGGCAAATGGACCCACATTTGTATGGTATTTGATCGGCTTAACACTGATCTAGCTCAGGGAAATCTTTATGTTAATGGCAAACTGCAAGGAAAGCGCTCCATCCAAGAAAAATTTTCCTGGAATGAGAATGAAGCTAAGATTATGTTAGGGCTCAATTTTGTAGGCAAGCTGGATGAGTTGGCCATTTTTAACAGACCCCTAAATGCAGCAGAAGTCGGCCACCTATATGGCATACCGGACGGCCTCTCCAAGCTGCTTGATCGAAGAATATCTAAGTAATTATATCAATAGAGTAATTAGCTACCATATGGAGAGGATTAAGATCCATCAAGTGGACGCCTTCACAGACACATTGTTCTCTGGAAATCCGGCGGCGGTTTGCGTCATCGATGAATGGTTGGATGCCGCACTGATGCAAGACATTGCGGCAGAAAACAATTTGGCGGAGACTGCTTTTCTGGTTCCGGGACAATCACACTACGAAATTCGGTGGTTTACTCCCACCGTCGAAGTAGACCTCTGTGGACATGCTACCTTGGCCTCCGCACTCGTACTTTTTGATTGCTACGGTCTTACAGGAGATCATGTACAATTTCACTCTCCTCGAAGTGGTCTTCTTGCAGTTAGAAAGGAAGGAGACATGCTCTTCCTTGATTTTCCAACAGACAACCTGACTCGAGTCGATCATGGAGTTTCCGAATTTTCCTCGTGCATCGGCATCAAACCAATTGAAGTGTACAAGGGTAAAACAGACTACATTGCCGTCGTCCAATCGGAAGCAGATGTACGTACAATACAACCAAACTTTCAAGCAATTTCTCGACTCGATGCACGTGGACTCATTGTAACCGCTCCAGGAGACGAGGTCGATTTTGTTTCACGATTCTTTGCCCCGCAATCTGGGGTGCCAGAAGACCCGGTGACGGGATCAGCGCATACCTCGCTTACACCGCTTTGGTCCACCAAACTCGGCAAAACAGACATGTCTGCTAAACAATTGTCTGCCCGCGGTGGTGCACTGTCGTGCAGAAATCGACAATCTCGTTGTCATATCGGTGGGCATGCAAGACTGTATTTAGTGGGAGAAATTAATACTCGATAAACATCGACTGATGGGGTTGTTTCGACATGTATTACTGCTTTCTCTATTATTCCTGACTATACCATCATCGAGTGCTCAATCCGAAAGCACAGAGAAGGCGATGTATTCAGAGGGCGCTGTGAGTGACATTTTACGCCAACACATAAAGTATCCCACCTATGCCCTGCAGAACAACATCAGTGGAGATGTCATCTTTTCAGTTACGATGACTCCTGAAGGCAAGCTGGATAGTGTGCGCTTAGTGACCTCACCAGCTCCAGTACTTACTAAGGCCTCTCATGCCGGTTTTGAGCATTTAATCGGTCGGTGGAAAAATATCGGGAAGGATAACGGGAAGAAGGCAGACAGCTATCTCTTTGTGTTTAGGTACCGGCGATACTTAGACGGGAGCATACCCGCTCCTAGTAAAAAAGTACATCGACTTATTGAAAAGGAAAAGTGGCAAAAAGCACTAAAAATCACCGATGAATGGCTCATCGATGATGCGTACAATGTGGATCTGTGGCGGTACCGATCAACCATCCTCAAGGCTCTAAAGGATCATCGCGGGAAGTCAGCTGAGAACAAGGCGATAAACCTTGCTCAAGACATCCTGGCCAATGTACTCATCGTTGTTTTGGGTCAAACGGATGCAGAAACTACCCCATCAACAACAATACGTTATAAAAACTAATTCTACCGGATCAGTGTTGTTGATTCCAGTGCGGTCTCATCCATCTATGGACTGGTGATTTCATCGTTCTCCGTCTTAAGTTGATCTTAAAGAATTTCATTTTAGGAACTCAAATCCTATCTATGACCATTAGTTTTTTAGCGTGTTTAGAATATGATCCAGTGCTCTAAGGGCACCTGAATACATTGATACCAAATGCCGAGTAAATTAGTTCTCTTAGTCAGCCTTTTGATTTTGTGCCAAGGTATTGATGCACAGGTGGAGGCATTGTTTGGAGATTCGATATTGCACATGACGATTACGGGCGATGTTTCGTCGCTCCTCGATGATCGTGGTGAAGAACCCCAGTACCATAGCGTGACCTTATCTTATCAAGACGCCGAAGGTATTGAGCAAGTATTTCCAATAACATCGCGGGCGAGAGGAAACTTCCGTCGCAAGCGAGAAAACTGCAACTATCCTCCTCTTTGGCTTAAGTTTAAGCAGAAGCATTTGGGAGAAAACAACATCTTCTTGGGCCAAAAAAAGCTAAAATTAGTAACCCCCTGTGTACAGGATCGCTATGTATTGCAAGAATACATGGCCTACAAATTGTACGAATCTTTGACACCTGCAAGTTTTCGCACCCAACTGGTCAAGCTGACGTTTTCAGATACGGTAAAAGGAAAGTCAACAGATCCCATGTGGGCCTTTATCCTTGAAGACGAAGATCAATTGGCGCAGCGCAATGATGCAGAGATTATGAAAGTCAATCGTGTCCGGCCTAAAGCACTTGCACAACGTGAATTTCTGACAATGGCTGTCTTCGAGTACCTTATCGGCAACACCGACTGGTCCATTCAATATCGCCACAACATCAAACTGCTAAAGAAAATTGGCAGTCCTCTACCCATCCCCGTACCGTATGATTTTGATCATGCCGGCATTGTAGCTGCTCCCTATGCTAAACCTGCCCCGGAGCTCCAACTTGGCTCGGTGCGAGAACGGCGATATCGTGGATACTGCTATCCCGATCTCAAGAAATTTGAACAAATTCTGAGCAACTTCCGTCAGCACCAGCCAAAGTTTATAGCCCAGTACGAAAACAATCCATATCTCGATGCACGCTATCTCAAGCAGACATTGAGATATTTGCAGCAGTTCTTTCAGGTTCTCGAAAAACCCCAGCTTGTAAAGAGAGAATTCCAATACCCATGCTTAGGTACAGGGACAGAAAAGATCATTATTCGAGGTCTAAACAAATAGAAGACAAAGAAAAAAGGAGGCGCCCTCGCAGCAACCTCCTTTAACACTCAAATCCGTAGTTAGTTCTTAGTGGATCATCTCCACTGCTATATAGACGCTTTTTTATGGCAATTTGTTTCGCAAGGACAGATTTTTTTTGGCACTCACTTGGTGAAATCTCCAAACGAGCCCACCAGCCAATCAAGGTTGATCTTTGTGCGAATCACGGCAAAAATGGCATCGACTTTGGTGAGCGCCACATTGAGGTATTGATTTTGAACCGTCCGGTAATCAAATGAATTGATTTGTCCCAGTCTAAATCGTTCTTCGGCGATCTCCAAATTTGCCCTTGAAATGGCGATTTGTCGATCCGTCAATTGCAACAAGTCTACCTGATCCTCATAATTCTTGATTATGATATGCAGCTGATTCAGCAAATCTGCCTCGGCTTGCATCAGATCCAATTCACTGAGTTCCTCTTCCATTCTGGCACTTTCAATAATGCGCTTGGAGGCTCCTCCATCATATACGTTCCAATTAAAATTTGCATTGACGCCGATGTTAAATCGATTACTGAAGATGCCTTTGATGTCATCACCGGTGGTAGGATTCTCTCCGAAAAACTTAAAGTAATTCTCCGTCCAGCCCAGCGTGGCCCCCAGTGCGATACTGGGTTTTCGGCGCAGCTCTTCGGTACGTGCATTTATGTTCGAAAGTTCCCGTGCAGCCAGCAGTGTTTTAAGGGTAGGATTGTCCTGTCTCAAAGTTGCCGCCAACATCTCTCCGTCAATACGTTCGGGCGATACGCTTAGCCGATCCAAAAACGCGAAGTCGCTTTCAAGATCGATCATTAGAAGGGCATTGAGATTGCGTTTGGCTGCTTCCTCGGCTTGCGTTTGCCGAACCATGTTGGTCGAGTCTGTCATCACGGCTTCTTCAAACTGAAGCTGTTGGAACGACGAACTCACGCCAAACTCCCTGCGTGCTTTTTCGTACTCCAATCGATCACGTGACAGTGCGAATATCTGCTGCAGTACAGTGCTTCGCTCTTGCTCAAGAAGCACCAAATGGTACGCTTCAGCCACGTTTCGTAACAAGTCCTGGCTATTGGTTTGGGCTGCGTAGATGGATTGCTCTGCGATCTTACTCAACTGTTCTTTAAGAATTCCAACGCGGCCTCCGTCCATAACCAACCAGGAAAAATCCAAGGAGGGTCCTACTCCGGCCGTGGCATAGGTTCCTTGGAGAAAGCTTGCTCGGTTGTTGTCACTGATTAAATTAGCATTGAAAGATCCATTTAAATCAATGGTAGGATACTTGCCCGTAAGCGCCCAGGAATCATTATTCTCGGCAATTCTTATGCTGGCTTCGTCAATTTTGATTTGAAAACTATTCTCCAATGCGATGGCATAGCACTTCTCCAGCGTCATTACATCTTGGGCACCAACGTTCAGGATGAGGGTTAGCGAAAGCCATATGAGGGAAAAGCTTCTCATGCGATCAACTCTGAGATTTTGAAGGAAATGAATACCAGTATAGCAAAGCCAATAATCGCCCCGATGGCTAAAAATATGGTGATTACCCATGGGTGTTGCCTGCCGGCATGGGCTGGTTCGACTGTGATAGGTTGGACCCGTTGACCGGTCCAAATCTGTACAGAGAGCCGGCGGACTCGATTGGTAATCACAAGCAGCGCAGGAAGCATCACCAGCAGAATAAATGTAGTTATCATCAGTCCAAAAGCCACTGAAATGGCCATTGGGATAAGAAATTGTGCTTGTAGGCTTTTCTCCAACAACAACGGCAGTAGTCCAGCTACCGTAGTGATTGTGGTCAATAAGATGGGTCTAAATCGACTCAATCCGGTCTCATAGAGAGCTTCTTTGAAAGGGATGGACTTCTTAATCTTATCATTAAATGTGCTGACGAAGACCAAAGAATCATTGATCAGAATGCCCACCAAGGCAATGACTCCAAGTACGGAGAATAAGCTAATGGGTTGGTCCATAAACCAATGGCCAAACCCAACTCCGATAAAACCAAACGGTAATGTCGCAAACACCACAAATGCTTGACTAACCGAACTAAATGTCATTATGACCACAAAGAACATGAACAGTAGAATGATCGGCATGGTCTTCTGCATGGAGGCCTGAGACTCTGCATTGGCTCTTGCCTGTCCTTCGAAACCTACCCGTACAGAAGGATATCTCTCCAGTACCTTTGGCAAAATCTCTGTCTCTATATCAGCATTGACATCACTGATCGAAACTTTTGTATTCGCGACATCTGCCGAAACACGTATTTCTCTCTGCCCATCAATGTGATTGATGTTAATCACTCCTCGTTCGGTGTCAAACTCAACCAACTCACGCAGAGGAATGGCTTCTCCTTCTGGTGTGCGAATGCGCATCTCAGCCAGATCAGTCAGTGAACTGCGGTCTTCCAACCCGTACCGCACCCAGACTTTCACCTCATCAGCCCCCCTCTGCAGTCTCTGTACCTCCGCTCCAAAAAATCCTTGTCGAACGTACCGGATAATTTCATTGAGCGTAAATCCCATGTTATACGCCTTGGGCTTTAACTCCAGATTGATTTCTTTCAATCCCTCCTTATCGCTATCCTGAATGTCACGGAGGTCGGTGATTTTGGCTAGCTCATCCTTCAAGTCTTCTACCGCTAAGGCCAATTCATCTGGATCTGATCCCAGCAATGAAATCGAGACAGGATCACCAAAAAAGGTCGTAGTCCCATAGCTTAGTTTTTCGGCCTTGGGAATACTTCCCACCTTCCTACGTATGGCATCCGTAATCATAAAGTTGGACACATCTCCGCGCTCCTCCCCTGCCATGAGGAAGACTGTAAGTTGTCCCACATTAGTAGAAGGCCCAATGTCTTTTTGCACCTTTTCAATAACGGGAACCTTACCATCAAAATACTCGTCACTCAGTTCCTGACTAACCTCATGTGCCGCCTGCTCTATGCGATCCAGTGCGGAATACACTTCATGTTCCCTAGTCCCAGATGGCATCTCCAGAGATACTTGAAACGTGTCGAATGGTATAAAAGGAAAAAAAGTGCCCTTGATCAAACCTCCCATGAAAGCGCCCACCACGACGATCAGGGCCGCTACGCAGATGGCAACGGAAGGAAAGCTATAGTTCATCGCAAATCGCAAGACATTACCGTAGACTTTGTCCTTCAGGAAGTTCATGATGCCATCAAAGAAGCGACTAACAGGGCTTTGTGTTCCTGCTTTCAAAGCTTTTGAGTGCGCGATGTGTGCTGGCAGTATGAGTGCCCCTTCCACTAGAGAAAAGATCAGCGTAAAAATGACCACGACAGAGAGTTGACTGAAGATATCCCCCAAAGTCCCCTCAATAAAAAAGAAGGACGAAAACGCAATCACGGTGGTCAGGATCGCCGAAAAAACTGCGGGAAGCACTTCCATTGTCCCTTCCAAAGCAGCAGTCAATGGTGGAGAGCCTGCCTCATAATGTTGGTAGATGTTCTCGGCTATCACAATACCATCATCAACCAGTATCCCGATGACGACCACCATCCCGAAGGTCGAAATCACATTAATCGTGATGCCGAGGAGAGAGGCAGCCATAAACATGCCGGCAAAGGAGATGGGGATTGCCAGGGCTACCCAGAAGGCCAGGCGAATATTGAGAAACATGGCGAGAAGAATCAAGACCAAAAAAAATCCGATCAGTCCGTTCTCCTTGATGAAAGAAATACGCTCGTTGAGATAATCCTTCCCATCTTGAATGAGCGTAACAGACAGGGAGGGGTTGTCCTCCATGAACTCAGCCAAATAAGCTTGTGTTGCATCGGAGTTTGCAAACATGTCTTCCTCCGTAGTGTTGGAGACCGTGATCACAATTCCTGGTTGCCCATTCACATAGGTACGAGTAGGACTGTCTTCCCAACGATCACGGACAGTGGCGATTTCGTGCAG
>JAHQVP010000366.1 GCA_019634275.1 Saprospiraceae bacterium
ATGTCACGAGGGAAGTCACCGCCCCATAAGATTAACCGTTTGCAGTCGGGATTTGCCATAAAGGCAAATCGGGTAATGGTCGCACATCCCTGAGAAAAGCCAAAGAAGATCCACCGACTTTGCGGCGGGCACACCCCCTGATACGCATCGCATACTTTTTTCAGATAGGCCAGATAATCCTGGATCTCGAACTTGCGGTGTCGGCGGGTCATCCATGAGGCCACGGGTTCTCTGCCTGGGGAGTGCCAATAAAAGTAATTGTACGCTTCGGGAGCAATCACGAAATGACCTTCCGGAAGTGTCTCAAAATTCTTGATGAATCGATCAGCAGTCTGCCCGTACCCATGACAGACAAGCCAAATGCATTTCGTATCTGCATTTAATTTGCCCAGCGTGTAGTGATGGGTTGTCCGCTCAATGGTCAGCGTATTATGCTGGAGATCCTTGGAGGCTTTTTCTTGCATGGCAGAAAGATCGTAAAATGGGTCTTTAGCACCATGTCCGTTCCTCTGCCATTGCATGACTTCTCTGCCCACCTTCGGATTCTTATCTTAAGGAATATGAAGCGTGACGCATTCATTGCGACGGAATCAGGCCATTTAGTCGGGGAACAAGCGGCTGGTCCTCTTGGTATTGAGAGACTTTTATGCCGCGTAGCGCCGATCATTTTGCTTGTCTGCATCTTGCTGGGATGCGATTCGGACAATCCGGCTGGCACAGCAGATCAGACGGACAGCGCTGTCGTGGCAGATTACATGCGTCAATTTGAAGGAAGAGGTCAACAGGTTGATGCTTCCGAAATGCCCAGCCCAGAATCCATCCTGGACAACTTCCATTTGGCACCAGGGTTGGCAGCTGATCTGGTGCTTGCGGAGCCTGCCATTCACCAGCCGGTGGAAGTGGAGTTTGATCACCGCGGCAGACTGTGGGTTGTGCAGTACAGTCAGTACCCTTATCCGGCGGGGTTGAAAGTAACAGACATTGATCATCACATTCGCATGACTTTCGACAAAGTACCCGAACCACCTCCTGCTGGTGTGAGAGGTGCTGACAAGATTACCTTCTTTGAGGACACCGACGGCGATGGCTCATTTGACCGAGCGGTGGATGCCATTGATGGACTCAATATCGTAACCTCTGTAGCATGGGGTAGGGGAAAGATCTGGGTGCTAAATCCCCCGTACCTGCTGGCTTATCCAGACGATAACGATGATGGCTTGCCCGATGGAGATCCAAAGGTTTGCGTGCGTGGGTTTGGACTGGAGGATACACATGCGGTGGCGAACAGCCTCATGTGGGGTCCAGACGGCTGGTTGTATGGAGCCACCGGCAGCACTACCCATCAGTACATCAGTACAAGAGTGACCCAAAATCTGCATTACAAAGGACAAGGCATTTGGCGATACCACCCTGAGACGGAGGTCTTTGAACTCTTCGCCGAAGGTGGAGGCAACACCTTTCATGTCGAAATGGATGACAAGGGCAGAATATATTCAGGAACCAACGGAACTTCCAGGGGTCAATACTATAAGCAAGGAGGGTACTACACCAAGAACTGGGGTAAGCACGGAGCGCTGACGAATGATTATGCCTATGGCTATTTGCCGGATATGCACTTTAGTGGAAAGGCTCAACGCTTTACGCATGCTTGGGTGAAGTACCAGTCTGATGCCTTGCCGCACTATCGCGATCAACTCATCGCCATAAATCCGCTGCATCATTATGTCCAGGCCAGCACGATGACGCCAAACGGATCATCTTTTGCCACCACCGACGTGGGCATGCTGCTGGAAAGCAGCGATCGGTGGTTTCGACCGGTCGACATCAAGGTGGGACCTGATGGTGCCATCTATCTGGCAGACTGGAGTGACAGCCGATTGTCCCATGTCAATCCTCGGGACGATTGGCATAAGACTTCCGGGAGAATATACCGCATTCGCCATGCAGCTGGTCCGGGTGAGATTCAAGACCTCTCACCATTGGAGAGTGAAGAGTTGGTGCAGCTTCTTGACTCACCTGAGAAGTGGCATCGACAGCAGGCCCTTAGACTTCTGGCGGATCGCCAGGATGCCACGATTGGAAGGGCATTGGCACAGGTCATTGACACGGCTGATGCACAACTCGCGCTTGAGTACTTATGGGCTGCGGCAGCATCCTCCGGTATCAGTGGCGATCTCATCCGCAAGGGCTTGGGGCACAAAGATCCTTACGTGCGCTCTTGGACCATTCGACTTACTACCGATGAGAAAGGATGGGATGACGAGGGGATCGCATTGCTCCTTAGACGGGCAGAAATGGAGTCGCATCCTGAAGTGATCAGCCAAATGGCCTGCTCCGCCAAGCGAATGAAGCCCTCACTGGGGCTTGCCGTATTGTGGAAGATTCTACCTCGTGTTGCGGTCGATGATCCGGATAATCCGCTTTTGATTTGGTGGGCCCTTGAGCACCATTTGGATCAGGGCGTCGCAGAGGTCACTTCCTGGCTGAAGACACGCCGATTCTGGGATTTGCCAGTCGTGCAGGAATGGCTTCTTGCCAGGATCATGCAACGGGCACTTGACCGAAGAACTCCACCGGATTTGGATTTTGCCACCCTGCTTTTTAAACTGGCCCCATCCCCTCAGGCCGTTGAGATTCTGGCCAATGGTTTTTTGAAGGGCGCGAGCAACATTGCGTTGTCGACGCTTCCGGAACCTCTGCTTGCGGGCTTCGCGCGCTACACTTCCGACTCCTCTGACCGGGCATTGGAATTACAGGTTCGGCAGCAAAATCCACAGGCTGTAGAAAAGGCATTGGTCTTGTTGACAGACCCAGATGCGGGACTTGCGACGAAATTAACGCTCACAGATGCACTTGGGGGAAACCAAGATGAGAAGACCTCATCCGTCTTGCTCCAAATTATGCGGGATCGGAAGTCTCCCAAGGCCCTAATTGTGCGTTGTTTGCAGTCGTTGAGTCGGGATTCTAGTCGCCGAGTAGGAGAGGCCATTCTGGACGCATATCCGGATCACTTGCGGTCCCATCCTGTCACAAAGTCCACGGCGCTGTACGTCCTTTGTCAGCGCACCTCCTGGGGGACGATGCTCCTCGATCGCATTGTCGGTAGTCGACAAATTGAGAGAGAAGATCTAATGCGGTCGCACGTGCTTCAATTGGCACTGTCCATAGATAAGCAGTGGGAAACAGACCTCGATGCGCTGTGGCCTCATTTTTTGAATCGCGATGAAGAGCAATTGCGGCTCGACATGGAGGGACTGGCAAAGATCCTGAAGGTGAAGGATGGGGACCCGCAGCGAGGTCGATCCCTCTTCTCGGTC
Organism: Saprospiraceae bacterium; assembly: GCA_019634275.1. Taxonomy (GTDB): domain Bacteria; phylum Bacteroidota; class Bacteroidia; order Chitinophagales; family Saprospiraceae; genus CAJQNM01. The sequence continues at coordinate 3,318 of JAHQVP010000366.1, forward strand.
TTTTGCGGTACATGCCATCGCTTGCATGACGAAGGCCATGACATCGGACCTGACCTGACGGGTTATGATCGCTCCAATACCGAATACCTGATTGCCCATACCCTTGACCCTGATCTCGACATCCGGGAGGGATATGTACAGTTTAGTGTAAGGACTCTTGACGATCGTAACTTTATTGGAGTGCTTACGGAACGCTCCAATCGTTCGATTACCTTGCAGCCATTTATGCAAACGCCCATATCCTTCGACATGGAGCAGATCGATTCGTTGCAGCCCCTGTCGCACTCGCTGATGCCAACTCAAATTCTTGAAGGCCTCCCCGATGATCAGATACGGGACTTGTTTTCTTACCTGCAGGAAATGGAGTAGGGGAGTTGTCGAAAGAACAAAGAAACTTTATATCCATATCTTGAATGGGACCCATATTGCCGATCTTGGACAATGACCTTTTGTCCTCGGTGCCACTAAGAGAGGACTATTAGTGCTTTTTTACTGATTCCTCCAACCGCACTCGCAGTTCTCTGTGGGAAGAACTCACCTTTTAAAGACTATTTTTGAATTCTACTGGATTTTAATGTTTATATCGCGATAATACTATTTCAAAGAATTGAAATGAATGCAACTACCAGTTTCCTTTTTTTATTTCTCTTGGTCTTTGAAGCATCTTGTCAGATTAACGTAGATTCTATACCGCCTCCCCCGATGCCATCAGGCGACACTAAGATGTGGTATGATTTAAGGAGGGACCTTTCGCAGTCATTGGACTCCGATGATAGTATGTTAGTGAGAAAAACCATCGATTTCTTATCTGTTGATTCGGAAATAACGAATAGGAAAGTTCAACATATAGCCATCAAGTTGACCAGTAAACCAAGCCAATTGATTCTTGAGTTTATGATAGATAACCTGGCAATAAATTATGATAATATAAAGGTGGCAGAAACTGATTTTGGATACTTTAAGTACTCTAATTATCCTTTCTTTCATGTTTTAAGTGAGAAAATCCAAGAGCCCGATGTACTGAAGAATTTTGTTTATCTATTGGTTGAATCTGATTTCCTTGCTGATTGTTCTTTCGCTGCTGATGAGTTGTATTTAATTAAATTGCTGTTGCATAAAATTCCCGCGATAAGATTTCTGCAGATTCGAGAGAGTCCTGGTTTGCCAGATTGTTCAATTCGCACTCTTAGGTTTCTTCTTGACGATGATTGGGATGATGTTCCTTCTGATTTACAGAATGGAAAGATTAATCTGGTTTCCAAAGATGTACTTCAGCCGGAATACAAGGATAGATAGGATGGTATTATGTTTAGATAGAATCATATGTAAAACGTCTATGGATGTAGAGAAGAGGATTTCGAGCTGGCGAATCCCTTGGGTCCAGGCCAATCGAAAGCCGTGATTTCAGGTTTGAGCCAGGGCCAGTATCTATATTGTTGCCATAGAGAAATGACAGATTTTCAGATGATCAGATCATCCATAGGATCAGGCGGATCTTGCATATGGGTAAAAATTAGCGCAATAACGTCACCGTCCCCGTGCGACGTTTTCCGTCAAGCTCCACCACATATCCATACACGCCTTGATCGGCAAGTTGGCCATTGACGGTCCCGTCCCATCCGGGAGCATTGGAGTCAGACTCGTAGATAAGACCACCGAATCGATCGATGATGTAGAGTCGGAAACCACGGATGGTGCTCTCGTGCGCTACGCTAAAGTAATCGTTAATGCCATCGCCATTGGGTGAGAAGCCGGTCGGAATAAAGGTGTTGGGCTCACAACCATCTGGAAATCCATCTCCATTACTGTCGATGCGGTCATCAAAATCTGGACATCGGTCGCATTCGTCGACTATGCCATCCATGTCATCGTCTGGTCCCTGAATGTTCGTGTCAGCCACGTACTTCCGTACTGCACCACAACGGAGCGTATCTAGGGATTGGTAGAAAATACC
>JAHQVP010000367.1 GCA_019634275.1 Saprospiraceae bacterium
GAGATGATCGGCTTGCGCAAGAGCCTGGGCTACGCTTTTGTGGGTTTTGTCAACGCCAATGAAGACGAACAACCAACTGAGCTAGCCAAGCACATACCATGTCTTGGCAATCCCCAAGATCTGAAGCGCGTGATCGAGGAAACAGAAACCGAAGAAGTCATCATTGCCATCGAACCAGCCAATCACGATCGGTTAAAAGTAATTCTAGATACCCTCTTTGACTTTGGAGAAAAGATTTTGGTAAAAGTCATACCCGACATGTACGACATTATGCTCGGCAAGGTCAAAATGAATCATCTGTATGGCGCAGTACTGATTGAGATTGAACAAGGCCTCATGCCGAAATACCAAAGAATCATCAAACGGGCCTTTGACATTTTAGTCAGTGCCGCACTATTGATTCTCCTATTGCCCCTCTATCTCTACATAGCCATACGCATAAAACTTTCGTCTCCTGGACCAATACTATTCAAGCAGGAACGGATTGGCTTTGGCGGCAAACCCTTTACGATTTATAAATTTCGATCGATGCGCGTAGATGCCGAAAAAGAAGGGCCTCAGCTGTCGCACGATGACGATGATCGCTGCACTCCTTTTGGAGCACACATGCGCAAGTGGCGATTGGACGAATTGCCGCAATTTTGGAATGTCCTGATTGGAGAAATGTCGATGGTGGGTCCTCGTCCCGAACGTGCGTACTACATTGAAAAGATCATGGAACAAGCTCCTCACTATAAGCATCTACTCAAAGTCCGACCGGGCATCACGTCCTGGGGCCAGGTAAAATTTGGATATGCCAGCACGGTCGAACAAATGGTACAGCGACTGAAATTCGACATTCTTTATATCGAAAACGCAACACTGGCGCTTGACTTCAAAATTCTGTTCTACACCTTAACGGTTCTGATAGAAGGTCGGGGCAAGTAATAGCATGCATTATCTATTTTGTTAATGTGAGCAAAGATTTTCCGAACTTTGTCGCATGGACGAGGCCTGTCTTATTGGTCAAAAACTATATTTGTGCCTCGCCAAAAATGAACATGCAAGTACCCGCGATGAGACGCCTTTTATTAGGATTGGTTTTGACTAGCTGTGCAGCCGTTCTGGCATCTGCTCAAGGGTACGTCAGAGCAAAAATCCATGCGGGACAGGAGTCATGGGGACACTTGAGCAGCCTTGGATTGGCACTCGATCACACAACTAAGACATTGGATGACGTTCAGGGCTCGTTTTCCCATTTTGAGCTGTCAACCGCCATTCAACACGGATACCAGGTAGACACGTTGTCGGTGAGCGCAGAGCGCTACTACCGAGACCTAAAGTCCAATGCTGCGCGTAGCCGTACTGATTGCCCTGATCTTAGTCAAATATTTGAGTACGAGCGACCGGCCAACTTTCGCTTTGGCACCATGAAAGGCCACCCCACCTACGATCAAATGATGGAGCAGCTTGTTTCCATGCATGCCTTATACCCACACCTAATCTCCGCGCCTACGCCTATTGGTAGCTTCAAGACATTTGAAGGCAGGTCAATCTACAGTCTGTCGATGTCTGATAACCCCATGGCAGATGAAGGCGAGCCCGAAATACTCTACACGGCTTTGCATCATGCTCGGGAACCCATCAGCATGACACAAATGCTCTACTTCATGTGGTACATGTTGGAGAACTACGATAAGGATGCACGCATTCGTGAAATCATCAACGAGACAAAGCTGGTTTTTGTGCCCTGCTTAAACCCAGACGGATACCTCTATAACGAGCGGACCAATCCCACTGGAGGGGGACTTTGGCGAAAAAATCGACGGGTCCTGGAGAACGGTCATGTTGGTGTAGACCTCAATCGAAATTATGGCCACAAGTGGGGATTGGACAATCTCGGATCTAGTCCCAACCCCCAGTCAGAAACCTACCGTGGTGCAGCGCCTTTTTCAGAACCAGAGACTCAGGCCATTCGAGCATTGGCAGAAGGACATGACTTTCGGTTGGCCTTAAACTATCACGCCTGGGGGAATTTCCTTATTTATCCCTTGGGATACACGAACGAACCTGCTGAGGATCTTGAAATCTTTCAGAACATTGGCGATTTACTCACAAGAGAAAATCGTTTCGTGCATGGCACCGGATTCGAAACGGTAGCATACTTCACCAATGGGGACAGCGATGACTGGATGTATCTTGATAATGATGTCAAGCGATCCATTTTATCGTTTACTCCCGAAATCGGGGGCGAGAACCACGGATTTTGGCCTCCCACCGGGGAAGTGGAATTGCTTTGCAAGGGAGTCCTCAATCAGAACATTAATGCCGCATTTTTTCTGCTCAATTCTGGAGCGTTAGTGGATGAGTCTCCCATGTTCCTCACCGATCGTGAGGGCACTTTCCCCTTCAGGCTGACCAAGTTTGGTTTTGAAGAAGTGGGTTTGCAGATTACGATTGATGGTATTTCTGACAACATCCAGTTTGACCAGCGTTCAAAATTCTACATCCTGGACCTATTTGCCGTGGAGCAGGATCAGTTTGAGTACCAGCTTGATTCCGATATTCAAGACGGTGAAGAAATCTGGCTGTCCTACACCATTGACAATGGCACCTATGCTTATAGCGACACGATCCGCAAATTCTACCGAGAACCTGATTTTCTAATTTCCAATGATGGCACCATGCAATCCTGGAAGTCGACTGGATTTTCTGCCAATTGGGGTGTCGTGGATCATACCTACTATTCGCCCCCAACCAGTCTCACCGATAGCCCACTGGGCAACTATTTCCCTCTGTCCTCGAATGACCTCGTCTATGATGATGTCTTAGATCTCACGGGAGCGGACAGTGCAGTTCTATATTTTCAGGCACGCTGGGACATACAACCGATCATGGATTATATGACGGTGGAGGTTTCTGCATCCGGGGACGACTTTGTGCCTCAATGTGGGATCTATACGCGACCTGGGGGACCAAGGCAATTGGAAGGAGCACCCGTCTATTCCGGGCGCCAACTCAGCTGGGTACCGGAACGCATAGATCTATCAGAGTACATTGGTCGGCAGGTACGACTTAGATTCTCGATGAATGCGATGTCTAATGACAGTAGAGATGGCATTTACATTGATGACATTCGTCTGCTTCTCTACAATGAGGGCATTATTTCTTCTTCGCAGTTTATCGACCCTGCTGAATTTTCGATCAGCGCTTTTCCTAATCCCGCATCCGACTTGCTGCGCATTCAAACTCAAATGGAAAATCGTGCTCAGGTGCCATCCCTCGTCGCGATCTATGATGCTATGGGTCGTCTCCACGCCCGGCATGCCTGGCAAGATGAGATCGAGCTCCCTACCGCTGCATGGCCCAGTGGATACTACTTCCTTCAAGTGATTTGGGCCGATGGTAGAGTCAGTCGTGCCCAAGGACTCTCGATTAAGCATTAAGACCGTTTCGCCTTGACAAGGATTCAGAATGGAAACCCTACCTTGCAGCCAGGGACCATCCCCTGGCAATCTAAACCAGAGCTATGCATCCTATTCTTAAAGAATCGCTATTTGTCTTCGTCATTGTGGTTGTCTCCAATATCATCGTTGACTTGGATGGGGAAGAGCAGCGTTTTTTATCCAATCCGATCCGATTCTTTGGTCTGTCCCTTTTGTTAAGCTTTGTAGCAGGGTTGCTTGTGCACGCTGTAAAAAAACGATCTCGTAGAGCAGATGATCAGATGCCAATGTCCTAGCGATTTTCCAGGCGATAGTGCAGACCAAGATCAATGTTGAGTCCTCCATTCCAACTGCCCAAATGAGGCTTTAAATACTCATAGAACATCACTGCAACAAGATCTACTCGGGGACTTATTGAAATAACCCGTCCCATCCCAAACGAAAATCCCGTTGTCGGATGCCGCTCCTCCCCAGAAAGAGGGGCTTTCCAGCTGGTGGTGATCGAAACTTGTCTCAGCCGCCCTTCTGCAAAAGTTCTACCCGAAGGTCCCAGCGGCATGATGGCATAAATGGAGGGGTCCCAAATCACCGTCTCGGCCAGTTCTGAAGAGCGTCTGGAATAACGCAGGCCCGCCCCAACAAGCAGTCCATCCCACAACTTTATCCTCAATACCAGTTCAGGTACGACTCCTGAAAAGGAATAAAATCCAAGGCCCCGACTTCCCGCGACTCGATTGGAAAATCCCAGGGAAGTGGACATCCCTTGCTTAAGAGAATCGCGACTTACTTGCGCGCCGACACCCTCGTGAACGGTCAAAAGTAAGGCAGCGGCTAGGACATATGGCCCAGTGGCCAATGCAGGAGGGCTAAACCACCTCCACACACTGCGCCCTTTCCAACACCAATCAGCCATGAATCCTAAATAATTAGCCCAAATTTATCGTTAATCTTGCGTGAAATTGGGGAACACTCTTGTGACTGCGCAAATCAATATGAAAACTTGCCTGCTGCCATTGCTCTGGTTGGCTTTTCAAACAGGTCTTAACGGCCAGGAAAACCTGGTGGTAGAGCGATGCTCTGCATTGGATAATGCCACGCCGATACACAACATTTGGGTAGACGAGGAGGGGCAAAAGTGGATCGCCAATGACGATGGCCTCTTCCTTGTACATGCCTGCGATCTTTCTGTTCCTGCTGAGATTAAAACCAGTGAGTACTCCGTACTACAAATACCGGGAGGAAATGCTCAATTGCAATGGGACAAGGGTACGTTTGAGTCTCTCCTGCAAGCGAACATGGTCGATGGAGACGTTGTCACAGCGGCACACTACCATGCTCCCACAAAAGAACTGTGGATCGGCACCGAATTTTCAGGACTGCTGCAGTTGCAAACCTCTCCTACCCTATCTCTGATCGCGGCGCACACCGATCGGAATTCCAAGTTAAAAAGCAATCACATTCACACCATAGAGTTTGATGCAAGTGGTCGACTCTTTGTGGGTACAGAAGACGGAGTATTGATAGGCCGTCGTGGGAAATGGGACCTGGAAGAACGGTACTTCCGTTTTCAAGCCATGGCCAACAATGGCAACGAAATGTGGCTCCTGAGCGAAGACTTGCTTTGGATCGTTGACCCACGCAGCAATTTCACCGCCGTCGAGATTGATCCTGATATGGTGGAGGGAGAAATCAAAGACATTGCCTTTGACACATCCGGAAGACTCTGGATAGCTTCTGAATATCTCACGTGGTATGATCCGTTGACGCTCGAGTACAAAGTGTTCGATGGGGCAGACTATTTCACCAGTTCATTTGTCAACTGCATTGCAGTGGATGATGATGGAGCCGTTTGGGTAGGTACCGATGATAAAGGTTTGTACCTGATCGAAGAGGCATCGGCCATGACCGTAACATGTTTACTGGAGCAGCCGCTC
>JAHQVP010000368.1 GCA_019634275.1 Saprospiraceae bacterium
CAAGTTGCGCTCAAGCTTGCTTGAGAAAGTAACGGGCGGGTACGAAAACAGGGGACGCGCAGCGGCCTGTAGGGTAAACGCCGGCCTAACCTTTATCAGCCGATAGACAAGACAAGGGCGGATTTATGAAGTGTGAGCTAGGATAGCTTGCAGATAGAGATGAAGCTTGCAGCTGATCAAGGCATTGCAACCAGTTACATAGATTTTATATCAAGCCACAAATTCCACTATGGTCAACTCCTGTGCATACCTATAAATCGGCTACTTTTCATTGGTGAATCACCTAGTCAGTAGTATGCATGCAATAAAGTCCAAGGCTACTCTCTTTTTCCTGCTAATGTCGGCATCAATTCACTTTGTTCAGGGACAGGAGTTTTCAGTTGATGTATCTATCATAAGTTCTTCTGCAACAAGTTTTTGCAACCATCTTTTGAGTATTGATGTCGTAGCGGAAGCAGGCGTCATGTACGCAGTGCAGGTCACTACAACATATTCGGGTGGTTCAAGAAGTAGCAACACTGGGATTATGACGGGAACTGGCAGCGTTCAGAATGTGAGTAGCCTGGCATCGTCATCCCCGCTACCGTGTGCCAACTCCATCTCATTTGCTGTTCGAATGATCGCTTTTGATCCCTTTATCGTATATGAAGAGTATCAGTATATCATTAGGAATGGTTCAGAGCTGATCCTACCTGTAAATTTCATAGGCTCCCCTCAGGTCGAAGCTGAAAGTGGGGGTGTTAGAGTGGATTGGACTGTTGCTCAACAGCTAAATAATGAGGCTTTTTTGGTGCAGCATAGAGTAAATGGAGAGTCCTTTAAAACAGTCTCTTCTCTACCTGGCGAACGCAATGAGGAGGCCCAAAGAAGCTATTCTTACTTTCATGCTGAACCAGAAGAAGGTCATAATTATTATCGAATATTGCAGGTCGATTTCGACGGAGTAGTTACATCGAGTCCGATTGTCCAAATTAAGCATGAAGTACATAATTTGGCTCTATTTCCCAACCCCGCCTCCGAGTCGATCTCAATCAGTCTTGAACATCCATCTTACATCAGAATTTATGATCTCACGGGGGGACAGTGGTTGAACCTGGCGCTGGGAACGGGCATAAATGATATTGACATATCGCATTTACCACCTGGAGTCTTTGTTGCAAAACTTCCTTCAGGAAATATTCGATTTCTTAAACGCTAGTTCTTCAGGATCGAGAGTGAAGTCTTTTCCACCAACAAGATTGATCCACTAGTTTCAAGAGCCTTTGCCATTTTTCGAAGCTCATAGCTTGTCTATCCAAATGTTTTGGAGGATGCAATGCACAAATTTACTTGCATAGCTCAAATGATTGTCGCATGGACAATAGATATAATTCCTGTAGTGGTTGGTGGCCATGTAGTGTCTACTAAATATGGATCGGATAAGTGAATCCATGGGCAAAGGATTATCTTTTTTCAAGCTAAGAAGGCAAGGGTCCTTGCACGTCATTTGGCATAAGCCTTCCAATCGCTGGGCGAAGGGATACTAGAGGATACTCGTAACTCGAAGAGCTCCCACGCCCGAAAGTCCTTTCATTGGAGCCAGGTCTAGGTGTTCGATTTCTTCATGAATTAAGCCTTCCTTGTGCAGCTCTTGGCAGTGTTGTAAAGACCGTGCCTTAGATGCCTCATCAAGATAGGCTATTGCGACTTTACCCGCTTGGGTGAGTCTTTCGCCTGTACTTTCTACCACGGCCTTATCTAGACGCTTTTTCAATATCTCGTATCGTGCATGATAGCTTCCATCGATGTCGAATCTTTTCTCGTCCATTCGGAACCGGATATCAATGGTCTGGTTATACACGACCAACAACTGTGCACAGCGAAGAGGAATGGGCATGTCTTGATGCTTATCGCTGATCATTCGATTGATCTCACACAATTGTCTAAGCTGGTGAAGTTCAATACCGGAGGTAAAGCGATCTATGTCTACTTCGGATCGCGATATCGAAGCACCAAAATAGATTTCGAATGAAACACCGTCGGTCTTGAAAATGTCAAAGTAGTGAGGCGTACTTTGCTGCAATTCCAAGTTGCACCGCTCTAGGTACTCTGCAATGACTTTGTTTACAACGGCTACACTTTCATCAAAAGCTTTGCTTTGACTGTAAATCAATCCAGTGTTTACATCCAATCTGGGTTCCAGTTCTTTCCATCTGGTCGCGTCACCCATCATCGGCCGTATCTTTTCGCCGATTAATTCGGTTACTTTGATTTCCTTCTTTGCCGCTTCTCCTTCTCCGATGTCACCCAATAAATGGACCATTTCCTGCAGAGCATCTTTGGCAGATCGCAGATGTTTATCATCATGCTGAGTGTGATTGATCTGTTGTCGATAGAAAGCCAATGTATCCTGCAGATCTTTCGAGCTGCATTCGTTTCGTATTGTTGAGGAGTCAACAATATCGGCTTGCCCATAAAGTGGATGTATCTCACGAAAGACAATGGGAGGTGGACTATCCATCGGAAAACCAGCTGTCCGTGCCCAGTAGAAAGCCTTTGCAGATTCCTTGAATTGCCATTCCATGCTGGGATGAATTGCAGTGAAGTGCTGTCGAATGACTAGATCTATTTGATTGTCAACTTCAATGATGTAGCTGTTCATTCCGATGGCGAATACTGCTGAAAAGTCTAAGAGCGATGTCAGCAGGTCACTACCAATGGGTTCGGAAGATTTGCTTGCCACTTCAATCAAACCTAACAGTGATCCATCAGCTTCGAAGATGGGCAATAGAACGAGACTCCGATATCCTCTTTCGAGCAATAACTCATCAAGGGCAGACCGCATCTTCAATGTGCTCATGTCTTCAACGTACAACGGCTCTTTCTCCTTGATCACTTTTCCATAGGTCAGATTGACCCCCAAGAGGGAGTCTTCTAGGACATCCCAATCAAAATCTCGCAACAGCATCCAACTTACATTGTCACGCCACATTTGATCCTTGGTGTAGAGACTGCCAAACTCTACGTCGTGTCGATTAAGGTATGAACGCAACATGCGTTGGATTTCATTAAGCACAAAATCCATGTCAACATTACTCTCATCGGTCACTAACATGGCTTCCAGCGCCGAGAGCAATTCCCTTTTTGAAATGTCTACGAATCGCCCCATAGTGAAACCAACCAAGTTGCCGTCAGATCCCTTCTTTACATAGTCATGGTACAATTGCACTTGAAAATATTTGCTAATGCCTGATAAGCGATGTCGCAAATGAATGACTTGGGGGGATGTTTCTAACGCAACGCCCATATCTTCCAGACTCGTTTCGACCAGGGTATGAAGTGACGAGATCAGCGCTTGAGCAGCTTCCGTATGCTCAATATGCCAATCGTCATGGAGGAAAATTTGCAAAGCACTGGAGGCATACTTGATCTCCATTGATAGCGGTGAACTGATAAACCCCAGATGCCCTGAGGAGAAAAGGAAAGGAAAGTTTCTTTCAATGTGGTCTTTTGATGGGACCACGTCCTTATCCCATTCCTGAATGGTGCCTAGCGAAAACTCAGGTTGTCTACCAAATGACGCCTGGGCACTTGTTTTGTAGAAGGAAGGAAAGGCTATAAACTCACGAGCGTTTTGAGAAGCTTTGCGGTAGTGGCGAGAATAATTTGTCATGCAAGAACAGATTTGGTGTTCACATTCTAATGTACGTGCTTCCCATGGTTTGATCGGCATGAATAGTGTAAATGCAGCTTCCTTGACGGCCTCTCATCGCACTATCGCTCCTGTAGTTACCTCTTGGATTAGGAACATTCCTGGTTTTCAACACATTGGTCTTGGTGACGGTCCATCTTTGTAAGAAAGCTACCTGGGTACCCATGGACCGTCCTTTTTATCCAGGGGTTTGAACCAGAGTTGTAATAAGCGATTCATGGAGCAGTACCACAAGACCTGGATAGCGCGGTTGCGCCCTCCATCTATTTCGGTGCCTGTGCAGTTTTTGCCCAGTGCCATGGTGGCCTGAAGGCTGTACGATTTCAATAAATTCAGAAGATGTCCAAGTCCAATGTTTCCAAGATCGAGAGAAGCAGCATGAAGAGGACTAGGGCATTAATTTTTTTGTAAATCAACCAACACAACACGATGATCACTGGAATTCTTTTGGCCGTCTTTGCGGGACTGATTTTGGGTCTGTACGCCCTTCCGGAAAAATTTACTCGGGATTTTCAATATGAAAATACCTGGAGCCTTTTCTTCTTGTTGACCATGTTTGTCGTACCCATAGTGGCATCCACCTTCTTGATCGAGGGCTTCAGCTCCATCTTCTCCAATATGCCAGCTGACATTTGGCTCAAGATGGGGTTGGCCAGCTTTCTTTGGGGCATCGGGGTTATGATGTGGAGCAAGGCCATTGATCACATCGGTCTATCGCTTGGGTTTTCAATCTTTATCGGAACGGTCATACTGATTGGTTCGCTATTGCCATTTGCAGTTGATGGATTGCCTCCGACCCACGCACTGGTCGTCATGCTGATTGGGATTCTAATTGTGTTAGTTGGCATATTGCTCAATGGAAGAGCAGGAATCCTTCGGGAAAGGGACGAGGCAAAGCATCATGCAGATGACGAGCGTGCGGGCAAGGAATCTTCGATGACCAAAGGCATCGCCATCGCAGTCATTGGTGGCCTGCTTGCAACCGGATTTAGTTATGCGAATGCGGCCGGTAGGCCCTATTTGCATGAAGTCAGTACGCAAGCGGGAAATGCAGACTGGGTAACCGCAGTAGCGGTTATGTTTCCGATTTTCATCAGTGGTGGAATCGTGATGACAATCTACTTTTTGTGGCAACTGTCGCGGAAGAAGGCTTGGAGCCATTTTCGGACACCTGCCCTAGGCATAAACCTTGGATTGATTTTTATCATGGCTCTGTTCCATTACGCAGCTTCTGCCCTTTTTGCCTATGCGGCATTCCGTTTAGGGGCATCGGGAAACACCGTGGGTTATGCTATTTTCAATACAGCCTCCGTTGCCACCGCGATCATCAGTGGTTTGATTACCAAAGAGTGGGTTAAGGCGTCTTCACAAGCAAGACAAAGTCTTTATGGAGGTCTTGCCTGCATGATGGTGGGCATCCTGGTGATTGCTTACGGAAATAGCCTCGTGTAAGCGACAATAGGACCCCAAGGTTAAAGATCCTGCGGGCGCACTATTTTAGATCCTTGCTCCATGAGAGCAGGTTAGAGCGACAAGAAATGATAGCTAAGCAAAGATGAAAAGAAGAGAATTTTTCCGAAAAGGCACCAAAGGTGCGTTGGCGGCTTCCGTAATTCCTCTGGGAGGAGAATTCTTTGAAGGGACCGAGGGGGATCGGCGCAAACAGGACAATTGGCATCAGGTCGGTACGGGGGAGCTGGGGGCTCCCATTCGCAAAAAGGAACTGCATGTAGATGTTTTGGTTGCCGGCGGGGGAGTAGCGGGCTGCTGTGCCGCTGTGAGTTCTGCACGCAATGGAGCGCGTACCGTCTTGGTGCAGGATCGCTCCGTACTCAGCGGCAATGCGTCCAGCGAGATCAGAGTGCATCTCAACGGAGTGACCCACTTGAAGGATGGTTTTCCAGAGCGCGAAACGGGAATCGTAGAAGAAATTCTCCTGCATAATCGCTTCCACAATCCCCAAGATTCGTGGCATGTATGGGATCATATGGTGTATGACTTTGTGACTAAGGAGCCAAATCTTACGGTCATGCTCAACACACAGGCTCTCCATGCCAACATGAAACGAAAAAAAATTAAGTCGGTACGATGTTGGCAGATGACCACCGAGACAGAGTACATGATTTACGCCAAACAGTTTATTGATTGCTCGGGGGATGGATTAATGGCAGCAACTTCAGGAGCGTTGTATCGCACTGGTCGTGAAGGCAAAGCAGAATTCAATGAGCAGTATGCCCCCGATGAGCCTGATGGCTGGCAGATGGGTTCTTCCTTGATTTTCAGATCTAAAGACATGGGCCGGCCCATGCCGTACAAGGCTCCTTCCTTTGCCATCCCATTTACCGAAGGCCACCAACCGGAAAAGCACCGTAAGATCATACCCTTTAGCCATGGATTTTGGTGGGTAGAAGTGGGCAGTGACGAGGACATCATCGGCGAAGCCGAAGAAATTCGACATCGACTCATGGGGCATTTGTACGGAGTCTGGGACTACATTAAGAACTCGGGCAATCATCCGGATTCTGCAAATTGGGCATTGGATTGGGTTGCATCCATACCGGGAAAACGTGAGTCCAGGAGATTTATGGGCGATCACATTCTCACTGAAAGAGACCTCCTCGGGCATCGACACTTTGAAGATGCGGTAGGCTATGGGGGATGGTCTTTGGATGAACATAACCCTGGCGGCATTGAAGACCTCAGCGAACCGGCAAGTTATTTTCATGTACGTTTTAAAAAAGTATATGAGATACCTTTTGCGAGCTTATATTCTACTAATGTTCCTAACCTTCTTTTCGCGGGTCGCAACGTCAGCGTTTCACACATTGCCCTATCTTCTACCCGGTTGCAAGGAACATGTGCCACCATGGGGCAAGCCGTGGGAACTGCCGCTGCGCTCTGTGTGATGAAGAAGATCAATCCTAGGGAACTGCGTAAGACATGCATTGACGAGCTGCAGGAACAACTATTACGCGACGATGCCTATATTCCCAATAGACCAGCGGATGACGAAAGTGATCTTGCACGAAAGGCTGCGGTGATTTACGCATCGTCCACCACTTCCGGAGACGCCAATCTGCTCACCAATGGATATTCGAGAGATGTGCAAGAGCGCGACGAAATCAATCACTGGCAATCTGACGGACTTCCGGCAGAGGTTGTCTTTGAGTGGGAAAATCCCATTGTGTTGTCTAAAGTGGAGATCAAATGCGACACAAATACGCGCAGAAATTTGATGTTGCGTCACGATTCACGGCACGATGATCGGTTCAGTACGACTGTGCCTCCAGAGTTGTTGAAGTCATTGAAATTGGAGTTTCGTGACAAGGGACAATGGAAAGACCTCGAGCATCGCTTTGATAATGCACGACGCCTAATTAGGTTTAAATTTAGTGCGCTGGAAACCACCGCCATTCGAATCACGTTGGAAGAGACGTATGGAGCACCTCATGGGCGATTGTATGAGGTGCGATGTTATAGTACATGAGATCACTATTTATTAGCATACTGCCCGTTCTTTGTTCATTGGGTATTGTATCCCACTTCTTCGGATATCAGTCGATGCGATACCCTATCGTGGTCTCACATCCGGGATTTGAAGAAGATGAGACCAGGGAGTATTATTTAATCCAGAATCAAGGGGAGGGAGACGATTTACCTAATTACTTTATGGATGTGGAGTCTGTGATTTGTGTGGATTCCACGTGCAAGATTGTTCCTGTCCGAATCCATTGGAATGCATATGGAGACTATCGGGAGTATCAGCTGGAAACCGGTGTCATCTTTGAAAAGAAAGGAGGACTGCCTTTTTCGCCTGAAGATTATGCTAGAGTACATGAAATTCTTCAAGACAGAAATTCTCCCTACAGCAAATTGTCCTACTATGAAATAACGCATGAAAAGGTCGTTGGAGAAGGAGAAGTTGATGCCATTACAGGAGCGACGGCAAAAATATTGGATGGAGAGAAGACCGTGCAAGGAGGTGCCTGGACTTGTTTTACACTATGGCATTGGGCACATGGAGATGCCGTCTCTGAAATTCGAAAACTGACCGGATCAACGCTTTCATTGCCGGCGTTGAAGGATTTACTTCGATCTGCTGTTCCTGAGCGAAAGGACTTGGCCCTTCAGGCCCTGATTTCGCGCCAGGTGTATAGCCTTGACGTGGTGGATTTACTCGTCAGCGAACTTTTGGTAGAAGAAGTCGATCCTGGTTTTTATCAGCATGCCTTTGATCTTCTAGAGTCGTTGGAGCCGCCCCTCTATTTTGACAGCATGAAGAAATTACTCTTGTCGGATTCCAGAAAAAAGAGGATGATCGCCTGGAATTCACTTCTACGCCACGAAGCCGTGCCTCCCTTCGGCTACTACGATAATCTGTTTCGAGGCCTTCACGAAGCCGAAAACTACCCTGAGCTGAACCTGTTTTTGACTGCCATTGAGAAAGATGGAATGATGAGCCGACAACTGCTGGCCACGATGCTTCCCTTATTGAAGGAAGACTTCTCCATAGTCAACCGGAGACTGTATTGGTTTTTACGAAATCAGAAATTGTCAAATGACCAGCACGAGGTGCTGGAGTGGTACCAAGCCAAAAATGAAGACAAATTGTAGGAGTGGTGTCTTGAGGCTCTGAGTTTCAATTGGACCTGCTGTCACTCTTCTTTTCATTTTGAAGATGTGAGTGGGGTCTTTTGTCATCTGGTTGTCTTCTTGGCCGAAGCCAGCTGGATTTTCAAGATAGCGGATCACGGATCTATGTGATGGGCCAAGTTCTGCAATACCTGTCTACGATTTCATACTTTGCAGATGCATCATCCAAAGACAGGATGAGGTCAATAGCTCAAAGATGAACCCAATCAACCCTATGATCTTCCGTAAGACCATTCCATGATTCATAAAGAGTCGGAAAGTGAAAGCCCGGTAGGGTTTAGAAAATTGCTCGGGTCATGGAGTGGCGCCCTGACCGTTTTGGCTGTGGTCATCGGTGCTGGAATATACTCTGTGCCACAGCAAGTGGCTACCTACTGCGATGGCCCCGCAATGATGATGGGCCTATGGGCGATCATAGGGTTATTATGTATGGCAGCAGCCCTTGTGTGGGCTGAAGTTGGTGCACGGTTGCCCTATGCCGGCAGTGACTACTTGGCCCTTCGGACATGCTTTGGGCGACATGTGGGATTTCTCTATGGGTGGCGTTCGTTTATCCTCACCTCTCCCAGTAATCGAGCAGCCCTAGGGTTGATTGCTGCAGAGTATGCTGTAATTCTTTTCCCTGAGCTGGCGGGTCATCAAGTCTTGTTGGGCATCGGAGTCATTGTCATCTTAGGTGCCGTCAACATGGCGGGGCTATCTTATGCAACAGGAGTAAATGTGGGCTCTGCCGGAATCAAAGTAATTGCACTTATGGTCTTTGTGATCGTAGTGTTTGCATATGGAGATCCAGCCCCCGTGACTTCCATGTTGGAACAGGAAAGTAACGGACCGCTGATTGGGCGTTTGGCACTTGCGGCCATGCTTGTCTACTTCTCCTACACGGGATGGGGCCGGATCTTGGCGGTGGCAGAAGAATTTAATAATCCAGGTAAGCAAATTATGCACAGCATGGTCATCTCGATGTCTGGTGCTATCGTACTCTATCTTCTCGTGAATGCGGCATATCTGCATGTTTTGGGCATGGACGGCATCCGCACCCATGCAGCGGTGGGTTCTGCTGCCTTGGATCTCTTGTTCGGCAAGGTGGGCGCTGCATTGTTTGCTATTTTGGTTATTGTTTCGGTCATCGGCAGCATGTCTACCTCTATCATGTCCAGTAGCCGATTGTACTATGCCATGGCAAAGAATGGCACTTTCTTTCAGTATTTCCATCAGCTTGATCCAAGGACTCGAGTACCCACTCGTGCCATTGGTATTCACGTTGTCCTGGCATGCACTATGCTTATCCTTCGGCAAAGATTTGTTGACTTGGTCACTTCGGCGGTTTTTATCAATTTGATTTTTTTCGCTTTACGGGCAGCATCAATTTTTATTCTTAGGAAGAAGGGCATAGGAGATGATTTGCCAGGATTTCGCATTCCGTTATATCCAGTGCTTCCTCTATTTGTGATCATCTTTATGCTTTCAATTTTAGTCGTTAGGGTTGTATATGACTGGGACAGAGCTTGGTTCGATCTGCTGCTGTTGGCAGTGGGCATACCTGCCGCTATGATATGGTTTAGGATTCAGGAGAGGAAGGCGGAGCGCGAGTAGGGCTTGTTGCACTTATTTAGCCATGCCGTGCTGCTTCACCTCTACCAACACTTTCTTAAGGCACGACCGGAAGCCTAAGTATAAGAGTCCCCAGAGATTGCTAGATTTCCGAAAGTGATTACCCTATCTGACTCAAAACGCAACCGCATCATTAATTCTGGATCGCTAGTGGCGATCATATTGGGTGTTGGCTGTGGTCTTTGGGTCCGCCATCTTGGGATCGATCAAGCCGGTGATTTTCTGGCTATAAACAAGCTCATTGGTGTGCTTTGGATTGATGCCGTTCTTCTGCTGGTTTTGCCTCTGATTGTATGTTACATTGGATATAGCCT
This sequence comes from Saprospiraceae bacterium, assembly GCA_019634275.1. Taxonomy (GTDB): domain Bacteria; phylum Bacteroidota; class Bacteroidia; order Chitinophagales; family Saprospiraceae; genus CAJQNM01. Next base: position 10,273 of record JAHQVP010000368.1, read on the forward strand.
ATTGGGTTTTGGGGAGCATCGCTTGCTTGGAGTATTTGGTGCACAAGCGCTTAGAATGCATCTGTTCCTTATGGTGTTGATGTTGCTGTTGTCTCTGATCGTAGGCTTTGTACTCCTTCAGTTGTGGAGAGATTCAGTTTCGTTACCAAGTCTGGATGGATCATTCCCAGAAGATGTTCTACCAGATGGAAAGGAGCGCTTTGTCCTAGTGAATCGGGCAGAAACGCTGCAGGCATGGTTAGGCAAACTGGTCTTGTGGCTCTTAGTAACCGCATGTGCCGGTGCACTTGTGGTAAGGAAGTTTTTACCTCAGTGGGTCCCTCGATTTCGACCTTTTCTGAAAAGAGGCGCTGACAAGTCGATGGGCCGGATGCAGAACTTGCTCTTGACAATGCCCTTGGCGGTGTTCGCCTTGACGGTCCCCATGGTGGCTGGGTCGGGAATGTCTGCAATTGGTGTTGCGGGTCTATATGTAGTCACCGCCTCAACCATTTTGTTTCTATTTACCCTGCTCATGTACCTCCCCATATTTTTGCTGACCGATCTATCCATTCGAAAATTTGCGACCTCCCTGATAAGTGCCCAGTTGATGGCCATCAGCACGCGTTCTTCACTGGCGAGCATTCCTGCCATCATTCAAGTGTGTACTTCGCGGTTAGGCATTCCGACCGCCACCAGCGCCGTTGTGGTACCATTTTGTATATCGTTTTTTCGTCCTCATCGCATCATCGTGTCCCCCTACAAATATCTTTTCCTATTTGCCATGTTTGACCTCGGGGTTTCGATTCCATTATTTGCCACGTTTTTGCTTTTGCAGTTTTTGACCAGTTTTCTCAGTCCGGGGATACCTGGCGGAGCGGGCCTTAACCTTCCGGTTTATGAGATCACTGGTGTGCCTATGCAGGGTTACTTTTTGTTGAGGGCAGTGGACGCAATACCGGACATTTTTATGACCCTGGCCAATGTGACTGAAGTACTCGTCATCATGACCTTGACGGCAAGTAAGTTTAATCTCATTGACGAAAACCTGCTCAAGGCATGATCTACTTTCTGCTCACTGATCGACATCGGTACACCTTAGATCATTATTTGGGACATCGAGGAAAGGCGATTAACAAGCACATAGGAGTGATCTCCTATGGGGAGCTCGGGCGCCTCAATAGCATTGAATGCAGCACTCTGATTTTTTCGGATTTTGATCGCCTTTCTGAGGCTCAATTGGATGTTGTAAGTCGCATTTATCATACAGTTAAAGAGCAATATCCTGGTGTAAAGTGCCTCAATGATCCTGCAAGGTCTTTGTTGCGACCCGAACTACTGAGAAAATTGGCTCTCGAAGGGATCAACCAACACAATGCTTATGGCACTGATGAAGACTTGTCGGCTGTAAAATATCCGGTTTTCTTGCGACACGCCTATCGTCACTCCGGGAATCTATCTGGCATTATTAAAGATGCCAGGCATCTGGTGGCCAATATCCGGGCGCTTAAGCTATTGGGGTATGATCGTAATGATCTCCTCATCGTGGAATTCTTAGAGACCGCTGATCACCACGGCCGATATAGGAAGTATGCTTCTTTGATCCTCGACGGAAAGATCTTCCCACTTCAACTTGACGTCGATCAACACTGGATGGTCAAGGATTGCCTCGCATTTAGGGATCACGAATTTGAGGAATACGAGCGAGAATTACGTGCATTTGTCATGGAGGATCCCTTCCGGGAGTGGTGCAAAGGTGTGTCCGATCTCGCAGCTGTGGAGTATGGACGAATTGATTTTGCTATGACACCTAAAGGACCTGAAGCATGGGAAATCAATCTGAATCCTGACTTTGGTTCGGGAGCCAAATCCAAGCCTGATGCCTGGCACAAGTACGTAGAAAAATATAAAATAGCAGCCCATGATCGTATACAAGAAGCGTATTTGGCATTGGATGATCGCCCAAATACTAGGCTTCAATTGCAGCTTGATCAAAATGACATTGCGCTCCTGAAGGGGGATCACGAGAATCCTTTATTAAGGAAGGTTCATAAAAACTTTACAACCCGTAAGCCACTCAAACGCAAGCTTGTTGAGATAGCATTCGAGCAGCTGGTCAGGTTGATGCTCGCGAAGTGATCCGAATTTAGATCGTGTTGGAGGCGCGCTATTTGGTGTTTTTACTCAGTGATAGTTTTACTCCCAAGGTGACAATTGATGAGCTAAAGGAAGTATTCCTATCGTATCGGTAGTACTTTAAGTCTATGCTCTTAAGTCGTGCAGGACCCAAACGCAACCTCGAAAATCGATCTGTGTAACTTGCACCGAGGCCCCACTGGGAGGAAGTATATTGAGCAAGGTCAAAATCGGAGGTATAGTATTGTTGGGTGCTTTGATGCTGGTTATAATGGTTAAAGTGGTTGGAGGCAGACTGTTGATAAAATCGGTAAGAAGGATAGACTGTAAGTGCATCTCCTATCTTAATTGGAAGTTCTATACTGGTTGTAATCGATCGAATACCCCAATCATCCACGAAATACCGAGCAAATGATCGAATCGCAAGTCGTTCATGTACAAAGTAGTGAGCTCTTCCTCCAATAGCAACTTTAAACCGTGTGGCTGGCATACGCTCGATGTCATCGGCCAGATGGAATCCCTCCACGAAGGAGTCTTCTATGTCTGCGAAATATACCCTCTGAAAAGGAGTGGATAGCAAACCTTTTTGGAGGACCATATCGATGGAGATGGATGCTTGCAACTTACGAGATAAAATCTGGCTGAAGTCAAACCCTACCGCATAGCTGTTGCGCATACGACTGGGAAGTTCTGTAAAGCGAGGTTGGTAATTGGGATTGCCTGTTATGACCTGCTGACGTAAGTCAAAACCTTCATCTTCATCATCTTCCTGTTCCGGACCACGTAGTTCAATGGGATAGATCCGAGACCATGTGTCAAAGAATGCACTGGCACGAAGACCAAATTCAGTGTTCTTGCGATTTAACAGCCATGCATGGCTGCCACTGATACCAATAGAAGTGTAATCGTACTCAGCGGACAATGAAAGTTTTCCGCTCCAGATCCGGTTCCGGTCGAATGAATGATGTACATAACCCACAGAAAGGTTTGACCATAAGTCACTCTTGGACTCACCGGAAGAGGCCACGAAGGGATCGGCGTTTCTCTGCCCATCAAATGGATTTACATTACTTGATGAGGCGGAGCTATAGGCCGATACTCCAGCGTCGATCTTCAAAATTGCATCTGTTTTAATGGGAATGGAAACGACAATAGTCCCAGTGGCATCGTCTAGTTGTTCTGTCCCAATCCCTCCAGTGACGGCTGCATTTGCTCCGGATTGCTCATAGTAACTGCTCAGAAAGTCCAGTTCTACTGATTCCAATACACGCTTTCGATAGATTTCCGTACTGTCCGATTGACTGCAAAGCATCAAGGGCAGCATAAGGAAGACTCCGCTTACTATTCTCTTTATCATTGTACTATTAGTTGCAACCACAGCCTCCTCCCGTTTTACCGCCATTGCCGCCTGCTGCAGCTTCACGATAGGCGTGAGCAGTGAGCAGATTTCGATCACAAGGTTTGTCTGCAAGCTCCATGTCTGGATCATTGAGATTGACCATTTCGTATTCTTTGACGACGACGCAAGACGACATTGTCAAGAATAAAATCACTATGGTCACGAAGGCTTTACTTAATCGAGTCAAATCGTATGTTTTTTGATGTGTGAATGGTGCCGTTATCGTCTACAATGATGCATTCGACTCCTGGCATTTGATTGATGCGATCCAATCCCGTAGACACACCAATGACAAAGAGCGAGGTGGCCAACGCATCTCCGAGTTCGGCACGACCACAGAAAACGGTGGCACTGACGATTCCACGGCTAGGGAGTCCACTTCTGGGATCAATTATGTGGGCATATCGCAGACCGTCGATGAGGGCGTACTTTTCGTAGTTGCCAGAGGTTACTACTGAACCTTCATGAATGGGAAGTACTCCAAAAGCATGATCGGGATTCAGTGGATTGGTGATGGCTACAGTCCAGGGTTTGCCTTCGGGCAACATGCCCCATGAGGCCAAATCTCCAGAAGCATTAATAATACCGGCTTCAATTCCATTTCCTTGAAGCAGCTGCTTTGCTCTATCGGCAGCGTATCCCTTGCCAATGGCACCGAAAGCGATTTTCATCCCTTTCTCTGGGAGAAAGACGGTCCTAGCGGAGTCATCCAATTGAATTTTTTCGTATCCGACACGACTAACAGACTCCGATATGGTGGCCTGAGAGGGCATGGCATGCTCTTTTCCATCGAAAGACCAGATCTTATCCGTTCCCGCAAAGCTGATGTCGAAGGCACCATCTGTTAGTTGCGAAATCGCCAGGGATCGCTTGATCAGATTAAATAATTCCGCATCCACAGCGACTGGTGCGATCCCTGCCTGCTGATTGATCAAAGAAGTTTGTGAATCGGGATCCCACGAAGAAATCAGGGACTCGATACGCTTGATTTCCGTAGTGGCCATGAGAATGGCTTCTTGTGCCTTTTGCTGATCACGCGCCACTACCGTAATCTCAAAGTCTGTGCCCATCAGGCTTAGGGCTTTCTTCTCCGTATGTTGCCCATACAAGGTCAGTACAGAAGCACTAAACAGAATCAGAATAACGATAAGATGTTTCATCTCACAGATCTTCTAGAAGGGTGATGTATTCGGTAGTTGACTTTCCCTCATAGCCCAGCTTTCCACGTACGTGACCGGCCGGTGAAAGTTTTACAACCAGGGGGAATATTCCCGAGGAATTGTAATGTTCAGCCAGTACTCCGTTTGCTTCCGTTTGCTCACTAGTGAGCGCATTCTTGCGTTTTCTAGGAAAGTCTACCTGCAACATGACATAGCTGGTGTCGGCATGTTGTTGAAACTCTTCGGTGCTCCAAACCTCTCGATCGAGCTTGATGCAGGGGACACACCAATCTGAGCCTTGAAACACCATGATAATATCTCGGGATTGCTCTTGGGCTATGGCCTTGGCTTGGTCCAGATCTGTAGTCCAGTCTTGTCCTATGACAGGATGACAGCAGAGAATGGCTGCAAAATAGAGGATTGTCCTTTTCATTGTTACTACTTTTTATGAGAAGCGAAGGAGAACTGAAGTCCTCCCTCGCATGATTTAAACTATCCATTCGTACTTGATGGCACGGCACTTTCTTCTTCCTCCTCACACTGCTCTTCAATACGTTCAAGATCCTCATTGGATAGAATCTCCTCCGTGGATTCATCCTCAAACTCGACAGTTATCGGATATTCAAAACTGAAATCTTCATCTTCTGCTTCTGGGTTGGCATCATACCATGCATCTACCTCCTCTTCGAGCATGGGCAAGGAATCAATGCCAACACTAAAGCCATCAGGCAAGACTAGAGTGACTGGAAATACAAACTCAAAACACTCTGCGAACTCATGATCATCTTCGTCATCACAATCGTGTTCGTCATCTTCACATGTATCAAGCAATTCGTCGAAATCAAAATAGCTGGCTATGGTCTCGATCGATCCATCCGCTAGCGTCACGGAAAATGGGAATGCAATCAGTGGTTCAAGTTCGGAATCTGTTCTTTCTTCTTCGGCTTCCCATTCCTCCAGGAACTTTTCTAGCTCGGCATCATTGGTCAGTTCAACGGCTTCACCCAGGACAGTTGTCCCTTGGATAGGATACTGAATGAGGAAGCACTCATTTAGATTAGAGTCTTGCAACGGCAGGCTTGATTGAATAGGATCATATTTGGCCAATACCACGGGGTCGGCTTCGGATCCAATTTCAATATCTTCTTTTTGGCAAGCGGAAAAGAATACCAATAGGAGAAATAGACTGCAACTGATTCTCAAAAAGTTCAAAGACATAAATATTAATTTTGGTTAATAATGTCCTTGAAACAGGATGGCCTAGAAATACCCTACCAATATTTTGAATTTTATTAGAAATTAATTCGAAACAATAATTGTGGGGTACGTCGAATATGATTTTTTTCCACAGTGAAAAGATCCGGCTGGTCATCTTCATCCACTTCGAGGAGATAGGTGCGACGAGCATACGGATTTACCCGATTTAATAAATTGAGAAGACTAAGATTGATTTCCATTTGGGTGTCGGACCATGGCAGTGTTGAGCGGTAAGTCAGGCTTGCATCTAGCTGGTGAAATGCTGAAAGCCGTTCACTGTTTAAGTTGCCGAACTGAAGGCGATATTCCTCTTCTTCTTCGTCAATAATCTGGTAGCCTTCTACTGGTGAATAGGGGAGGCCTGAGCGGAGCCCGTATGATGTAGTTGCTGTCCACCTTTCATGTTGAAAAACAACAGCAGCAGTAAGATTATGCCGGTGGTCATTGTCAGCTGCAAACCAATCCTGTTCAATCGAACTGATTCTGAATTGATGATGCAACAGCGAGTATGAAAGCCAGATGCGAAAAGGTTTCAATTCTTGCTGCAAAAGGACATCAACACCATGAGCTCGCGATTTTCCCAAGGCATTCTCAATCATGCTGGTTGGCCCTGTGGTGAGGCTGCTGATGCCAGAAACTCGCTGAGCAAATGCCTCTACATCTAACATGAAGTTTCCTGATTCAAAAGTCAATCCAATAGAACCTTTGTCTGACGCCAGCACTTCTTCGTTCGACTCTTCCGCCAGGTGCCATATTCCGTTTAGCACATTGACGTCGTCTACATTTTGCAACTGACTCACAAATTGGAAGTATCGACCGGCAGCCAGGCGCAGGTTCCATCTTCTCCCTGGCGCGAATTGCCATGATATGCGAGGGGAGACGAAAGTGGAAGATACACCAGTAGCATAGGTAGCCCTGATGCCTGCTTCGATGGTGTGTTGGTCTGAGACCCATGTGAGGGATGCCATTGCGTTGTGGAACGCACTACTCGCTTCGTGATAATCTTCTTGTGTCGCCAGGAAAATCGAGTTCTCTAAGAGTTCGAAGGTGGCATTCTTCCATTCCCATTCGTATCCCAATTGACCGCGTAGACGTGAGCCCCGCCAATGATTATTCAGTGAGATTCGACGATCAAGGATGTTGTTGGTCAATAGCGTTTGCTCAGGCACATCTATAGTATCTCCATCACTGAATGCACTGCTTTCGCGCATCGCGTAGTCGGATTGTACAAATTTTAACGCCGAAGAGAATGTGTTGCTCCACTTTCGATCAAGGCGTAGGCTGAAAGCCTTGCCTCGGGAGGTAATGGATTCTTCATTTTCGAGCTCCTCTTCAACAAATTGTCCTTCTCCTTCGAATTGGTTTTCGTTTTGTGTAAATGCAGTACTCAGTTTCCACTTGGCATTTGGTTCGATGATGACCTTACCTGTCACATCCCAAAATCCAAATTCCTGAAGGCCGATTTCTCGAGATTCCTCGACATCATCCTCTTCAGAATTCACCCACTTGTCCTGGAATACCTTGTCTGAGAAACTAATGAGCGTTGGAGTTTGAATGATCGAGCTGAGCGACTGTCTTGCGGCAAGGCTTATGGAGGCAATCTTACCTACAGGCAAGTGAATGTCTCCATGAACTTCCGTCAGCGTTGTACCAATGCCTCCGGTTGGTTTTAGTGCTAAGTCGTCAGTCAGGGAAAGATCAACAACTCCTCCAATGCGACTGCTGTATGCTGGGTCGAAAGCGGTTTTATGCACCTCTACCGAATTGACCATGAAAGGATTTATAGAAGAGATCATTCCGAATAGGTGTCCTGGGTCATATAGCGTGACCCCCTCCCAAACAAGCAAGTTTTGATCAGGTGTTGATCCTCTGATGTTAAGATGCGTAGAACTGCCATCAACAGAAGTAATACCTGGCAAGATTTGGGTGCAGCGAAGGATGTCCTCTTGTGCGCGGGGATATTCCTCTTTGAGCACATCCAGATGGAGTTGGGTAGCCCCATGTGCCTTTCCATGTTCAATGCCTCGAAACATATAGTCCTGGATGAGAATTTCATAGCCGAAAAGATGGGGATCAGCCATCAGCTCAATGTCCAGGCAGTCACCGTGAGACCATTCACCTGCTAACAGCGTTCGGCTGAGATGCCCTAAGTAACTTATCCGAACACGGGCATTTTTTAAGGTTTGCACCTTCATGGAAAATGAACCAGTCTCGTCGCTTTCGGTACCGCGCTCTTCGCCATCTAAGTAGATGCTGGCCAACGGAAGAATATTCCCCTGGGGATCCATTACCCTTCCACAAATGGTATATGGTCGAGCATCTGCCTTGTATAGGAGGACTCGTGGTGAGTCGAAATGAAAATCCAGTGCCGTCGAAGATAGCAGGAGCCTTAGTGATCTTTCAGGATCCCTTGAGTCATATGTCCCCGTCACACGTACACCTGCAATAAGAGCTGGAGCGAAGTTGAAATGGATTGAGGAGTTGTTCTGAATCCTCTGTATGATTTCCTCCAGTGGCACATCCTCAAACGAAGTTTGTGAAAATGATGTCACACTGGTTCCCAGCGCCAAGCAGCATAGAAGAAATGTATATCTCAAGAAGCTATAATCCTTACTGGGAGATAGTAACGGTCCGAGCAGCAATATCCGTATCGTAGCCAAGACCTAAGGGAAGACAAACTTGTCCGAGAGCCCGGTCCAGATCAGCATGATCAAAGGAGCCTGTAAACGTAAGGTCGATGGTGCCGACGATGCGAAAGCCAAATTGCCGCTCCAGTTCGGCAAATACGTTTGCTGTTGGTTCATTATCAAAGATGCTTTGTCCGAGCGACCATTTCGGATGGGTACTTTGCATGATTTCCACTTCTTCCAAGACACCATGGATGACACGCAACCTCTCTTGTGGCCCGAGTTCTATAAGCTCGTCCTGCGCCATTACCCTGACGCGGCCAGAGTAACATTCTACGTAGAGACGTTGATCTCGAGCGCGGACATTGAAAGCAGTTCCCAGGACTTCCACATGACCTAGATCAGTCTTCACCAGAAAGGGCTGGCCTTCAGCAACCTCAAAAAATCCTTCTCCCTTGAGTGACACTTGTCGTTTGTGATCCCAGCGATTGCGATTGTAAGCAAGCTGCGAGCCAGCATTGAGCAAGCAGGTCGTGCCATCTGGCAAACGGACCTCTTCTTTTTCTATTGCAGCAGTGCTTACCCTGGTATGTCCACTCCATAACCAGGTACCTAAAGCGATTAGAAGCAAGAGTGTGGCAACCGCACCCAGCCAGGGACGCCACAAACTTCTGATAGGCGACTGCTGTTTCATTTTGGCAGCCTTAATTTTTTGCCAGGCTGCGTCGACATCCATCGGAGGCAGCGTCAATTCGGTGGTCGCATTGGCTATGCGTTCCAGTTCAGTCCATTCACCGGATTCCTTAAGTTGGCGAATCTCCTGTTCACTTAATTCTCCACTTAACCACCTTGCATATAGCGTATCTTTTCCGGCCATAGGCATCAATTTTGCTGCATTAATAACAGTTGTGTCTTCATTTACCCTATACCTTTTTATGGATTTTTCGGAGCGAGGCCAGTGCCTTGTGCATTCGTTTTTCGACGGCTTTGGCACTGATGGAAAGATCTTCTGCTATCTCCCGATACGTCTTTTTGTCGATTCGATTGAGTAGAAAAACCGCTCGTTGTCCCTCGGGCAGCGCGGAAATAGCGTCCTCCAGTAACCGCTTAAACTCTTTTTCTTCAAGTAAAAATTCTGGAGATGGCACCTGCTCAGGC
>JAHQVP010000026.1 GCA_019634275.1 Saprospiraceae bacterium
CTTGATTCTTCGGTAGAATTCGACTTTGTTTTCGCAGATGTGGAAGAGCTCAATGACATGGCATACGATGGGGAGCTTGACATCACCAAATTATCCTTTAATGCATTCGCAGGCATCACTGACGAGTACATTCTCCTGCGCAGCGGGTCAGCGCTGGGAAGATCCTGCGGCCCACTTTTAATCACATCTAAACATTATCCGGTCGAGGCATTGTCAAGTTTGAGTGTGGCCATTCCAGGCATGCGCACCACGGCCAATTTTCTTTTGGACTTCTATTCCTCGGTCGGGGAAAAGAAAACTCTGCGTTTTGATCAGATCGAGGATGCTGTGCTATCGGACGAGGTGGATGCTGGCGTGATCATCCACGAAAACCGCTTTACATATGCAGACAAAGGACTGATAAAGATGGTTGATCTGGGCCAACACTGGGAAGATAAAACGGGGTTTCCCATTCCGCTCGGAGGCATCGTGGCACGGCGATCTCTGCCGGAGACGGTCATACAGCGAGTTGACCAGCTCATTAGAGACAGCATTGAATTTGCTTATGCCAACCAATCTTTGATCTACCCTACCATCGAAAAGCATGCTCAGGAAATGGACCGGCAAGTGATACAGAAGCACATTGACTTGTACGTCAATCCCTATACCATAGCACTGGGAGATGAGGGTGAAGCAGCTGTCGACTACTTTCTGGGGCAAAGGCAACAATTGCAGGGATTCTCGCTCGTAGAGCCCTGGATAATGCCCTAAATCTTAGATTACAATTTTTGATCAATCGTTGTTGGTTGACAAAAAATCTCTTACATATTGTAATTATTCATTATTTGTTCTATATTTACAGCGGTGTAAGTTTTGGTTATTAGATAATCAATCGGTTTTTGCTCGTGAAAAGTCACGAGCTTTTTTTTTGCCCCTACCCAAAGCCTCATCCCAATGGCTCCATTGGAGACATCAGATGATGCCTTCGCATACCGCTAAATCTGTCCTGCTAAGTACTATTTCAATGGGCCATCATCTCGTATATGCTGGGGGAAATGGCAGTATTGTCACACCAAACATTACTGTCGGAACCTGCTATCGGCCTTAACCATTTTAGTTCATCAGATGTGTCAATGTCGGCTAGCACAAAATACCTGTTTGAGCTAACCCTGAAGATTAAAGGCGTGAGAGGATTCCTAGAAAACACAAGGTGCCATATGAAGATCAGGACTTTACAGCGAGTTAATTTTGTGCCGACATTGGCCATCTGATGAGCGTTAAGATCATTGAGTGATTCCGTAGGATCAAGGTCTGGGAGACCTTGAAGCGAAATGACCGCGAAGCGGGTGGGTGTGGATGAGCGGTTTTTGCCACCACCCACTCACTGTACGTGGTTGTCGGCGCTTCGAGGTCCACAGGACCTCGCTCATCTGCGATGAATCGCTTGACAATGCCGCCAAAAGGGCGCCGCTCCGTGAGTCTCGCGACTCCCGAGAGTCGCGGACCGGAGGCACTCATAAGGAAGTTGATGTGGTCGGATAAGAAGACAATCGAAACTCAACACGTAAGACCAGCCCATCAAAATGAGATAGAGCCCCTCGTCCTTATGATCTCCCCACTTGATGCATGACAAGGGGTTTCGCGGTGTCATCTTTTTTTATAAATTAGGTAGCATTGATTTATGTAACCTAATAATCAAGTTTTCTGTATGAACATAACATTTAAAGAACTTAGGAACATCAAGCATAGCCTGCCTACAGGCAGCATAAGCAAAATGGCGAGCGAGCTTGGCGTTGACGAACAGACGATTCGAAACTATTTTGGTGCTGAAAAGTATCGAGAGGGAGCAACGGTTGATCGTCATTTGCAACCTGGACCTAATGGAGGCATCGTACACCTAAAGGATACTCGGATTCTGGAGTTGGCGAAACAACTCATTGCAGAAAAACAAAACTAAGAGATTTAGCCCATCAAATTTTTGATGGGCTTTTTTATTTGCGCTTGATATAGAAGTCCTTCGTCAAATGCCAAAACTCATTTGACCATCTTTCCTCACCATCATAGATGACTAGTTGATCTTCTTCCGTTGGCTGGCTTTGAATAGCAAATGACAGGAGTACCCGATTGGGCTTTTCCGAAGCGTGCGCTGAAATGGAGGTTTTACGAACCAAGTGCATCCCGTACGTACGTGCGAGCTCGGCGAACCTAAGCCCTTCCAGCAATGGCAGTACCACACTAAAGATTCCTGTTTTATGGAGCATACTACGAGCAGCACGCAAGAGGTCTTGGTGAGAAAGCTTTACCGTATGTCGAACGTCATTCTTTCTCATATTTCGCGAAAGTGTTCCGCCTGAGAAAAAAGGCGGATTGCATACTACCAGATCATACTTTTCATCTTCTTGCAAAGCATATTCCTGGATGGAACGCTGTAAGATCTTCAAGCGATCGTGCCAGGGGGTAGTCAAAGCGTTCTGCTTAGCCTCCTCCGCTGCATTTGCATCAATTTCCACCCCTAAAACCTGGGCATCTGCAAATCGTTGTGCAAGCATCAACATCACGACACCGCACCCAGTACCGATATCTAGAATCCTTTGGGGATTTGCATGGTCTGCCCATGCACCTAGTAAAACCGCATCGATGCCAATCTTCATGGTGGATGCTCGATCGACAACCTTGAACTGCTTAAATTGAAAGCCAGGCCGTGTAGTTGATTTAGCTTCCGTGCCCATCTGCTTTTAATTCTTGTTCAATCAATAGGATCATGACCGGCAGGCTGACTACGATTAGCCCCGTCATGACCAGAATAGCGGTCGTCAAATCACAAGCTTTAAAGACAACAACCTGTACCAAATTAAGCCCCATAGCCAGGAAGAGAAACCACCTATTGCAAAGGGCATTACCCTTTGCCCAAGCCTCTTCACTGCTCATGGATCTCTTTGTACGATACCCGTAGTAAGGGTTTTTCTTCTTGGGTGGATTCAAGTAAAATATGATCGCTAGCAGCAGGAGCAAAGGCGCTAAGACGAGGTATCCGATTGTTGGTACAAACTCCACTAGAGAGAATATTTCTGCAAAGATAGGTTTTAAGAGATTCTGATATCTTCCAATGCAGAACGGAAGACATTGAAAGGACTAAAGCTGAGCAGCAATTTCAAAGCCTGTCTTGAAGAACTTGAAAGCAGTCGAGATCACTTTTTCCTAACGGGCAGAGCAGGAACGGGAAAATCTACGCTCCTCAAACTTTTTCGGCAAAGCACAAAGAAAAAAGTAATTGTGCTGGCTCCTACCGGGGTCTCTGCTTTAAATGTAGGAGGTCAAACCATTCATTCTTTCTTCCAGTTCCCCCCACGTATCATGTCTCCTCATGAACTTAAACGCGTAAAAAATCCAGGCTTTTTCGAACGATTAGACTCCATCGTCATTGACGAAATCTCGATGGTTCGTGCAGATGTCTTAGACAACATAGATCAGTCGCTTCGATTGAATCGTGACGATGACCGTCTCTTTGGCGGAGTCCAGATGATCTTTATTGGTGATCTCTTTCAGCTCCCTCCCGTGGTAGCCTCCACCGAAGAACAACGCTACTTTAACACGGTCTATCATAGCCCCTTCTTCTTTTCAGCCCATGTTTTCCAGGAGGGATTCAAGCTTACTTTCCTGGAACTGATCGAGGTCTATCGACAAGACGAGCGCCATTTTATCGCTCTTCTGGAATCGGTCCGCTTGGGAAATGCAGGTCCAGAGGTCTTGGAAGAACTCAATGCAAGGGTAGGCGCCTCCCCTGGGAAAGAGCCCTATGTGTCGCTTACCAGCAGAAATGCGGCTGCCCATCGCATCAATCGGGAAGCGTTGAGCAAACTTCCCGACCGAGGCCAAGTTTTTCCCGCCAGCGTGCAGGGACAATTCTCATCTCTGCTCTTCCCTACCGAGCAATTGCTTATCCTCAAAGTGGGGGCACAGGTCATGTTCTTGCGCAATGATCCCCTGAGAAGGTTTGTAAATGGGACACTGGGGATCATCCACGACTTTGATGACGAGGCCATCATCGTACAGGTGCAGGAGGCTGATCGCCTGCGATACATTAAAGTCGAACGGGTGGAGTGGGAAATGATTCGATACTCCCAAAAGTTATCAGAGGGCGACCTTTCTACAGAAACAATTGGAACTTTCGTACAGTATCCTCTCCGTCTGGCTTGGGCCATTACCATCCACAAAAGCCAAGGAAAGACTTTTGACAACGTGGCCATCGATCTGGCTGGAGGGGCATTTGCACACGGCCAGACATATGTGGCGTTAAGTCGATGTCGGTCACTTCAGGGCATCATTCTCCGTGCGCCCATCGAAACTCAAGACATCTTAGTGGATCCCAGAATTATTGACTTTCATCGAGATTTGATTCGCTAGTTTTCCATAAATTAAGGCAGTAAAACGACAAGCAATGGCAACTAAAGCGAAGCGACGAAGGGAGAAAAAACTCAAAGAACAACAGCGCAAGTTCTTTACGACCGTTGTGATTATCGTGGCTGTTCTGATGGTCCTTTTGTATCTCTTTTACAGGAAATCACTATAAAGACCAAGCTACAGCACGCGCACTGAACGGCAGAGACCTGACTTGTCTAATAATTGGGTATTTTCCCGACTAGTCAATTACGAATACATGCGTTACTATCTGTCACTACTATCTCTTTTGGCCGGGATGTTGTTTCTGGCTTGTCAATCCAGCGATACAGAGCCTCGTCGCGAAGCTCCAAAGACCAAGCCACAGCCCATAACGGTACCAGCCGGCTATGTTGTGGATTCCATCTACAGTCCATCAACGCACGAGCAAGGTTCGTGGGTGGCACTGGCAGAAGGAGAAAATGGTCGGTACTATGCCAGTGACCAATTTGGAAGACTGTACTCCTTTATAATGCCGGCAATTGGGGAACATCTTGACCCCACCGCAGTCGACAGCATAGACCTTAATATCGGACATGCACATGGTCTTATTTGGGCCTTTAACAGCCTCTATGTTGCGGTCAATCTTGATTGGGAAAGGGAACAATACAGCTACGGCAGTGGAGTATATCGGCTAACCGATCGATCAGGTGATGGACAATTGGATCATGTCGAACTATTGATGCAGTTAGAGGGCGATGGGGAGCACGGGCCCCACAGTTTTGTAGTCAGTCCTGATGGAAATCGTCTTTATTTCATTGCCGGAAATCACACCTTGATTCCTGAGGAAATTGCCTCCAATTCGCGACTCCCGAACAATTGGGACGAAGATAATCTGATCCCCCCCTACCTGGATGCGCGCGGTCATGCGAATGACATCAAAGCCCCAGGAGGCTGGGTAGCTTCCTTTGATCCCGATGGGACAGACTGGGAACTGCATGCAGCGGGATTTCGCAATGCGTTTGACATGGGATTTAACAAAGATGGCGAACTCTTTGTCTTCGACGCTGATATGGAGTGGGACATTGGGATGCCTTGGTATCGTCCTATCCGTGTCTGCCACGCTACCTCCGGTGCCGAATTTGGATGGCGCACCGGAACGGGAAAGTGGCCAGCATACTTTCCGGACAATTTACCTGCGGTGGTCGACTTGGGACAGGGCTCCCCGACTGCAGTGGTCATGGGTAAGGATCTTGCATTTGGCGCTGAATATTCGCAAGGGCTTTTTGCGGTGGATTGGAGTTTTGGCACCATGTACTATGTGGATTTAGTACCTGAGGGGAGCTCATACTCCGGTTCAAAATCAGAATTTCTGTCGGGCGCTCCGTTGCCATTGACAGATGTCATCGCAACATCATCTGGGGAAATGGTTTTTGCAGTGGGAGGTCGCAGGTTACAATCGGCCCTTTACCGCGTCCGTTACACTGGTCCATCCACTGAATCTACCACCACGGAATCAGAAGAAGCACAGAACCTCAGAGCACTGCGACACTCCTTGGAAGAATTGCATACGTCGTCCTCCGGTGGAATTGCCCAAGCCTGGAATCAGTTAAATCATGAGGATCGCCACATTCGATATGCTGCTCGCATCGCACTCGAACATCGATCACCATCACAGTGGGTATCCCGATTTCGAAATGCCAGGGATGCACAGACCGTGATCGAGGGAGCCTTGGCCCTTGCTCGATCAGACGATGACGGATACAAAGATGTGGTATTGCGCAAACTCCTCGCAGTCAATACCGCCAAACTCACCGCAATGCAGAAAATTGGTATTGCACGGGCAATGCAACTATCCTTGTTGCGATTGGGCGACCCCGATCCCTCACTCAAGGCCGATCTGACTGACCAGTTACTAAGCATGTTCCCTTCCGATGATCCGGCAATTAACCGTGCTATCTCCCCTATCTTGATTCATCTCGAAGTACCTCAGGCAACCGCCATGTGTGTAGCACTTATGAAGTCCCATACAGAAAAAGGCACCAGTACTGATGGTTTAATTTCTTCAGAAGTAACCGCTAGGAGCGCTCGCTATGGCCCCGCGATCGAAGATGTAATAAAATATACCCCTCCAAGTGAGGCCATTTACTACGCCATGCTCTTGAGCCATGTCTCGGAAGGATGGACACCAGAACTTCGGGAAGACTACTTCCAATGGTACTTCGATGTGATGGGTGCAAAAGGCGGACTAAGCTTTAAGGCTTTTATGGAAAACGCTCGACAAAAGGCACTAACGCACGTGCCGGAAACCGATCGTGAACGTTTTGACGAATTGTCTGGAGTGTATAATCCAGGAGCCGATCTTGCCGATTTGCCACAGCCCGTGGGACCAGGCGGAACTTACAACCAGGGACAACTCAATAAACTTCTGCGGGAGAATCTAAACGAAGATTATCGAGGCGAATTTGCCAATGCAAAGCGGACCTATGAAGCAGCACTATGTGCCGCTTGTCATCGAATGCATGGTGAAGGAGGTATCATAGGACCTGATTTGACCCAGATCAATACGCGATTTAACCGATGGGAAATATTGGGGGCCATCATTTCGCCGCATGACGAAATTTCAGACCAGTATGCCTTTACCTTGTTCGAAAAAGAAGATGGCAGTAAGGTCGCAGGTAGAATCGCCTCAGAGGACGATGACAAGGTGGTGATCATGCCCAATCCTTACACCAGCACCTACAAAGTAGAAATTGCAAAAGCCGATATCGTTGAAAGAGGACTCTCCCCAGTATCTCCGATGCCACCCGGACTCCTCAATCGATTAAATAAAGATGAGATCTTGGACCTCATCGCCTACCTGGTATCAGGAGGCGACGATGATCACGAGTACTTTACTGGAAATAGCTCTGATTGATGTTAAATCATGATCAGCATCTCATTTTTCGCTGTTCGCTTGGCTTCCTACTGCTTTGTGGGCTAGTACTGGTAGGCTGTCAGTCTCATTCGACCCCCTCTTCCCCCAACATCGTCTACATTTTGGCGGATGACCTGGGCTGGGGTGACCTCCAATGCTACAATGCTCAATCGCAAATAGCGACACCCCATCTCGATCGGCTCGCAGAGAGCGGGATGAAATTTATGGATATGCATTCGCCATCCTCTGTCTGCACCCCAACGCGCTATGGCATTCTTACGGGCAGGTACTGTTGGAGAAGTGCTTTGCCAAGAGGAGTGCTGCGGGGATATGGTCGTCACTTCATAGCAGAGGAACGAATGAGCGTCAGTCAGTTTCTCAAAGAGGCTGGCTATCAAACAGGTGTGGTTGGAAAATGGCATTTAGGAGTCGACTGGGCACTGCGCGTTTCCGAAGATTCGGTCAGGCGTCATGCAAGCACGCAGATGAATCAGGGGGGCATCATCACGGAGATGGATCCCCAACTTATAGATTTTACACAAGTACCCAGTTGGGGGCCACCAAATCTGGGTTTCGATTATTCTTTTGTGTTGCCGGCCTCGCTGGACATGGATCCTTATGTGTATCTGGAAGACATGAAATTGTTGGAACAACCCTCTGATTTTACGGAAGGGAATGATCTTAATACCGGATATACCGGTTCCTTTTGGAGGGCAGGTTTAAAGTCTCCCAGCTTTGATTTTTACGATGTCCTGCCCACATTTCGCAAAAAAGCGGAGGCATTTTTACGTCGTGCAGCTCAAAACCCCGAGCCTTTCTTCCTATATCTCCCATTGGCTGCGCCTCACACCCCCTGGGTACCGACGGCTAGCTATGAGGATGTTTCCGGCGCAGGTTCATATGGAGATTTCGTGCAGATGGTTGATCACGAAGTGGGTGAAGTTCTACAGACACTCGAGGAGATCGGTGCGGATGAAAATACACTGGTCATCTTTACCAGCGACAATGGTCCTTTCTGGACACCAGCACTCATTGACACTTTTAATCATCGTGCCGCAGGAGCATTGCGGGGCATGAAGGCCGATGCATATGAGGGAGGACATCGAATTCCATACATTGCCCGCTGGCCTGAAAACATACCCGCTGGTACATCAAGTACTCAATTGTCATGCCTTACGCATCTCCTGGCTACCGTCTCCGACCTCCTTGAGATCCCACTAGCGAATGGACAGGGCCAGGACAGTGAGTCGTTGCTTCCGACCCTGCTTGACCCGGACCTCAGAAGTGATTCGCCTATTGTCCATCATTCCAGTCGGGGATATTTTGCCGTCCGAAACGGAGACTGGAAGCTGATCGATGGCTTGGGATCTGGAGGCTTTACCAAGCCATCAATCGTAGAATCGCCCGATAATCAGGGCCAATTGTACCACTTGTCGGAAGATCCCCTTGAGGAACACAACCGATTTAACGAGGAACCCGACAAAGTCGATGAGCTCCGAGAAATCCTTGACCTCATCAAAGATCAGTAATGGCCGTCCTGGTCCCTGTTACTTATTTTTGTCAGTATGAAACTCAATCTGGACATCACAGAACCCAGCAGTAATGAATGGCTAGAAGCCGTCATGAGTGACTTCACGGCGTTCTTGCAAGATCATGCAGACTGTGAAAGAAAGGCCTCTGCCATGGCGATGAGCTTCGTGGCCAAGTATCCCGACCGTACGGAAATCATTCCAGAGTTGATCGAGACGGCCATCGAAGAACTAGAACACTTTCAGCAGGTTTATCAACTGCTGAGCGATCGAGGAGTTGCCCTGCAACACTCGATAGGTGAAGATCCTTATGCAAAGGCTTTGGTTAAGCAATGCCACTCAGGCCGTCTGGAAAGATTTCTTGATCGACTGCTCATTGCTTCTGTTATGGAGACGCGCGGAGCAGAGCGATTTCGAATGGTCAGTGAAGCCCAAGAGGATCCAGTTCTGTTTCGGTTCTATAAGGACCTCTGGACTTCAGAAGCAAAACACGGTCATATATTTGTCAAGATGGCACTGGAGTATTTTCCTCAGGACCAAGTCTACGATCGACTGCGTTGGTGGTTAGATCGAGAAGCGGAAGTCATTCGAGGACTTACGATTCGACCAGCGCTTCACTAAGTTTTACGTCTCTTTTTTCTGACCTACTTTTAACACAAATGCGTTCCATCCTTATGAGAATTTTGATTGCTGTTTGCCTGATGATAGTGGTTCTTCCACTCCAGGCTCAGATACAGGGAGATGCCGTTGTTACGATCGATGAGCAATATGGCAACCAAGTGAAATCGATGACCCAACTTCCCCAGGTCCAACAAATTCTATCGCACATAGAAGAGCACGACGCTCAGACATTGCGTGATCACATTGCACTGACCGAAATACCTGCTCCACCTTTTGCAGAGACAGAACGCGCTATTGCCTTTCGAGACATGCTGTCCACATTGGGAGTAGACAGTATTTGGATCGACTCGGTCGGAAACGTATTGGCCCTCAGAAAGGGCTCAGGATCTAAAACAGTGGTCCTGGATGCTCATCTGGATACCGTGTTTCCAATCGAAACAGACGTCACGGTGAAAGTGAAAGGAGATACGTTATATGCCCCAGGGATTGCAGACGATACACGCGGCCTGGCCATGGTACTGGCTATTGCTCGTGCCCTGCAAGAGGCCGATGTCAAGAC
>JAHQVP010000027.1 GCA_019634275.1 Saprospiraceae bacterium
ACCATCCGTCCCGATAAACAGACTGTCGAATACCGCTCCGTTGTAACTCATGTTGACCGTCGGTACCATGTCCGCCATTGTAGCCGGTGGAGCCAACAGCGTCGGGCCACTCACTACGCCCTCAAATCCCTGCAACTGGCTACTCAGGTCATCCAATACCTGGATGCAGCGCAACTTGAGTGGGCCATCATTCACCGCTACCATCTCATAAGTGACATCAAAATGGCCCGCCTCTCCACTAGAAGCAGGTACAGTGCTGATGGCCGATTTTTCCAGCACGATGCTGGGACTAACACAGTCCCGCATAACCGTATCCTGTACAGAAGTACAAACACAATTTTCTTCATTCGAAATAGAGAAAATCAGGCCACCATCAGGGCAAGGCATATTGATAATAATACCATTGAAGGCTGCCGAATCCCCTGCTGAGACTGGTCCATAAACCGTTGCCATATCCAGTAAGATGGTGGGATCACTGGCACAAAGCACCTGGATCTGGATCGAATCATCCATTTCGAGTTCCAGGCTATCGATGCGCACGAATCCATCGTAGAGGAAGTCTTCCTCGTCTACACACAGGTAATCAACACTGGTAAAAGAGGCCACGCTCTTCTGAAAGAAGATGGTATCCCTCGCGTTGCCTACTTCCAACTGCAACCCGACACAGTCTTCTCCAATGGAAGGACAGAATATTGGGGGTACGGTAGAGGTAACTTGAATCAGTATTTCTCCTCCCTCATTACAAAGCCCTCCTGGCTCCGCCATGAATCCAATCTCAAATGGAATGCTTACTGGAGGATCACCAACTATGCCACCAGGAACGGAAAGTACGACCTGCTCTTCTCCAGAAGGGAGCATATCTACTCTAACAAAGACTGGGCATGTGGACATATCTGCAGCCGTGCAATTGTATGTGCCATCAACATAAGTGGTACCCGGTGGCAATGTAATGCGTACACTGTCCTGATCGGTGGTGCTACCAAACTGCACAGTTGTATTGAACATGACCATCTCCGACTCACATCCACGTATGGTATCGATGCTTAATGCCGGAGTCAATATCGCGGCAAAAGGCTGCATAACACCATTGATTAAGATCGGATCGGATAATGCAGAAACACCGTTATCAATGGCAGGATCTCCACAAGGTCTATTGCCATAGGCAATGACCCGATAGGGGGAGCCAATTAAAAAATCACAATCGGTAATCCACTGCACGATCACCGACACTTGTCGATCTTCTCCCATCGGAAACATCCCGGGATTGGCATCATCTATTCCAGGGATACCACCCATCGCCTGAATGGCGCTATGCTGGCTGGCATCCACATATAACGTATCGCCCATGGGGCTAAAGGTGGGTGCGATACTTTCTACGGTGCCAGAAGCATTGTTTGGATACAAGACCTGCACCATTAAATCGTCTTCGGTCAAGCCGCTGGGCAAGGAGACCCCCACACGCGCATCATATAGGAAGGCACGTTGCGAACTCTGAATGGTCAATGTGTCTTCTATAATGGTACAAAAATCGTAGGGCCCTGGTTGCTGATTAATAATAAGTTGAACCTGTGACTGTAAGGGCTGTACTTTTAGGTAGGTGCTGTCAAAATCACAGGCGTAAGCCGTTGGATCTACAGGGGGGGCAATGCACTCGAACCCAGAGACCACTTTGATTGAATCCAATTCACATGCATTAATGACGGCCGTCACTTTATAGTCTACGGAGGAAGAAGGCGGAAAATTGGGGTTTACTACTGCCCAATCGCCTTCAGCGTATGGCAGCAATGGGATCAGGGTATCTGGTCCGATTTCTTCCAGCTGAACTACGTCAATTCCCGCACTACTGGTCTCTTCAAAGCCAACGAAAAAGTATCCGCCTTCCACAGGAGGCACATTTTGCAACTGAATGGTCCAACAGACCGTGTCCTTAGTGGCCTCAATTATGCCTGTTTGATCAGAGATGGCTGTGCTCGGTAGTTCATGATTGACAAGAACATCTCCAATGTTATTTCTTGGCTCGTAACATGAGGCATCATGCGCATATCCATACCGCTGGGCGTAAAATCCCATTTGCAATCTACCGTCTTTACTTAAGCATGAAGAAGCATAATCCGCTATAATCGTATATCCACCCTCTCGGTTAAACCTGCCGTTCATATCTCCCAAAGGCCAGATGTTCTGGGGGTCGTCATTATACCAAATGTATCTCTTACTGGTGGGACTCAGCACTATCCGATCAGGTGTTCCCAGGAAGGTAGAGATGTGCGTCTGGGCTCCATATCCATCCGATGCATTCCCTTCTGAACGCAGTTCGACCGTTTCGAATAAAAGGCTATCGCAACTGCTAAACGCTATGACCACAGAATCCAATTTGTAGTTGGGACGGATCTCTCCAGGATACCAATCCTCTGACCCACTCCAAGGAAAGGTCTTTGCTCCGTTAAACATCTCACAACCATCAACTTCTCGGTTTGTGAGGCCTCCACCACCGCCATTTTCAGGTTCGTGCAGATATAGTTCCAATCCGTAACGATCGCATCGTACAATGTCGAGGACACCGGGAGTTTCATTTTGGCCAACCGTGTCGACAATAGGAATGGTGTCCACCAAATTGTAGTGGTACATTATGATTTCTTCCAACTGTGTTGGGACGTCATTATCAAGAGCAGAAGTTTTCTCCACCACTACTTTGAGATTTACATTCATGCTGTCGCCAGGTGTCAAGACGCCATCAGGCATCATGGCCAAACAGGCGGTCATATCGATTTCCAATTCGTGCAAATCATCGGCACCTGCATTGTTTGTCGTGGTGTTGGTCCCCAGCGGCAAATCACAAGTGAATGCTGTCATGGTTTCTATATCGTATAAGGTGACGGTGCCCCCTGTCTGGGTTAAGGTATTGGCTCCATTGGTAGCTTCGGGATCATACTCGAAGTGAAAAAATGCATTGGTCCACTCCATATCCATGCCGCCTGAAGCTCCACCTTTTTGCTCCGATTTGGCTATGATGCACACGGTATCACAAGGCATTGCTCGTTTGAGTTGTACGGCGGATAACGTGGCAGGATTCGCAAATTCAGTGCAGGTGAAAGGATTTGCAAATCCTAAGGTGCTGCGGATCGCTTCCGTGGCCTCTGTAGTCAAACCTCCTTGAGGACAAGGCTGAGGGCAGTGTACGATTGGTGCGTAGGCAGGACAGGAAAAGCGCTCTGTTGCATCACACTCCGCATCTTCGTCACAGGTATATACAAATTCGAGATTAAAGGGACTGTTGTCATAGAAGTCACAATCCAATTCCAACTCGACATAAAAGCAAAATGTACTTGAACTGACAAAATCTACATTAACAAATACGGTGTCATCCACCTGGAATGCGTTGTTTGGTATTCCTACCGTTGTGCCTCGATCAGCGCTAGCCGACACCAGTGAAAAACCTCCGGGCACCACCGCCTGGAGCGTTAACGTATCTGTTGGGCAAGACACCAAAGTGCCACCAAATCGCTGATTACCGCAGATTTCAAGGGTAAAGATATCTTCATCATTGATGTCCGAAGGACCTACTACAGAACCTGGACCGTCCCCTGTAAAATCAGATAAACTTCCTAGGGCTCCTTGTATGATACGTGGGATGTCTTCCATGCACTGATCGGTATAGGTCGTAGCCACCTTATAGGAACCACTGCTTCTATCTGCCGGGCAGCCTGTCTCTGGCAAGACTTCATGTTTTATGGTTACGGTCACTGACGAATCGATCGGCAGGTCATCGAAAAATCCATCCATGTCTTGGTCAGAGAGTCCATTTACACCATCAGGATCCGCCTCTAACGAATCCAAGTAGATCACCAAGCCTGCCTCAGATGAGGTGCTATTAGGCGCAAATTTTACGGGATTTCCATCGATACATACTGCAACCACTGGAAAATTACGTCCCCCTCCTGTGCTGCCTGACAAGACCAAGCCAGATGCCCCAAATCCTGCGAGATAGCGCAAGTTGAAGGCTGTGCCTGTTCCGTTATTGGTAAAGGTGTGCTCTAAAATGATAGTATCACACAAATTGGTGGCTTGTACAACAGTTCCACCAGTATAACGGACCTCTGGAATGGCCAAAGGAAGATTAAATTGTTGTGCCGATGGATCAGATACCTGGCAGACTTCGCCATCACAACCAAAGAGTACATTGTATGAATCGCCCGCTAACTCGCACGAGGTAATTAAAACCTCTCGCGAGAACATGAAGCTCTCTGCATTTTCAAAAACACCATCTCCATCTCCCAAGTTTTCGTCATCAAGGATCGTAGAGTCGATAAGCCAAAAGCTCATTTTACCCATTTCATCTACCTTGTTCAATGACGTAGTTCCAACAGTTACACTTAGGGTGGTATCCCCAGGTGCGTCGGTGATCTTTAGCAGAAAACTATCCACGACTCCGAATCCACCATTGCTAATGGTCCCCAGTACGTTCTCCGTGGCACCCACAAAAGTATTAACAGGCATGTCAGCCACTACCGTGAGAACCGCTTCCACTACTTCGTAGCTGAGCGAGGGCTCGGTTACTGTTGCAACGGTGACCTCATCAACCTGACCTCCACCGACCAAGGCTTCGCAGTTCGCAATACGTAAAAGTGTGATTTGGGCACGGTCTCCCGTTGACAAGGTCCCATCAATCATGAAAGTGACCATGTTTGTGGTTGCTGATATGCTGGATATGGTGTATCCATCTCCATTGTCGATAATCGAAAGGCTTCCTTCTACATAGTTCACACCTGTGGGGAAAGTGATGCTGACCATTGGATCCACTACGTCAGCAGGCCCAGTGTGCGCTACGGTGAAAACGAGCTCAGGAACGCCTGGTGGTTCTGCGGTGGCAAGCCCACAGAGGCTAACATCACCGCCTGAAGGTAATGTGCCTATATTCCCACCAGGGTCGTTGAAAAAATCGCCATTCTCAATGACAATCTGTGCCTCTGCCGTAAGCAAGCCAGATACAATGAGACAGCAAACGAGCCCAAGTCTAATGGCCAATTTGGTTATGGAAGTTGTAGCAAATAGTAGTAGACGATCCATAGTCGAAAGATTTCTATCAGAAGTGAGTAATTAATTGCACAGTTATCTGACAATCAATTGTTTATAGTTTTCTTATGTCTTTATGGCAATCCTGTGGTGAGTGAGTCCATGCATTGCAACTTTCAAATATATGTTTATAATTGATTATTAGTAATTTATGATTGTATATTTTTATTAATATATAAAGAATTCTTCGGTGACCAGAGTGGCGTTTCGAAGCACCATAAAGCCATAAGAACAATGGGTTGGTTGCAATCCTATCTTCCTGGCGAGTTCATCATCTGCTCTCATCATGCAATCATTTTTGCCGCCAATGCCTTTTGCTATTCGCATTTTTTCCAATCGCATCTGACCCAAGCACACTGTGGAAGGGAAGACATCCACACCACGAAAAAAGCCCACCGATCTGCTCGGTGGGCTTGCATTCTATTGTACTTGGCTGCTTCTACAGTCAGCTGTCCCTTCTATTCAATCAATATCATCCTTCTAGTAGCCGTAAACTGCTCTGTATCCAGTTGATAGTATAAGATGCCTTTCGTCGCCAACTGACTTTGGTCAACTGTAATCTGGTTGTACCCCTTGGCATAGTCGCCCTCGTAGGTGCGAATCACTCGACCACTTACGTCGTAGACGGTAATCTGAGCATGCATCGCCTCCGGTAATCTAAAGCCGATCGTCGTCTCTCCATTGAATGGATTCGGACGGTTCTGATACAACTCAAACTGCTCCGCTCGGGACTCACCCACAAACTCCAGCGCTATGTCCAGGATCTCTGCTGAGGCATTGTACGCCTCATCCTCCGTGTAACGTCCGCTGATCGTCATCACATCGCTCAGATGTACATCGTCCATCGACGTCACTACCACGGTAAACAACACCGGATTGCTTTCCAAACTGGACAACACATCCGACTGCGCACTACCATCTCGGTGCCAGCTCGTCGTCAAGATGCCCTCCGACAT
>JAHQVP010000028.1 GCA_019634275.1 Saprospiraceae bacterium
CCACCGAGCACCCCGGTGTACTCGTACCACTGAACCCCCCAATGCATAAAGGATAGTCCATTGCCCAAGGTGAGCCAAGG
The DNA here is from genome assembly GCA_019634275.1 of Saprospiraceae bacterium. GTDB lineage: Bacteria > Bacteroidota > Bacteroidia > Chitinophagales > Saprospiraceae > CAJQNM01. Next base: position 81 of record JAHQVP010000028.1, read on the forward strand.
CCAGTACAATTCCCAGCGCATGTGTAAGAATTCGAACGTGATCCAGCACGCCACAAAGCTCAACAAACCGATTCCTCTGCTCAGTTTACTTGAGATGAATCCGTATGCCAATAGGGGCAGAGTCATCAGCAAACTATTGACCACATTGGCAAATATGCCAGCAGCATATGCGGTGTTGGCCACCCAGAAAGTAGCGATGATGTTCCAAATTATCATCGCATTAAAGGCGTAGAAGAAGAAGTTCTTCCCTCCCTTTTTTCGGTCAGCCAAAATATGCAACAAGGGAACAAAGCCAAGAAAGAGCGAGCCCGGCACGTGCAAGGGGAGAAAGCCCAGGGCCAAAAGGAATCCGGAAAGACTGCTGTACAGCCAATAACGATCATTCCAAGGAGCCCGCTTACGATAGAGTACCAATACAATGACCAACCATGCTGATAGAAACTGAATCATTGGCAGGTGCCCCCACAGTTCATGTGCTCGGGTAGCGCTTACCATCTGCACACTGGTACCCACGCAAATACTGAGTACGATGACAGCAGCGATCCAATGTAGACGTGCCATTATTTTACGACATCTCCTGAGTCCCAGCCTTGCGGTGGGCTGACAAATCCAAGATTGCCCTCATCGTTTTCGGCCAAAAGGACCATGCCCTGCGATTCGATGCCGCGGATCTTTCTAGGAGCCAAGTTGGCTACCAAGACCACTTCCTTTCCAACAATGCTCTGCGGATCATAGGACTCTGCAATTCCCGAAACAACCGTCCTTTGTTCGAAGCCCAGGTCGAGTTTGAGTTGCAACAATTTCTTTGTCTTGGGAACCGCTGTGGCTTCCAAGATCTTTGCAGTACGCAGGTCGAGCTTCTCAAAGTCCTGAAAGACAATTTCATCTTTCAAGGGTTGATTCAACTCTGCCTCATCAATATTATTTGCCGTGGCAGACTGTTTGAGTTTCTCCAGCTGCTTGTTTACGACTTCATCCTCTATTCTGGTAAAGAGATGCCGAGCACTAGGCAGTTGGTTGCCTGCAGGGATAAGATTCGCTCCTTCGGACAACTCATTCATGAGATTAACAAACTCATCCTTGTCGGTAAAGGAGGGCAGTCCCAACATGGCCCTTAACTTATCGCTGGTAAATGGCAAAAACGGACGACATGCGACGGACAGGGCAGTTACATACTGCAGTGCCAAGTTCATAATTACCTTGACCCCATCCGGGTCCTCCTTCACGTGCTTCCAGGGTTCATTTACTGCCAAAAGTTGATTTCCTTTTGAAGAGATCTCCAAAAGTGTCCTCAACGCTCCCCTGAAGTCAAAGCTCTTGATGTGCTCCCTCATCTCATGAAGCTGATCAAAGAGGTCCAGCATCTCGGCATCATGCCAACTCGGCATGCCAGCGTCGGCTGGTGAATTGAGCGCAATGGATTCATCAAAGTCAGGCACGATACCTTCGTAGTACTTATTGGTCAAAACCAGAACTCGATTAACGAAATTGCCCAAGTTGTTGACGAGCTCATTGTTATGCGCATCCTGAAATCCCTTCCAGGTAAACTCACTATCACGCTGCTCCGGCATGATTTTATAGAGGTAGTAGCGCAATGAATCTACGTAGTCTGGAAGGTCTACCAAGAACTCGTCAATCCAAACGGCCCAATTTCTCGAAGTACTGATCTTCGCTCCCTCTAAGTTGACGAACTGATTGGCCGGCACATTTTTGGGCAAGATGTAATCGCCCTTTGCACTTAGAATCGCTGGAAAAATCAAACAATGGAAAACGATGTTGTCTTTGCCAACAAAATGTACCAAAGCCGTTTCTTCGTCTTTCCAATAAGGCTCCCACTCCTGTCCGTTGTCTTTAGCCCACTGTTTCGTAGCCGATATATAACCGATAGGGGCATCCATCCAAACGTAGAGCTTCTTCCCGCTGGATCCAGGGATCTCCTGTGGTACATCTACACCCCAGCTTAGGTCTCGGGTGATGGAGCGCGGAACCAATCCTCCATCAAGCCAAGATTTGCATTGGCCCACTACATGCTTCTTCCAAGCACTTGCCTGATGAACCTCTTCACCATCAATTTTACCTTCGGTGATCCAACGTCGAAGCCACTCTTCATGCTCGTTCAGTTTAAGATACCAATGCTTGGTCTTTCGCATGACAGGGATCGATCCACTGATGGTCGATCTGGGGTCGATGAGCTCCGTGGGACTTAGGGTTGAACCACAGTTTTCGCACTGGTCACCATAGGCATCCAGGTGACCACATTTAGGACAGGTGCCCGTGATGTAGCGATCAGCTAAGAATTGATTGGACTCGGTGTCGAAGTACTGCTCACTTTCTTGCTCCAAGAAGGCTCCATTGGCATATAAGTCTCTAAAGAATTCTTGCGAAGTCTCATGATGCAAGGGCGCTGAAGTACGATGATAAATGTCAAAAGACATGCCGACGCCTTCAAACGCCTTCCGTATTCGTTCATGATATTCGTCTACGATATCCTGCGGTGTGCGCCCTTCCTTGTACGCTCTGATCGTTACAGCCGCCCCGTGCTCGTCTGATCCACAGACGTAGACCACGTCCTTGCCGGATAAACGCAAGAATCGGACGTATGCATCAGCAGAAAGATATGCTCCAGCGAGATGCCCCACATGTAGTGGACCATTTGCATACGGCAATGCGGATGTAACCAAGTATCTCTTCGGCACCATAAGGCGTGATTGAGCTACGCGAAGATACTTTCATTTGCACTTCATTCACTAAAAGATCTCAACAATTAAGAACGAAATAAATGCTCTACAGGAATGCTATCTTACTGATCTAATGCAATACAAATGAGAATTCTATTCCTACTAGCGTTTTGTCTGGCCTTTGTCTCCTGTCAACACGATCATCAGGCAGAACATCATGCCTCGGACCAATCGCATTCGTCACAGCACTCAAAGGAGCACTATGAATATCGGATCTACAAAGCAAGCAGCATGGATCAACAAGTACAAGTGGTCGACTTTCTCTCGTCCGCGTTAATTCCTGCTTATCATCGTCATGGCGTCTCCACGGTAGGGGCCTTTGTCCCGGTGGATACCTCCGCCGGTGGATATGATATCCATACCCTAGTCTTGCTGCAGGATCTTAGCAGTTTGGAGGGAATGTACGGTAGCATTTATGCAGATCCGCAATTTCTAAACGATGGGAATGCCTTCTTAGATCAGTCCGATGTTGACAATCCACCGTATGATCGCATCAATACCAAGCTTATGGTTGCGTTCGACAGCATGCCTAATCTGGAGATCCCAAGCGCTGGGCCTTCCGAACGTGTTTTTGAAATTCGCAGTTACGAAAGTGCCAGTGAACTAAGGGGAATGCGCAAAGTCCACATGTTTAACGAGGGCGGAGAGGTCCCCATATTCAAGGACTTAGGATTTCAGCCCGTCTTTTTTGCAGAAGCCATCACCGGTGACGAGATGCCTAATCTGGTCTACATGATCGCCTTCGATCAGCAGGAGAGTCGAGCAGACTTTTGGAAATCCTTTGGCGCAGATCCTCGTTGGACGAGCATCAAGGATCTGCCTCAATATGTAAAGACTGTTTCGAAGATCCATTCTCACATCGTGAAGCCGATTGCTGGATCTGACATCAAATAACGGGAGAGACGATCAGATGGCTGGGCTTTTGAGCCAAGGCCCAACGCAGCTAAAATCCGCGTAGAGAGGACTGAATGTCACTCGGATCTTCAGACCCGAGGTCATTGAATCATGCCCAAAATGCTAAGGCTAAACTTTACACCGATCAGAAGGGCTGCGTTGTGGAGCCAACAATGCTCCTAGCTGCCAAAATCATCAAATGCTACATTCTCATCTGGCACACCCAAATCCTCAAACATCTTCAGGCACGCCTGAAGCATAAGTGGGGGACCACAGAGGTAGTATTCGATTTCCTCCGGTTCTGGATGCTTAGACAAATAGTTTTCCAATACCACTTGGTGGATAAATCCAGTATAGCCATCCCAATTGTCTTCTGGGAGTGGATCAGACAAAGCAATGTTGTACTGAAAATTATCGTACTCTTCCTCGATCTTTCGGAAATGATCAGTATAGAAAAGTTCGCGTAAGGAACGTCCGCCATACCAATAGGAAACCTTGCGGTGTCTGGTCTTTTCCGTGTGAAAAAGATGGAAGAGGTGGCTACGCAGCGGAGCCATTCCTGCACCCCCACCAATGTAGAGCATCTCTCTGTCGCTGTCTTTGATAAAAAACTCACCGTAAGGACCACTGATGGTAATCTTGTCTCCAGGCTTTTGATCAAAGACATAGCTGCTACAGACTCCAGGATTAACATCCATCCACTTATTGGCAGATCGATCCCATGGCGGGGTCGCGATTCGGATATTCAACATCACGATGTTCCCTTCGGCCGGGTGATTGGCCATGGAGTAGGCTCTAAACTGGGATTCGTCGTTTTTCATCTTGAGATCCCACAATTGGTACTTATCCCATTCCGATTTATACTTTTCATCACCTGCTGGATCATCCGGAAGAGGTCGAATGTCAAAATTCTTAAAGTCAACTTCAACTTCTGGCACATCAATCTGGATGTACCCTCCAGATTGGAAATCCAATATTTCTCCTTCTGGTAATTTAACCACAAACTCCTTGATGAATGAAGCCACGTTGCGGTTAGATACTACTTCACACTCCCATTTCTTGATGCCGAAAATCTCTTCTGGCACCCGAATTTCCATGTCCTCTCGAACTTTAACCTGGCAGGCCAGGCGCATATTTTCGGCTACTTCTTTGCGGGTCAAGTGATTGAGCTCCGTGGGCAACACATCACCACCGCCGGCATCGACATGGCATTCGCACATCGCACAAGTCCCTCCTCCACCACAAGCAGAAGGCAAGAAAACGTTCTGGTCAGACAACACGGACAGAAGAGAACTGCCAGGCTTGCACTTTACCGTATTCTCTCCATTAATCACAATGCTGACATCCCCTTGCGGTACTAATTTACTTCTGGCATAAATGAGCAAGAATGCCAAGGCCATTATCACAGCGCTGAAAACGAGTACCGCTTTTAAAACGGGCAGAACGATTAATACAATCATTGTCAAGAAATCTTATGCATTAGATATTAAAATGCTGCGGGATCAATACCGAGCAAGCTCAAAAAGGCAATTCCCATTAGCCCTGTAATGATGAATGCCATGCCCAATCCACGCAATGGCGCAGGTACGTTGGAATATCGAATTTTTTCTCGAATGGCTGCGATGGCAATGATGGCCAGGAACCAACCAAATCCTCCTCCGAGGCCAAAAGCTACTGATTCGGTAAAGTTGTATTCTCTGGTTACCATAAAGAGGTTACCACCGAGGATCGCGCAATTCACCGTAATCAATGGCAAGAAGATGCCTAATGAATTGTATAGAGACGGTGATAACTTTTCAATTACCATCTCAACCAACTGAACCATCGAGGCAATAACCGCAATAAATAAGATCAGTCTAAGGAAGGTCAAATCCTGACCAAGGATTCCGCCTTCAGCCAACAGATAATTGTTGATTAGCCAGTTGATCGGCATGGTGATGCCCAATACAAAAATAACCGCCAACCCAAGGCCAAAAGCAGTCTTTACCGTCTTAGATACCGCCAGATAGGAGCACATCCCCAAGAAGTAGGTGAGCACCATGTTCTCGATGAAGGCAGATTTGATAAATATATTTACTAGTTCCATTGTGAGCCGAGATTAGGATACATCAACCAATTTGGGGTTCCAGGAGCGGTGGATCCAGATGAATACGCCAATGATAAACATGGCAGCGCAGGACAGCACCATGAGATTGTTATTTTGATACCAACCAAGCCAGGATATGGTCGTGGTATTGAGCATGTAGTCAGCCGATGGTCCAATAATCTTCCATTCAATCGGACTCCCCGCAAACAAACTTCCTTTGCCAAAGAGCTCACGCACCACGGCCACGGCCAGAAGAATACCACCATAACCCAAGCCATTTCCGACGCCATCAAGAAAAGAGCGCCAGGGCTTATTGGCCATCGCGAATGCTTCGAGACGTCCCATTACGATGCAATTGGTGATGATCAGTCCAATGAAGACTGCCAGCTGTCGAGAGACGGCATAATCAACCGCTCTCAATGTCATTTCGACAATGGTCACCAGGGTCGCAATGATCACCAATTGAACGATCATCCTTACCTGTTTAGGTATACTCTTGCGCAGCAACGAGGTAAACAGGCTCGAAAATGCACATACGAATACGACCGCAATGGCCATAATAAAAGAAGGCCATACCAAGGTGGTCACCGCCAATGCTGAACAGATTCCCAGGACCTGAACTGTAATGGGGTTATTGTCGTTGAGCGGGTCTGTCAACAACTTCCGTTCTTTGGGACCAAAGAGCGGTTCTCTCTTCTTTATTGCAGGTTTTTCAAGTTGTGTGGTCTCTGCCATAGCTATTCGAATCTCTTGCTGTTATTATTTTTTTACACGGTCAATGTAAGGCTCATAATTTTTCAAGCCTCGATACATCATTTCTGAGACACCATCGCATGTGACCGTTGCCCCGCTGATTGCATCTACCTCATGGACTGGATCTTTAGCTCCTCCTTTTCGCACCTTGATGGATACGTAATCCCCATCTCCTTCGTAGATTTCCTTGCCAACGAATTGAGCAGGGAAGGAAGGATTATCCTTAATCTCAGCCCCAAGCCCTGGTGTCTCGCCCGCATGATCAAAGGCCACCCCAGCGATGGTGCTGAAGTCATCCTCAATGGCAATCGATCCCCAGATGGCATCCCATAGCCCGTTACCACGAACTGAAAATATATAGACCTTGCCCTTGGGTGAATTCAAGATGTAGATCGGATAATGTCGCTCTGCTTCGGGTTTGTCCTTTTCCTTAGCGAGGTCTACGTCCTCTGCCAGTCGGCCTTCAACCGGATCTCCTCCTGCATCAACCACGACCTGCTCGACCTGCTGATCAAAGATCTCCATGACTTGCTCATCGCTAAGTACGCTGCTGGGTTGTTCCAGATAATTGTCTACCGCCGATAAGATGGCTTTCTTATTGTATATCGCGGCATTTCTTTCGTGGATATCGGCCAAGCCTGTAGCCATGAGCGCCAGCACAAGTGCTACCACGGCGGTCATGACAAGGACAAAGGTGTATATGTATCTCTTGCTATGCACGTTTCAATCGTTTTTTCATGTTCGCTTCCAATACATAGTGATCGATCAAGGGAGCGAACGTATTCATAAACAAAATCGCCAACATCCATCCTTCTGGATAAGCCGGGTTTAAGATTCGGACAATGAGTCCTACCATACCAATCATAAAGCCATAGATCCATTTGCCCACATCAGTAGATGCAGCCGTGACTGGATCTGTGGCCATGAAAGCCATGGCAAAGAAAAAGCTGCCCATGTACAAATGATAATGCCAAGGAACCTCCATAAATGGAGTAGCTCCCCATCCGTTGAGCATCATGCCGGTTACGACAGCGCCAAGCAGCATGCCGGCCATCACCCTCCACGAAGCAATGCCAGTGGCAATCAGGAAGAGTGCGCCTACTATGATGAGCGGCTTTGAAGTCTCACCGATGGATCCAGGAATTCCTCCCCACCACATCTGAGCTTCAGAATATACCTGGGTCACGGCTTCCCAACCGCCTTGATATGCCAAGGCAAGCGGGGTAGCCCCCGTGAAGCCGTCTACAACCGTCGCAGCCTCATTAAATCCGGCTGCCCCAAACAGACCGAACAGCCAATTGCAAACATCGTGGTACAGTCCATATTCCGCCCCTGAGCCGGCAGCCGTGCTGGCCAAACCGGAAACCCATACTTCATCACCAGAAATGGTAGTAGGGTAGGCAAAGAACACAAAGACCCGTGCCAATAAAGCGATGTTCCAGATATTCATTCCCGTGCCTCCAAAAGCTTCCTTGCCAATCCACACTGCAAATGCGACAGAAAGTACCAGAATCCACATGGGGATATCTGGAGGCATGATCAATGGTATCAATGCCCCCGAAACAAGAAAACCTTCTTCGATCGAGTGGCCTTTCTTCCAGGCATAGTAGAACTCGATGCCCAGACCAACAACATTGCTCACAATGAAAATGGGCAGCAGCTTACCTAATCCGTAGAAGAGCTTTAGATAGAAGCCTTCCAGAAAGGACGTATGTTCTCCTATCGCTACAAAGTGCTGGTGGCCTATGTTATAGGTGCCAAAGAGATAGCACAATTGCAGCGCGATGACCACATGAAACATGGTCCGTTTGAGGTCCATCCCATCTTTGATGTGCGTACCGCCATGGGTAACCTCATCAGGGCTGAACAGGAATGTAAAAAACCCATCGTATAACGTGTGGGCAAGTGTGCCCTTCTTGGGTTCAATCTTTTTAGCAAAATCTAATAACTTACTCATGGCGTTCTCACTAATATTACTACCCCTGCTCGCGCATAAAGTTTAGTCCTTCCCGTAAAATATGTTGCAATGGTTGCTTGGATGTACAAGCGAACTCGCACAAGGCGACATCCTCTTCCGATAGTTCATAAATGCCCAGGCCCTCCATTCTCTCAAAGTCCTTCGCCATGATGGCTTTCATCAGGTGCTGTGGGAAGATGGCCATCGGGAGCATAGATTCATATTGCCCCGTCATGACAAAGGCTCGACCTTCACCATGTGTATTGGTTGTGGTAGAAAGTTCAATATCAGGGAAAAGGAAATTCGGAAAGGTCTTAGAGGTAGACGGTCTGGCTTTGAGAGGCAGCAACCATCCAAAAAGCTCATGCTCGTTTCCTTCGGGAATGACGGTAATCTGATCGTCGCTAAAGTTCAAGAACTGCCCAGGCAATTTCTGCCTACCAGAAAGGACGTCCCCGGATATGATCCTCAAATTCTCTCCGGATGTGTTGTCTTTGAGCAGATCCTCAATCTTGGCACCTTGGTGGGTTCGCACATACGCAGGATTGGTCACTCCTTCTCCCGTCAGGGCGACAATGCGCGTACCGTCCAACTTTCGTTCACTTACGAGTTTACCAAGCGTTATAACTTCTTGAACGCCTACCGTCCAAGCCACATTCTTACCATTAACCGGACTGATATGGTGTATTTGCACCCCTACGTTGCCGGCCGGATGTGCACCTGCAAAATAATGCACGGATGCATCCGCCTGCGCAAAAACATCAGCCGGAGGCTCATCTCCATTGCCATTTAACCCCAGATGCACATTACCATCTGTAAGTCGCTTGAGCAATTGCAAGCCTGCATCAAACGCCTTCTCATTTCCTGCCACGACAAGGTCTAAAGACGGGGCCAATGGAGCCGTATCAAAAGTGGAAACGAAAATATTGGCAGGCTGAAGCGAGGGGTCTGGCACAATGTCATACGGGCGCTGTCGCAACAAGGTCCAACCTCCGGTATCGAGAAGCCACTGCACCAAATCCTCTCTCGAAGATTCGCTGCTGATCGCAGGCATTTCACGATATCGCTGCTCACCATCAACTAAGATGACCACTTC
>JAHQVP010000003.1 GCA_019634275.1 Saprospiraceae bacterium
AAGGAGGTTTCTTAAATGGTGTCTGAGATTCAGGGGTAGCTCATTTCGATTGAGGATTCCGACCCCTTCTTGCTTTACTCTTTTGGTGCTCATAATCCTGCCCTTAATTGGATGCCAGGAACCGAAAGAGGACAAGCCGCCCAATATCCTGATGATCATGGCCGATGATCTGGGCTGGGCAGATGTTGGATTTAATTCTGAAGGACATGGCGTTACCCCTCACCTAGATCATCTGGCCTCAACCGGCGTGATCTTTGACCGGTTTTATGCAGCTTGTCCGGTATGTTCACCCACACGTGCCAGTTGTCTTACGGGCAGAAGTCCCTATCGCATGAATATCCCTACGGCCAATGCCGGTCATCTTCCTTTAGAGGAAGTAACCATTCCCGAGCTGTTGCAGTCATTAGGCTATCGGACAGGCCATTTTGGAAAATGGCACCTGGGCACCCTAACAAGGGCCTTGCACGACTCCAACCGCGGAGGAAGGGCGCAGCATGACGCTCACTATTCTCCCCCTAACCTCCATGGTTACGATGAGTTCTTTTGTACCGAAGCCAAGGTACCGACCTTTGATCCAATGGCACGCCCTCAGGTCTTCGATACACTTGTGGGAGAGTCTCTACGCTATGGTTGGCGAGCTGTTGACAACATGGAGCGTGCAAAACCCTATGGTACGCACTATTGGGATGGAAGGGAGCACCCCGTTCATCACGACTTGGAAGGTCCCAACAGCCGCGTCATAATGGATCGAGCACTGGAATTTATGGGCCGCAGCATCGAAGATGAAGCGCCATTCTTTGCGACGATATGGTTTCACACTCCACATCTGCCGGTCGTAGCAGATGAGCGACTCCGATCCGCATCAGGGGCTTCTACAGTTGCGGAACAATTGTACTTCGGTTCCATATTGGCCCTGGACGAACAAGTGGGTCGATTATCCTCCTTTCTGGGCGACTTTGCGCAATTGGAAAACTCGGTTATTTGGTTTTGCAGCGACAACGGGCCTGAAGATCGTACCCCAGGGTCAGCAGGGCCGTTCCGCGAAAGAAAGCGAAGTCTCTATGAGGGAGGAGTACGCGTCCCTGCTTTCTTGTCCTGGCCTCATGGATTGCAGCATCATACTGGCAGTCGCATCGAGATTCCAGCTATTACGCATGATTACCTACCCACGATTGCCGAGATCGTCGGACTTGAAATTCCTGGGGTACCATTGGATGGAATATCCTTACTGCCCCTCATTCAGACCGAAGCAACCGAACGTCTGTCCCCGTTTGGCTTTCAATTCCATGCAACCAAAAGATCTTGGGTCACAGACACCCACAAGTTAATTTCCACTAACGAAGGAGTCGACTACGAGCTCTATGATCTCCAGCATGATCCAAAAGAAGAACAAAACATCATTCAGTCTCGAGGTCCACTAGCGGAAAAACTGCGTGCACAACTGGAAGAATGGATGGTTTCTTGCGTAAAGAGCGCCAATGGGGAAGACTATCCGTAGAAATTAACTTTTGAAGCCGTCTTTCGAGGGCATTTTGGCACACTTTTTTTAGTCAAATGGAAGAATGCCCAAAGAAGCAATGACACTGCTAAGATTTACGGTACTTGTCCTGGGTCTATTGGTCCACAAACCAACTACAGCGCAGGAAAAACCCATACTCTTGGTCACGACAGACATTGGCCAGGATCCCGACGACTTGCAATCGATGATTCGTCTCTTGCACTACGCAAACGAATTCCATCTTGCCGGGATCATTGCCAATGCCGATGACAACGTGTCTCATGAGGTGCCCATCGTCCGCGATACCATTCTGCATCAATGCATCGATGCCTATGATCTGATTGACGAAAACCTGAGAACCCACGATGCAACCTATCCACATGCGAGCACATTGCGAGGCATCATCAAGAAAGGGCATGCTGGCAATGATGTAAGAACCCCACCGGAGGAATACATCGGACCCCGACACAACACAGAAGGATCGGATCACATCATCCAAGTCATTGCCAAAGCGAAGCGACCCGTCCACATTGCGGTATGGGGAGGAGGAGCGGACTTGGCTCAAGCGCTATGGAAAGTGAAGACCAGGTGTCAACCAGATCAACTCGCGCTATTCATTGAAAAAATGCGCGTGTTCTTCATCGGTAAGCAGGACAGTACGGTGGATTGGATCATCAAAGAATTTCCCGACCTATGGGCTATTGTGGCCATGGATCACGAGGGTGATAAGTGGGAATCCACTTATCGCGGACTCTTCTATGGAGGTGACATGAGCACAACCACCGAGACGTGGCTGAAGCAAAATATCTTGGCGGAAAACCCTTTGGCCGCCATGTACCCAACTAAAACCTACACGGGTGGAGAACAGCGCAACCCCCATGGGGCCATGAAAGAAGGCGACACGCCTTCTTGGTTCTTCTTTCTGCAGAATGGTCTTAATGTGCCAGAGGATCCCACTGCTGGTGGATGGGGAGGACGCTTTAGAGCTGTCCGGCACAATTTATTCTTTGATGATCGGGATCTGGCCTATGACGCCAGCGCAGATACCATGACAGTCAGCGCTCGAGGCACTGTCTTTCGTTGGCGGGAAGATTTTCAGAATGACTTTGCCGCTCGGGTACAATGGGGATCCTCAAAAAGCAAAACCACAAACCACCATCCCATCATCGAAATCAAGAACTTTCCGGAAGACCAATGGACATGGTACCGACGCTGCATGCCTGGAAACGTCGTGCACCTTGATGCCACTCAATCGAGTGACCCAGATGGAGATCATCTTGCCTACGAGTGCCTCATATATGAAGAAGCAGGCACCTTTTCCCAATCCGAAAAAATCATCATCAACCAAGAGTCAGCAGGCCTATTTGCGATTTCCATTCCACAAACTGCACGAGGCAGGGACATCCATCTGATCTTGCGGATCAAAGATGACGGCTTACCTAACCTGAGTGTCTATCGTAGAGTAATTCTAGAGGTGCGATAACCAGGGAAGCCCCCGCTCACTCCATCCAAACCGACTTCGTATTGCAAAAGGCATGCATCCCGTCGATGCCCAACTCTCTTCCGTAGCCGCTGGTCTTAATGCCTCCAAATGGGAGTCGAGGATCAGACTTTACAAATTGATTGACAAAACAACAGCCCGCTTCCAATTCATCAGTGGCAAGCCGTCTTCCCTTCTCGAGGTCTTTGGTAAACACGCTAGCACCTAATCCAAACCTGGAGTCATTCGCAACCGCAATGGCTTCAGTCTCGTCCTGAACACGAATCACTGCTGCCACCGGGCCGAACACTTCTTCGTCAAAGGCAGGCATTCCTTTCCTCACATCTACCAAAATGGTGGGTGGATAAAATGCTCCCATGGCTTTGGGAACATATCCTCCAAGTATGCACTCTGCACCTAAAGCCACACTACGCTCTACTTGAACATGCAATTGATCTCGCAAGTCCATGCGTGCCATCGGCCCCAGATCGACGGCGGTGCGAGGGTCTCCCATAGTGGCTGCCTCCATCCCCTGCTTAAATAATTGAAGGAAACGGTCGTAGACTTCCTCTACCACTATAAATCGTTTTGCACCGATGCAGCTCTGCCCGGCATTGAGCAATCGGGAATCACAGCACTGCCGAGCCGCGTGCTCCAGATCCGCATCTGCCAGTATAATGTAGGGATCAGATCCTCCCAGTTCCAGCAGAGAAGGCTTAAGGTATTTTCCGGCAAGACTACCCACCGCCTTACCTGCGGTCTCACTTCCCGTCAGTGACACCCCTTTAATGGTGGGATGTTTGATAAGGTCCTCAACGCGGTCTGTGCCCACTATCAATGTTTGGAAGACCCCTTCTGCAAAGCCGACCTTACTAAACGCATTCTCTATGGCCAGGGCACAGCCACTAACATTAGCAGCATGCTTCAGTAGCGCCACATTGCCTGCCATTAGTGTCGGGGCTGCAAATCGAAATACCTGCCAAAAAGGGAAGTTCCAGGGCATGATTGCCAGGATGGCTCCCAACGGTTGATAGGAGACAAAAGACCTCTTCGCCTCTGTACGGACTTCACGCACCCTAAGAAAATCTGCTGCATGATTGGCATAGTAATCACAAACCCACGCACACTTCTGCACTTCGGCAATAGAGGACGCAATGGGTTTACCCATCTCCGACGTAATAAGCTGTCCGTACTCCTCAGCATCTTTTCGCAACAAACTGGCCAGAGTGCTAAACAGTTTAGATCGATCGACTAGCGTCGTCCTTCGCCATTCATCAAAGGACTGCTCTGCCAGGTCTAAGGCTCCCACGACTCCTTGCGGCTCGTGCTCTGGATAGACCTTAATTACCCGCCCATTGAAAGGGTTAATGGATTGCACTAGAAAGACTGCAATTTGCTTACGTTGGCTGGAATGCGAAACCGCTGACCCAAATATTCGCCCTTGTCCGGTTTGCGAATGGTTTCTACGTACATCCACTCCGCTGTGGCAAACTGTTCTTGAATGGTCACAAGCAAGTATCCATGATCCCGCAACCTTACGTACTTGAGATGAGGATTAAAAGAGCGGAAGGCATTTTCGCGTTTTTCGACAACCGCATCCGGATTACTGGTACCCATGTTCCCAGAAGAGACGCTGGTTGTTCCCAACTCTACTGCTACATTCTCCTCCCCACTGCCATAGGATTCGTTTTGCCAGGGAGTCTCAATGCCCCAGGCAGAATGGGTATCCCCAGTGACAAACACCGTATTCTTTATCTGCTGTTCGTGCAGGTAATTTTTGATTCGTTGCTGCTCATGAGGCCATCCATCCCAAGAATCCAGGTTTATTTCAGACCAATGATCGGGACCGAAATACAATCCAGAAAAAATCACTTGATTGCCAACAAGCCTCCACTGGGCCTCTTGAGACAATTGATCAAGCAGCCAGTCGGCCTGCTCCGAACCGAGCATCGTCCGATCAGCTGCATGTAAGTTTGGAGCACCAGCACTATCGACGGGAGCAGTACGACCAATGTATCGCTCATCCAACATGATCAAATTCACTAAGTCTCCATATGCAAAAGAACGGTAAAGGGTGTTGCTTTCGCGAATGGGCATCCATTCGTAATATGCTTGACGGGCGGCCCTTTTCCGACTCTGATAGTCCCCCTCGTCGCTCTGGTGGTTTTGGGCACCATCCCGATAAGCATTGTTGGTAATCTCATGATCATCCCAAATGACAATAAAGGGATGCTGACCGTGGACGTTTTGAAAATCTTTATCCAGTCGATAGAGGGAGTAACGAGTCCGATAGTCCTCTAAGGTCAGAATCTCACCACTGGGAACATGGAGTCTCCCCAACGTGGTGTCTCCATAGGTCCCAATACCATACTCATAAATGTAGTCTCCCAGATGCAGTACCGCATCAATATCCTTTCGGTCGGCAATCCGGGCAAAAGCGTTAAAATACCCCGCTTCGAAATTGCTGCAGCTCACTACTGCAAATTTTGCTTGATTCGCAGTCTTGGGCAGGGTCTTTGTGTGGCCGACAGGAGAGGTCTTTCCCTTGGCTTTAAATCGATAGGCATAGGAGGTACCCGGCTGTAAACCTGCTGCATCAACCTTTACCGTATAGTCTTGCTGCGATGACGTGACCGTACTGCCTTTTGCCACTACATAGCGGAAACTCCGATCCGTAGCCATCTCCCATTCTACATCAAATGGGCCATCTTGTAACGGCGTCACCCGGGTCCAGATGATGACTCGATCATGCATTGGGTCTCCAGAGGCGACACCATGGAGAAAGACTCCTTTCTTCTGGCTTGCATAGGGAATCAAATCCGTCTGCAAGAGAGGAGATTGCACCGTGCAGCCTAGACCAAAGAGCATATAAAAAGAGACGACCACTATGAGTGGCAGGGTCTTGATCCAATTTTTCATGGTACCAGATTTAGTATTCGATAAAGTCGGCCAATAGAAGACGTGTCAATGGTCTAGGCTCCGAAAAGCTAGGTGATCAGATTCATATCGTCATCCCATTCAGCGATTACTTCACGTTTACTCTGATCAACACATTTTGCGATCCACTCGGGATCGTAATCGACGTCGTGCTCTGCCAAGACTTCTGGCGGCACTCCATCCCATACATTGGGAAAATTTCCCTTATATCCAAGGTCATCAAAACCCATTCGTGTCGTATAGTATCCGGTTAGGGTCAATCCTCGCATTCGATTGAAAAACTGACGACCATGCGACATGTCTGGTTTTTGCCCATCGGGATCGGGATAGGCGATATCGTCAATAATGCTGATCTGCTCGCTGTCGGAACACGACTTAAATTCCTTATTAAATCGGCGATTGGATTCCCCATCCAACCAAGCAAGACCGCCGCGCATAGGCAGTTGGTGACTGGGAATATCCTTCACAATGAATTCAATAAAGTCAGGAACTCCTGCATCCGTTGCACTGCCAGCGGTTGCTGTTGCCGGCAGTATTATGTCACAGAGCACCGCAATGGTCTCGAGCTCGTGTTCATTAAGGAAGATCGAAGCCCTTATTCTCTTATCTCTTTCGAGTTCTTCGGGTAGTCGGCCGTACAGCCCTGGTGCTACCGCTTCAGTAGATTCGGCCTCGCCTTTTGGAGCACAGCTGGCAGCCCCTGTTAGGGAAGCACCGGCTACACTTCCTACGAGCAATGTCTTCAATGATTCTCTCCTATCCATCAGATGTTCATCTTTTTCAATTCGTCTACAATATGTTCTGAGGCACGCATCGATAGGGCCATAATGGTCCATGTACAGTTTTTATCCGCTTGCGAGACAAATGGTCCCGCGTCAGCGACATACACATTGGGAGCGTCATGCAAGGCCTGCCATTTATTGGTGACCGACGTCTTGGGATTGTCCCCCATACGCGTAGTGCCCACTTCATGTATAATCTCACCCGGCTTGTTCAAGCCATAGTTCTGCTCCCGGGTGGGTGTGTCACCTAAAACAATACCATCCATGGCATCAATCAATTCCTCGAATGTTTGCTGCATGTGGCGGGCTTGATATCGTTCCTGATCAGAAAAGGTGTAATTAAATCGCAACACGGGGATACCCCACTCATCCACAACATTGGGATCTAACTCGCAGTAGTTGTCTTCACGAGCAATGCATTCTCCTCGCCCTCCAAAGCCAATCACTGAGCCAAAAAATCGCTTGACGTCTGCGCGAAGTTTGTCTCCATACCCTCCTACAACACCGCCGACATACTTATTGAAATCGGAAGGATTCCAGGCAAAGCCATACGAGGGCATGCCCATACCACCCCAGACCTCAATGTGGTATCCCCGTTTAAAGGGCAGCTTGGAATTGTCTCCCCACCAGGGAGTATAGACGTGCATACCGCCTACCCCATCTTCATTGTACATCTTCCTGTCCATGAGCGCTGGTATAAAGCCCGCCCTGCTTGACCCTGTGGAGTCGTGCAGGTATTTTCCAACGACATTGCTGCTGTTACCCAGACCGTTGGGATGTTGTGCACTTTTCGAATTAAGCAGAATGCGCGCCGAACCACATGCAGAAGCGGCAAGGACGACCACTTTGCCCCGGAGCTCATATTCTTTTCGATCCTCTTTATTGATATAGGACACTCCTTTGGCCTTGCCTTCAGCATCCGTCGTAACCGAGCGGACGTGGGCGTTGGTAAAGAGGTCGACTTGCCCGTTTTTCTGAGCTGGAAATACCAAGACGGATCCGGCTGAGAAGTCGGCATATACACTACATGAGCGGTTACATTGGCCACAGTAAAAGCAAACCCCCCTATCCTCATTTATACGCTTGGTCAACATCGAAAGTCGTGACGGGATCACCGGAATGCCCAATTTTCGAGCCCCTTTGATGTAGTACAGCTCATGCAAACGTGGTTTGGGTGGTGGCAAGAAATAGCCATCGGGGTCATTGTATCGCCCCTCTTTGGACCCAAAGACCCCCACCATCTTATCCAATCGATCATAGTAGGGTTTCACCTCATCATACCCAATTGGCCAATTCTCTCCTAGTCCGTCAACATCTTTGTGCTTGAAGTCTGTAGGGCCAAAACGCAAAGAAATGCGGCCCCAGTGGTTGGTCCTGCCCCCCAGCATTCGTGCCCTCCACCATTTAAATTCGGTATCGGCAGTGGTGGTATAGGGCTCGCCATCAATCTCCCAATCGCCCCATGACATATCAAAGTCTCCAAAATCTCTAGTAGAACTGGCTCCCCTCCGGGGCGATTCCCAAGGCCATTTGAGCTGTGTCTTAGTCACTGGATCTGCCGGATCGAAGTATGGACCGGCCTCGACTAATGCTACTTTCAATCCTGCATTGGCCAGTACATTGCATGCCATACCGCCTCCTGCACCGGAGCCTACCACTATAGCGTCATATACCTTTGGTGATTCCTTTATCTGCATTATGTTTTTTCCCTTTATGTACGAACTCAATATAGAGAAATCACATTGTACTTGAGCCTCCGCAGCAACAGCTTTTAAATCACATTTATCTCGGTTGGATGGAGATTAGTACTTTGGAAGCACAATAGCAGTTCAAGTCATGTCGGATATCTTCTTTTTTCGAATCTTGAACACACTCCTGGTTGGCTCGATTTTCTCTCTTGGTGCTTTCGGTCAAGCATCCAAAGCGGGTGTACACAAACATCGGTGTGCAAGCGAAAAGTACCTGGAACATCGCCTTCAGACGGACCCCGATTTTTCAAAACAATATGCGTATTGGGTATCGCAGTCCAATACTGCTCGATCTCAAACCCAAGCCTTACTCTGCGGCGATTCCAACTCTGTGGTCATTCCAGTTGCTGTGCACTATGATGGCAACCTGGATTGCACTGATCTATCTTGTTTGATCGAAACGGCGGAAGCTCAAATCTCCGTCATGAATGAGGCTTTTTCGGCATCTAACTCGGATCTCTCAACGTACACCACTGACCTTAGTGAGACCTGTCCGGAGGGATACCCTTTGTCTTATGCACCCGAACCGGATAATGGATCGTGCATTCAATTCTGTTTGGCTTCTCAGAACCATCCCGCAGGCAGTGGCTTAGCGGATGGTGATCCTGCCATCACCATTAGGCAACATGGTTGGCCATCGGCGGGAAGCACCTGGTCGGGCTACCTCAATATATTTGTCAGTGATGTGGCCCCTACGGGTGTGGCCAGTGACGTCATCGGTGTATCGGTATTACCGGGTTCAGCCAATGGCGATGGTTTTTGGGTTAAGGCCTCCGTATTCGGTGCACCAGGGCAGAGCTGTTTCTCTGGAGCGATCTTAAACTCCAGCACCAACTACGGCATGGGTAAGACGGCCGTACATGAAGCAGGACACTACCTAGGTCTGCTGCACACTTTTAATGGGGCTTGTGGAGACGCTGACCAGAACCCTCCCACTCCCACTGGGGTATCACTTACTATCGATGACACGCCAGCACAAGAGGAGAGCACCGATGGTTGCGTGACCGTGACTTCTTGCATGGATGCTCCCAAATCGTGCATGGGAGCTTACACTCCTTTCTGGAGCTATATGGACTACTCCTTTGATGCCTGTCTCTATATGTTTTCAGCAGATCAATCCGCCGTGGTCAATGCCTGGGCAAATGCTTTACCTTGGCATCAGTCCGCTACCAAATGTGCGGTTCCTGCGCCGGAGTTCAGTTCGGTGCCATGTCCATGCATCATTTCTGAAGCAGGGCTGGAACTCGGCAATTGTGCCAACGGTCGATTTACCTTTACGCTTAATCCGAGTGGCACCATGCTAGGCTCGAGCTATTCTATTTCTGGCGACATCCAGCAAAGTGGAATCGAATATGGAACGGCGCAGACGTTTGACAATGGTGGAATCGGATTTTCTATTGATTCCGTCTACTCGATCCGCATTGAAGACGCTGGAAATACGGACTGTTCTCTCACCCTTCTGATCAATGCTCCTTGCCAGGTTTATACTTGCGAAACGGCTCGCGAGATTGTGGTTGACGATTGCCATCTGGCACCTGGTCCTTCCTTTGGTGAAGGAGCCAATAACGATAGCGGTCAGGAAGCGGCCCAACATGCCAATTGGTTTACTTTTACCGCTCCACGAGATGGCCAGATCGAAATCTTTTCGTGTGGACAGTTTGTTGACACACGGCTATGGGTCTATTCAGGAACCTGTGCAAACCTCACGGAGGAAGCGGCTTCCGACGACGACTGTGATCTGGGAGACGGCTCCAATGACTATGCATCGATCGCCAATTTGGACGTGCTTGAGGGGCAGCATTATTACATTGAGTGGGATGATGTATGGTCCGACCAGTCTTTTGAATTTTATGTGTTGTATGCAGATGACGTAGGCGAAGACTGTACCGATGCCATCCCCATATTGGACAATGGTATTTATCTAGCGTCCGGGCCCAATAGCGGCAGTGGAGCTACGCCTTCGATCCAACCACCCGCCACTCACGCCAATTGGTATCGTTATGTTGCCCCAAGTGATGGCATCCTAAACGTCCGATCGTGCTTCGGAGGCAGCGATACCAGATTGCATGTGC
This sequence comes from Saprospiraceae bacterium, assembly GCA_019634275.1. Classification (GTDB taxonomy): domain Bacteria; phylum Bacteroidota; class Bacteroidia; order Chitinophagales; family Saprospiraceae; genus CAJQNM01. The sequence goes on from JAHQVP010000003.1 coordinate 10,518, forward strand.
ACTCCGGTGGCTGTGGTTCTCTTTCTTTGATCTCCTCTTCAGATGATGACTGCGCCACTGGGGCCGGAGTCGAATATGCCAGTGCAGTAGAAGGGCTGGCCGTAACCACTGGTCAGGAACTGTACCTCGAATGGGATGATATTTGGAGTTCCGTTGGATTTAAATTCGAATTGGAGTTTCTGCCCAGCTGCCAAACTGTTCTGGATCTCAGTACGGGATCGTTGTCCAATGTGCTATACCAAGCCGGTGAGGTCATTCTGTCTAGGAATGTCATTGATGGTGACGTCACTTTTGAGGCAGGAGAGTCCGTCGAACTTTCGGAACCGTTTGAGGTACCAGAAGCCAGTCTCTTCGTTGCACGGATTGCGCCATGTGGCATGGCCCGTGATCAGACACGTTCTGTTCTAAATCTTTTTGCAGACAAATACTTTCGGTAATCCAATTGGGACCGTGATGCAAGGTCTTCTTTGCAGTAGCCCTCGGTCTTTGGCATGCCCTTCCTTACGCCAAATCCATGCATTCGAAAAATTTATATTTCCGAGGCAACCCTTTCACCTCTTGCGCAGTATATACGTCTAGATAGCGATAGTGAATCTGTTACGAACCATACGAAAGTCACTTCAGGGAGATGCAAGTGCACAGCGAAGGCTGTACGAAGAGCATCGCATCCAGTGGTACATGACAAGTCTACGCTATGGAAAGAATAAGATGCAGGCAGACGACATCATGCAAGAAGGACTAATTAAGATTTTCAACAATTTGGATCAGTACAAGCGACACAAGGGCGCCTTTTCTACGTGGTCCAATCGGGTGCTCGTAAATGCCGCACTTAGCTTTCTAAAAAGAACCAGCTGGAACGATACCCTAACGCAGCTTGAAGAAGCGCACATCATTGAGAACGGAGAAGAGTCCATCTATGATCACCTTTCAGCTCAAGAGCTGACAAAGTTAATTCAAACGCTTCCGGTAGGATATCGGCTGATATTTAATCTCTATGCGATTGAGGGCTATACTCATCCGGAGATTGCGAAGTTGCTTGACATCTCGGCAGGCACCTCAAAATCTCAGCTGTCAAAGGCGCGCAAGGCGCTTCGAATTAAATTGGAATCACAATTAATTGCTAGCGGAAATGGATAACATGGATTCGTTTTTCAAGAAGGCGCTCAGCAATACAGATGCTGCAAAAAATGAGTGGAACGTCCCGGACGAAGCCATTTGGCTGGCCGCTCGCGAGCACTTCCCCAAACGAAAGAGACGCTTTTTCGTTTGGATACTCTTGGGTGCATTCATGTTGTCAGCGACGGGCAGTGTACTCTACTCCCTCATGGGCAGCGCTCCTCAGGGAGACACGGATAAACCCTCTGCACTCTTGGAGACCGATGGAGCCTTGCCTCAGCATATCGATAGACCGGATCCTTTTACAACGGATCCATCAAAGCATAAAAATCAGGACCCATTAGCATCAGTCCAAGATCAGCATCGTCCAGATGCGGCAGAAGAAGGGGAAGAAGTCACCACAATTGCTCCCGCCAATGTGGAGCAAGCTCCTATTCCGAATGCCCACTCTATCCGGGACTCAGAATCGCGAGAGGACGATGGCGTACAACAGGACCTTAAGAGCACCTCACCTCTGATCTCCAGCAAGCCCCGGGTCAACAAGGAAAGAGCAGATGCTCCTTCCCTGGAGGATGAAACCGGCCGACAACAAATATCGTCCCCTATGATGACTTGGAAAGAAAGTAACCTTGTCTGGAGCGGTCGTCGGTTGCCCATAACCTCACAATTAGATCCACCAGCAATTCAACGCGCTGCTCCTAAGTGGTCAGCAGGCCTCGCCTACAGTCTCTATCCCATCGGTTGGATTAACAGCCTCTACATAGAGGAAGATGGGGAAAGCCTGAGCATCGATGTGATGAAAAGCTCGACGGTAGGGGCACAATTCGAACTCATGCGTTGGCTGAGCCCAAGGTGGAGTTTGCAAAGCGGACTCGTGGGCTACTCATTTGATCTGGACCTGAATGCCTCAGTACGAACCACCCTAACGGATCAAGATATTGACGAAATTCAACCGTTTTCTCGCATCAGTTCGGCGCGCAGCTCCAGTAATGTCCGCATTGAGCCTGAAACAGTAGTATTGAAAGAAGGGGTCCAACTTGTGGCCGGTGATGTTATCGATATTGGAGGAGATCTGTCTCTCAAGCTATCTGCAGTCGAAATCCCGATCATTTTAAATCGGCATTGGATTCGGCCCAAGGGTTTAGCTTATCATGCGGGAGCCGGAGTGGGAGTGGGTATCTTTAAGGCGAATCAGTCTGAAGTAGAACTCTTCTTCCTTCGCAATGACCTGGTGATCAATCAGCCTTACTTTCAAGAAGTCCATCGCGAGAAGTCACTTCAATTTTCCTTCTATCTGCAAGGTGGGATGCGTTATCCCATAGCACGGGAGTGGGACATTGGAGCCAATCTAAGAATTTCAGTCCTCGACCCGTTGGCCACCGCCATCGACGTAGGGGTGAGACACTACTGGTAAAACTTTCACTTACATATAAAAATTTCTGCTCGGTCATATAGCCGAAAGGACATTCTTATGCCAAAATCTTAACATGAAAAGACAACACCATTACTTAGCATTCTTATTCCTACTGATAGGATGTTACTCCGGCATTCAAGCTCAGACAAAGTTTACACTCAGTGGTCATATCCGTGACGGATCGACCGGAGAAGAACTCGCCAGTGCGACGCTCTTTGTCAAAGACTTGGCCCAAGGAAATGTCACTAACGTGTACGGATTCTATTCGATAACGCTTCCCCTTGGCACGTACGAAGTTTCTTACTCCTATCTGGGATATGACGAAGTCATTCATCGAATAGATCTCCAAAGGGACATCCGTATGGATGTAGAACTAATGCCTTCCATGCAAACCATGACTGAAGTCGTCGTGGTTGCAGAGGATGCCGACGAACACATCAAAGCGGTAGGCATGAGCACAGACAAGGTGGATGTTGAAGCCGTCAAGAAAATCCCAGCACTAATGGGAGAAGTCGATATCATTAAAGCCATCCAACTGTTGCCTGGGGTTAAATCCATTGGAGAAGGCACCTCCGGATTCTATGTTCGTGGTGGCAATGCCGATCAAAACCTCGTCCTTTTGGATGAGGCTCCCATTTACAACGCCTCGCATGTACTTGGCTTCTTCTCTGCCTTCAATCCCGACGCCATCAAAGACATGGAATTGTATAAGGGTGCGATGCCCGCACGCTTTGGTGGAAGATTGAGCTCCGTGCTCGACATCCGAATGAAGGAAGGCAACTCAAAGAAATTTGGAGGCTCAGCTGGCATCGGCACCCTCATGAGTCGGCTCTCACTGGAGGCTCCTATTGGCACCAGTGGATCATTTATTCTGTCGGGAAGGAGATCATACCTCGATGTCTTAGCACGCCCATTCATGAAGAATTCGGAAGACGACTTTACTTTCTATTTCTACGATATAAATGCCAAAGGCAATTATCGAATCAATGAAAATAACAGGTTGTTTGTATCCGGATATTTCGGACGGGATGTTCTCGTAGTGCCTGCTGACAACTTTGACGTACGCTGGGGCAACAAGACTGGGACGGTGCGTTGGAACCACATTTTCTCGCCAAAACTATTTGCCAATTTCACGACCTATTATAGCCAATATGACTATGGTCTACTTATCGATGATCTGCAAAAATTCTCCTGGAACGCAGTATTGGAAGAGGTCAGCATGAAAGCTGATTTTAGTGCTTACCCAAATCCTAATACGGCTTTGGAATTCGGTGGTCAGATCATACGACACCATATCCAGCCGGGCAAAATTCGCGTAGAGGACACAGAAAATGCCATCTCGGAAGTGACGATTGAGGAGGCCAACAGCATAGAATCTGCAGCCTATGTCAGCGTTGAAATAAACGCTACTCCTAAACTGACCACCCAGATCGGACTGCGCGTTTCTTCCCTACACAACATAGGACCCCATACGCATTATGCCACCAATAGCAATGCCGAAATACTGGACTCATCTACCTATGGCAAAGGGGCGTACCACAGCGACTACAACCTAGAACCGCGCTTTGGGCTTAACTATAAAATGAGTAGCCGTGCCTCTTTGAAAATGAGCTACAATCGCACGGCTCAGTATATTCAACAAGCCTCTAATGGCAACACGGCCACCCCATTTGATGTGTGGTTCACGGCCTCTCCCAACGTAAAACCTCAACTCGCTGACCAATTGGCTCTTGGCTACTTTCGAAACTTTTCAAACAATGCTTTCGAAGCCTCAATCGAAGCATACTATAAAGATTTTGAGCGCGCGATCGATTTTAGAGAAGGAGCAAGTTTATTGCTCAATCAAAACCTGGAGGGCGAACTAAGAGTCGGCAAAGCACGAGCCTACGGCATTGAATTCATGATTCGTAAAGATGCAGGGAGGCTGACAGGTTGGTTAAACTACACCTACTCGAAAGTCGAGAAGCGCATACCAGAGATCAACAAAGGCAATTGGTACAATGCGAAATATGATAAACCTCATGATCTAGCCATTGTGCTTTCCTACCAGCTGAAGCCCAGAATCACCTTGTCCACCAATTTTATCTATTCATCGGGGGGCGCCACCACCTACCCTACCGGGAAATATGAATACTACGGGAGTATCGTACCTGTTTTTTCAGCACGCAATGGTGCTCGTCTTCCTCATTATCACCGTCTGGACATTTCCATGACGCTGACGGCAAGAAAAAATGAAGACCGAAGGATGCAAAGTGAATGGGTGTTCAGCATCTACAACGCCTATCACCGAAAAAATGCATTCGCCATAAATTTTAAACAGGACGAGCAAAACCCGTCTCGAACCTATGCAGAACGATCGGCCCTTTTTGGGATCGTACCAGCAGTGACCTACAACATCAAATTCTAAGACTATGAAAATCAACAATATGAATCATCAACTGAAGACAGTCCTTATCCTGTCGCTCTTCATGACTGCCACAGGGTGCTTCAAAGATGAGATTCCACTAGAGCTCAATAAAGGATCAAACGTGCGCCTTGTCGTTGACGCATGGTTGACGGATCTTGACATACCACAGATCATCCGCCTGCAAAGAACCACAGGGTACTTAGAAAACGTCCCAGCTCCCAACGTCAGCGATGCGGAAGTCGTGGTTCGATACGCCGACGCCGTGGTCAATTTTGCATTTGTGGGTGACGGCACCTATGCCGCCCCTCCAGATTGGCGACTCCAAACGGGAACACAATATCACCTGGAAGTGACGCACGATGGCACAACGTATCGTGCGTCCGGTCTACTGAGTGATAAACCAGAAGTATCCAATGTGCGATTAGAAAAATCACCGGATGAAGATCTTGTCGCTGAGGA
>JAHQVP010000029.1 GCA_019634275.1 Saprospiraceae bacterium
AGCACACTACTTCTCTTTTTCACATTATTATATATATGAAAATAATATATATAACCTTACCTTGTCCAGTTATGGACAGTACTTTGTCCGTATTCATACGGCCAATATGTTACCCTTTGTTTCTTTTCTACTTATTCCGTCAAGCCACGATTGGCTTTGACTTCTGCTATCCGAGATTGCAAAAATGTCTGCAGTGATCGTCTTGGTTGCTGACACAACCAAACGGTCGTACCTCGTTCTCGAGCAAAGTCATTCTCGACCATTCCCATTTGTTTGATGTCCGCAAACAGCTCCTGGACATCCTCTCCCAATTCGTCATTTACGTAGATTAAGGCATTATGGTGCTCTGAGATTTCAGGAAGCCACAGCAGCCAAGAATCGGCAAAACTAAGCACAGCCGGCAAGCTCCATTCTTTTCCATAGTGATCCACCGCTCCGGCTTGACCAAAATTGGAACAATAGATGACGGTGCGACTAGGGTCGGAAGAGGCCTCATAGGCCTGATACACGAGTCTGGCCATTTCGTCCCAGCCAAACATATCGGCATAGTCCTGAGGCAGCGCATGCAATTGGCCATCTTCCCACCTACGGAAAGCATCGGGACCGTACTGCCCAAATGCGACCATCTTTTCTGGTGGAAGAAAAGGCCAGGTATAAGGAGAGACTGGAAGTAGATTAAGTATCGAAAAGCCGATAATTACCGGCCTAACCCACTTTCTTTTGACAGCCACTTCTCCCCACCAGGCAGCACCAGCAGCGATCATAATCGGATAGATACCGAGTGTATAGTAAGACTTGCCTTTGAGCAACAACAAGAGAAGGATCACCAAAACAAAGAGTACCCCCAGGTCACGAAAACGACGTCCTTCTCGACGAAAAAAGTAAAAGAAGCCGGCGACCCAGACAGGCAGCACGTTGAGATTGAAAAGCACCTGATCGACTAGAAACTCTATGCGATTAACATTTTGCAATTGATTTTCCTGCAACTCCTGCATGTGTCCTATCACGGGAAATCCATGTGCATACTGCCAAAGGAGATTGGGCGTCACCACAAACAGGGCAGCCAGTACTCCCCATATGCCTTCTTTGCTAAGTACTAGCGGCCTAATAGTGGAAAAAGGAAAGATCATCAGCAGTGGCAGCAATACAAAGACCACACTATATTTATTGAGGAAACCGATTCCCATCATAAGGCCCAGGATGATGACCCAGTGCTTTTCCCCTCGATTAAGCAGCCGCACAGCCACATAGGTGAAGAGCGTCCAGAAAAAGACATCAAATCCAACAGGATTGTACAGCAGAAAAACACGTAAAAAAGCACCAGATATCATAATGGAAAAAGCGGCCAGCAACTGGGCAAACCTGCTGCCTCCTAGTTCTCTAGCCGTAAGAGCTGTCATTAAGGCCGTGGTCGCAGCAAGAAGAGCAGGCACAAAGCGAATGGCCCAGATGGAATCGCCCAGAAGGCGCTGCACTACGAAACTGACCAATCCGGGAAGTGGAGCATTGGACCAATACCCCCATGCCGGATGGTTGCCTTGCGCCAAGTAGAGGAACTCGTCTCGATGAAAACCATACTGCGTGTTGAAAGATATCCGCAATAGGAAATAAACCAGGCAGAGCACCCACAACATCATGGGCAATGCCTGTATTCCCGCTCGGTGTTTTGCTACTACCATCCTACAGTATGTGCGGCTTACGCATTTTACAAGTGCTGGTTCTGCATTTTACCTTCTATCAAGACGGCCTAACGTCACCAAAGTTTCGATTCTTCAGGTCCACACGGACTTTGCTAAGGCAATCGGCCCCTTCTCATTTTGCATTATATGGTGCACTTCATCCTTTACGGAAAAATGATGCCCGATGGTAATGACATCAGCTTCTCGCGCCTCCCCCTTGACCAGTAGGCTAAAGGTAGACAGTGATTGATCAAATTCTGGATGCTGCCGATAGAAATCATCCATCATCCAGCGATAGTAATGTGGGGTGCTCAGATGCCTATTAAAATCCAAATCGTTGCGGTAGACAAGACGACGAATGGATGTCTGTTGGTCTGACAACATGAAGGACAGTTTGGGGCTTCGAGGCAGGTGATCGAACCCATTGGTCGACTCTAGTAATGCCTCAACTGCCGGCGGATACTGGCCTATTTTCCTTGTGCGTGTGTTCATCAGGATCCAGCTTGATGCGCACGTTACAAGCAGGTCACCTGATGCCGAAGTCAGCTTGAAATCACGGTACGTAAACAGGCGATCCTTTCCTGTAGGATAGGTCTCCACACGGACTACATCACCCATAACAGGCAGCTTGTAGATGGTCAGATGCTGGCGCACCAATACCCAAGTGACGTCAAAAGGCTCCAATTCGATGGCCGAGAGTCCTAATCTCATAACTTGCCTGGTGGAAGCTTCGTGCAGCGCTTCTATAAGTCTTGCTAAGGTAATGGTGCGGTCAGGTCCTACATCATATCCTCCAATGGAGATCTGCTCTTTGTAGCGCAGATCTTCTTCATCGATTTGATTCATATTCACCATGGGTATCTCTTTTGTGGCAACATGTACTCCTTCTTCCCATAAGTACTATTCAAATTGTGGGGCTCTGTATACCATCCGTAGTTTGCACTACATTGATTTCCCAGGGAAAACTAAATACTTTTGAAGTATAAAGATATTTCTACGGATTTGAGTGTTGAGGGCTGCCATTCCTAGGCGGCCCTTTTTATTGGCGCTAGCCACCACTCATCGCGAATCGTGGTATGATCATATAATTCTTACAGGATAGGGAGACCAGTTAAAGAGACCAACGCTTGGCTTGGCTTAAGCGCTACTTTCTGATCACTTGATCGTAAAGAGCCCGGATCGATTCAAGCTTATAGTGATCTTCCTTTTTCAACAATGTGCTTGCATAGGATTGAGCCTCCTCCAGTTGCTCTGATGCCAGAAGGTTGAGGAGCGTATACCATTCTGCCTGTTCCTGGTATAGGGTGTTTGTCTTACTCTTGTCCAACCAACCCTGGGCCTCCTCATGTTTTCCTTCCCGGATCAGTCCTATCGCTAAGTACAACATGGCCAAGCGGTCCTCGGGCTTTTCTACCAGATAATCTGCCAATGTCGTACACGCTTGCGCATAATCTAAGTTGTCGTAGGCCATCATCCCCGCGATCAGTTTTTCGGAATGCTCTTCTGACCTGCTGGTGACCAGATTAGGGTAGGGTTCGAAGTAAGCGGCATATAGCGATCTGCCGTCAGGGCCGGCATCTGGCAAGATAAACAGACTCACTCCGATCAAAACCAAAGCGATTGCCGCCATGGCCCATCTGCTGGCATACTTGCCTGACCGGTCTTGCCTGGCGCCGCTTACATGCTCCTCTTCCCAGGCCTCCATGCGCTTCTGAAAGTGATCGACTCCAATGCTCTCTAAACTCAGATCGATATCCTTCAGCTCCCTGACCTGCGCAGCCAGTGCCGCATCTTCTGCAAGTCTGGCCTCAAAAGCGATGAGCTGGTCGCCTTTAAGATGACCATCAAGATATTGCTGAATTTGTTCGAGTTGCGCTTCCTCCATATTCCGATTTTATCCTTGTGAGAGCATGGTGCGGAGTTGCTTCAAGCAGGTAAACTTCCGTTTGGCAGCAACATTCTCGGATTTGTAGTTCATACGACTTGCAATTGACTCCATGGAATAGTGCTCGAAATAGTACAACTTCAAGACGGTCTGACAAGGTTCTCCTATTCGATTGAGTAAAAACTTGACTTTGGAACTCAGATCCACTGATTCGTACTTACTCATAATCTGAGCATCTACCCCAATGTGATGATGCTCATCAAGGGACTCGTCATTCCTCTGACTCTTCTTGAAATGATCTCGAATCTTGTTCTTTCCGATGGCAAATAGATAGGTCTTGATGGAACTTTCCAACTGGGTAATCTTTCTTTCGCGCACGTTGTAGTAAAAAGCGGTAAAAGACTGTTGGTAAAGTTCGATGGCTTTATCGTCTTGCAAGCCGTAGGATTTTTGTGACCACGTAATGAATTCACTTCTAAACTGATCATACAAGCGTTTTATCATCGCTTGATTCCCCGCCTGTACTTCAGAAAGAGTATGGTCTTTGTCCACGGCAGTGTCTGTCCATTTGCTCAGCGCCATCAACATTAAGGTACGGAATCCTCCCAGCAGCAATGTCATTTTAAGGACGAATAATCATGATGCGTAACCCCTGATCGGACAGAAGTGGTTGCAAGTGCAGTTGCAAAATTTGGTACAATCGCTCACTTAATATTACCAGCGATTTCTTCATTTTAATGATCGTCTTCACCGTAAGGTCAGCCGTCATAAAGGGATTGGGGGTCAATACAGGGATTCCCCACGAAGCACATCGATGAATGGCTACGTAGTGGTGATGCTCCAGTATGCAGAGGGTGCTGCTTGACTGAGATACATCTTCATTTGTGTCTTGAAGCTGATCCAGAGATTGCAAGAACGAGATCTGTTTCATGATTTGCTTTTGCTATTAGTAGGACCAGAGACACAAACATTACCGGCATGGATCCTTCCACCCGTATTTTTTTCAGAATTCGTACTTTGCCTCTGACCCTTTCCCAGCATGAACCAAATTATCGCAGCATCAACATTCTTACTTCTGTTCAGTGTACAGGCTTTATCGCAGTCTTCTGCGCGTGTGCTTTATGATGAAGCAAATGTCAAGTACAGATCTGGGCAATTTGACAGCGCTGTAACGACTTACCTTAGGGCATCAACGGTATATGCCCGCCAAGACTCCATCTTTATGTCATTGCGCAGCATGGTCAATGCGGGCAATGCCTACTATCGATTGGGAAAATTCCATCTGGCCATAGAGCGATTTGAGGAGGCTCTTCAGCGTTACGAAAGCGAAATACCCGATTCCTTAAAAGAGATTTCCAGGGCGACCACGGGCCTGGCTGCTGCCAATCGAGCAATCGGGGACATGCGCACCGCCAGGCACTTTCAGGAACGCACGCATGACATCAATTTACGCTCTTATCCTCCAGATCATTTGCAACTCGGCATCTCATTTTACAACATGGCAAGCGGAGCACTGGCTCATGGCCAGTATGATCAGGGGATCGACTACTCGCTCAAATCTCTCCCAATTTTCTTAGACCACTACCCCAATGGACACCGACGTCTTTCCAGCTTGTACATCAATCTTGCCAGCATGTATGACAATCTGGGAGATCACGAGTTGGCCCTGGAATACTACGACAAGGCTACCATAATGGATCTCAAACTCTTTGGAGAAGACCATCCCCTCCTTGCCTACAATTATATCAACGCCGGAATTACCAACCGAACGCTCGGACAGGATTCATTGGCGGCAGCATTATTTATAGATGCCGAAAGGATCGGAAGAAACAACAACTTAAACGAACTGTATACCTCATGCTACTACCAGTTGGGCTTGCTGTCTCAGAAATCAGGTGATTTTGATCAGGCGAGATCGTGGTTTGAAAAGGCCATTGACCAAACCACGCTCCATCTGGGACCAGACTTCCATACGTTGAATCAATACCATGCTGCTTTGGCGGAGCTCTCTATGGAAGAAGGGGAATACGTGGCTGCGCAAGCCCATATCCAGCAGGGAAGGGAAATTGTCAATATGGTCTACGACTCCAACCACCCCGAAAAGGCTTCGCTTTGGGCAGTGCAAAGTGATCTTGCCCTCTTACAAGGAGACTATGACGCAGCACTGGAGTCATCCGATAGTGCCATAGCTGGGGTATTTCCAGCAGCGAGTGGCATTGATTTTTCTGACGAGTCCATCCACCGTTGCCTGAGTCTTTCTTTCCTTCTTTCCCATGTTTTTCAAAAGAGTGAAATCTACCGCCAGCGGAACCATCAAACACAAAAGATCAAGGACCTGCGGCTATCCCTTCGCCTCTTGAGAATTTGCGATACTATTATTGGCAAGTTGCGCCATCAGCTCATCGCAAAAGGATCGAAATCGATTCTTCAAGAAGAAAGTGTTCAAGTATATGGAACCGCCATTGCAGTTGCTAAATCGCTTTATGAGGCAACCGATACGCTGGCATATCTCGAAGAAGCATTCCGATTCTCCGAAAGGAACAAATCCACTATCCTCAGTGAAAACCTCTACGCAAGGGAGTTGGACGCAATCGCAGGTGTCCCAACATCACTGCTGAAAACCGAAAGAAAAATTCAACAGGACCTAGAACGCACCAAGTCTGCGTTTGCAAATGACCCGAGTGACTCTATTGCCCACCTGGAGTTTCACCAATATCGCTACCGATACGACTCGCTCATCAATGACATAAAGCACAACTACCCTTCGTATTTTTCGCTAAAATATCAGGTCCAGACGGCAGAACTACGAGAATTGCAGTCGCGGCTGGACCCACATCAGATGATCATTTCCTTTGTTGCCGCAGATACCTCTTGGTTCATCTTTGCCATATCATCAAAAGACATTCAATTGCATCGAACCGATGCTGGCTTAGAGGAAGAACTTCGCGCTTATCGCGCCTACTGCAGCAGTTCCCAGATCCATGACAATCAATTGGGCTTTGATATCTATCGGGCCTTGATTGCCCCTGCTATCGCTGAGGCTAGCGAAATAGAAGAATTGATCATCTTTCCAGACGGATTGCTGGGGCACCTTTCTTTGGAATCCCTGTGCACCGACCCCAGAGATCCATCCTCTTATCTCATTCGTGACTTCTGTATCTCTCAAGCAAACTCAGGTACACTCTTCCTGGCGGCCTTGGATCAACCGAGTAGGGGCCACCGATACGCAGGATTTGCCCCGTCGTATGCGGGTCCAGGCGAAGGCATCCGCTCGAAACTGAGCGATCTTCCCTTGGCTCGGGATGAGATTGTATCGGCGGCACAAATCTACGCTGGAGAAACATTCATCGGGAAAGAAGCCAGTGAATTCAATTTTAAAAATCTGTCCTTTCGCCCTTCCATCTTGCATCTTGCCATGCATGGCATGATGGACGATGCAGATCCAAACCGATCCCGTTTGGTCTTTTCACAAGAGCAAGACTCGATCGAAGATGGTGACTTGCATGCTTTTGAATTGTACGGCACGAACGTCACGAGCGATCTTACCATATTAAGTGCTTGCAATACGGGCGCCGGCCCGCTGAGAAAGGGCGAAGGCATCATGAATTTGTCCCGAGCCTTTTTATTTGCCGGTTGCCCCAATCTTGTAATTAGCCTCTGGCAGGCCAGAGATTTGCCCACAAAAACCATCATTACCGCATTTTTGAAAGAGGTGGAAAAAGGGACTCCGAAAAACCAAGCGCTGCGAAAAGCAAAGCTGGAATACCTCAGTCAGGCAGATCCACTCATGGCACATCCTGCAAACTGGGCGGCACTCGTTTTAGTTGGTGATCCCGGAGCCTTGGATTCCAGCAACGTCGGCATTCCTTTCATGCTTGCATTACTGGCTATTGTATTAATGCTTGCCGCAAGACGAATCGCATCAAAGAAAAAGAAGGTGCCTAGCTAAGCCAAGCACCCCCTTTGTCAATCGCGTAGTCTGTATGCGATTCTATTGCAATCCG
>JAHQVP010000030.1 GCA_019634275.1 Saprospiraceae bacterium
CTACTGCTGCCGTTGATGCTTCCATACCTGGTGCGCGCGGGTACGGTTGAGTCTTATGGCTATAGTGGTGTAGTCGGCAACTTACCCACACTCTCATCGCACTATTTTTCGAAATCGGGTAGCCTGCTATGGGATGTCCTGAGTCATCATGGGACAGGACTCCCTGCCTGGTGGGACCATCAACTATTCGCTGGTGGGATAGCCACAGTCTGTCTCTTGCTATTTTGGTCTAAAGAAGTGGCATCAGTATTTAGAAAAGGATGGCAAACATGGTCCCCGACAAGATCCCTCTTTGTCGTCTCCTTGTTGACTTTCTTGTGCTACTTACGGGTAGGAGAAGCGTCTATCTATCGTCTCCTCTTTGAGCTGCCAGGATTTGGTTCGATCAGGGCATTGGCTAGAATCATCAACATAGAATTAATATTTTTTGCCGTGGCCACTGCCATTGTCGTTTCCCACCTTTACCGCATTCCAAAGTGGGGTCTATTGGCCTCGCTATTGTTGCTAGGGGGGGTCGTATTCGATAACTACCTTCCCGTTGGGAAGGCATACCGAACCTTAAAGGAAGATGCGGAATCGCGGACTGAATTTCTAGTTGCCAAATTGAATGACCTTGCGCCAGGTACCGTGATATCCTACGAGCCTGATAGCATCAGCGAACCTGCAGCCTTCATCCAGTTGGATGCCATGATGGCTTCTCAAGCACTGGCATTGAAGTGCCTAAATGGGTACAGCGCCACAGCTCCTGTTGGCTTTTCCTTCTACTGGGACCGACCGAATCCAGAGACGAGAATGCGATGGCTAAAGCAAAAGAAGGCGGAGGATTTGCAGATCGAAGTTATTCGTTAGTAAAGAGACCTGCAGAATGCGCCATATTTGAGGATCTTTGTGACGGATGCTGGAGATGACAAAAAAGAGCACATGCCAAGGCGACAGAAATGGCAACAACCCCGAACCGACGCGCGTTTTTCGAGAAATGGTAATGTGGAGAGTAGGATTCTTAGCCTGCATGATGTTGCTGCTGAGTACCAGTTTGCAAGGACAGCGAGAAATAGACTGGGTTGACTTAAGCGATGTTGAATTTGTTCCTGAATTCATCGATAGCATGCAGATGAGCTATCTCATGCCGATTTTTGGCAACATACCGCGAGAGCTAAGTGGAAAAGAGGTCGCATTAAAGGGGTATTTCATTCCGGTAAATGAGGATAATGAATTTTATGTATTGTCAAAGAAACCCAATGCGTCGTGCTATTTTTGTGGTGCCGCGGGCCCAGAGACCATCGTAGAAATTGACCTGCACAAAGATCAACGAAAGCGGATCAAAATGGACGACCGAATAAAAGTGACTGGTCGATTTGAAATCAACGGAGTAGACCTCAATCATTGCAACTATATCTTGAGGGAGGTACAATTAATTGACGTGGAATAAATTAGATATGAGAAACAGACAAGTATCCTTAGGATTGCTCATCGTGTTGCTACTGGCATGTGGCAGTGATCCGGATCATGACATTTTGCACCAGGCATCGGACATTCATAACGAGGCAGTAAAGATCGAGGGTGAGATAAAAGACCAGATTGAGTCTTTATCGAGACTTAAAGCCATGTTGGAGAAAAAAGAAGGCCTCTTGCCTGAGGACAGTTCTATGATTCAGCGTATTCGTGACATCGAGCGAAGCCATCAATGGTGGCAGGATAATCATGTTGAAGTCCCGGGATTCGGCCACGACGGCCATGATCATTCTGGCCATGATCATTCTGGCCACGATCATGACCATGATCACGGACCTCAGTTGGAAGTTACGGCTTCCGACATGTTGCTCCTGCAAAAGGAGTTTCGCGATTCCATTTTATCGGTAAGAGACCGTGTCAATGCGCTAAAGGATCGATAGGAAGATGAAGAAGGATCGTCGAAGTTTTATTCGCACAGGTATGGTCGGTGGGCTATCTCTTGCGGGTATGGCATGCAGCAGTTCTGCCCAAGAAGAGACAATGCAAGGCCCTATCGTGGTTGCTACCTGGGATCATGGTGTACAGTCCAATGCCGTCTCATGGCCGATCTTAGCTGGAGGAGGATCTTCCTTAGATGCAGTTGAGCAAGGAGTACGTGTTGTCGAATCGGATCCGAATGGGACTACTGTAGGTCTCGGTGGAACACCCGATCGAGAAGGGAAAGTGACCTTAGATGCCTGCATAATGAATCACGACAGTCAATGTGGTGCCGTAGCGTTTCTTCAGGATATAGAGCATCCCATCAGTGTTGCCAGAAAGGTCATGGAAGAAACACCTCATGTCATGCTTGCAGGAGCCGGTGCCTATCAGTTTGCAAGAGAGCAGGGATTTCCTAAGCGCAAGCTTTTGACAGAAAAGGGAGAAGCCGATTGGAAGGAATGGTTGAAAACGTCACAGTATAAACCAAAGGTCAATGTAGAAAATCATGATACCATTTCTGCACTCGCCCTTGATGCCAGCGGTCAGTTGGCGGGAGCATGTACTACTTCTGGCATGGCGTATAAGATGCATGGTCGAGTTGGGGATTCTCCCATCATTGGTGCGAGCCTTTTTGTCGATGGAGATGTTGGGGCTGCTTGTGCGACTGGTGTGGGCGAAGCCATTATTCGCGTCGCGGGTTCAGCGTTGGTGGTAGAGCTCATGAGGCAAGGACTGAGTCCAGAGGAAGCCTGTGCGGCAGCGGTCCAACGGATTGCGGATAAACATAAATCTGTGGAGGATCTCCAGGTTGGGTTTATTGCACTAAGTAAGAATGGAGTGGTGGGAGCAGCTAGTATGTACCCTGGATTTACCATGGCCGTGCAGTCTGCTACTCGCTCCGATCTGGTTAATGCTCCCTCCCTTAAGGGGTAGTGATGCGGATGTGTAAGTTTATATTTTCTCTGATTTGTCTTTTTGTCTGCATAATGATTTCATGCGATGTAGAAGGGCAGTCTCATGAAGATCAGATTCGAGACATACGAGAAGCTTCGAATCGCGCCTTGAAAGATTATGACCATGCCAAGGTGTTAGGCTATCTGACCGAGGATGTACTTGTCACGACTGGAGCAGGAACGTTGATTGCTGGGAAGGATGCGCTCCGAAAATACATTGCCTCGAGTGCCAATAAAATGTATTGGGTACGGTCAACGGAAGAATTGATTGTTCACGAGGATCGAAGTTTAGCCTGGGAGAGTGGTACTTGGAATGGGTATGACCCAGCTCATGGTAAGGAGCCCGTCGTGGGCGGAAAGTATTCGGCAATGTGGAAGGAAACAGAAGGGGAGTGGAAGATTAGTTCGCAGCTCTTTGTCACGCTTTTCAACTAACATCGCGCTTAAATCCATAAGTCACCTGATTGACGAAAGAGTCAGGAAATTTTTCGACACCAGGGAAACCCAATTTTATACTGGGATCCTCCTTGGGCACGTATGCGGTTCCAAAGAGGTAATCCCATATCGCAAGGCTGAGTCCGAAGTTGATGCCATACGGATGTTCTTGTGGAAAATCATGTACATGATGCCAAAGGTGCATTTCAGGGTTGTTAAAGACCTTCTTCATGAAGGGTCCCAATATGATGGATGTGAGGAGGGCACACCCGAGAACAACAATCACCTGGGTCCATATGCTAGGAGCAGTCAAGATATGTACGTCAAAGCTCGAAGTGGCGATTACGATACCAATCAAGAGGCCAAGAATCCCAGACGTTAGTCGTCCAGATACCGTGATGTTGGAATGATTGAAGTGACCGATCGCAAGGGTGAATATATGAATGACAAAAAAGTCATAGAGTCCGATGCCGAGCAGGGCCAGCGGTAAATATTCGCAAAAGCGGTAGACAACGGTTTCCATCCAATGGAAGCGCAAGTGAGCGGCAAAACCCATCTGCTCGACCGAGTGGTGCACCTTGTGAAACTCCCAAAGACGAGGAGATCGGTGCAAGAGCCTATGCACCCACCACTGAACGAAATCTCTTACAAAAAATCCTACCAACAATACAGCCCATAGAGGCCATTGGTACATAGGATTGATCATGCTGAGATCAATTCCCAATAGGGAGTGTATGCCGTCATTTAAAAGTTTGACGATGACATCCGAAGCTGCGTTATACACGATGAGGGAGAAGAGAAAGAAATTGAAAAACATATAAAAGGCATCGAGCCAAAAGTCTTTTCTAAAGAGCTTCTGTCCCTTGCGCCATGGAATAACGACTTCAAGGCTAAAAAAGAAGAGGGATACGAGAATCAACCAATAGAAATAATTGGTAAGTGATGGATGTGTGATTTCGTACCATAGGTATCTGGCGTACCCCAAGTACCCATTGACAAAGACATCCCAGTATTCTTGCATCTACTTTTCGCTTTCCTTAATCCAATTGGAGTAACCTCCTTCTAATTCAACAACAGATCTAAATCCTAGTTCACGCATGAGTGTCATGGCCTTATTACTGCGCCCTCCACTACGACAATAAATGCCATAAGAGGCATCCCGATCCAAGCGTTCGATTTGAACTTGAAAATCTGGGGACCGAAAATCGATGAGTTCAGCACCGGCAATCATACCATCAGCCGCCTCCTCCGGTGTCCGCACGTCGATTAAAACAAGTGGTTCCTCCTCCATCATCATCTTAAAGGACGCTAGCGAAACGGTCTCGAAGACGGCACGTTCAGGGGTTTCTTCCTTCTTCGGCGAAGTAGAAGTACATGCAACAGCACATAGAACGAGCACTACAAGAAGCACTAATACATTATATCTATTATTAATGTGTAAATATTTCACAATCATGCAGATTTGTATCTAGGTGATAATGAGCTATTGATATATAAGAGAAGCTAAGATATGAGTTTGATTGGTTCATCTGTTAAAATTCTGGCGCAGTTTTTGTTTTTCATGAACTGCTATGAGTATAGAAGAAATCAATCGAAAGCACTACTTCAATACCGATATGTATTATCGCGTTGGCTATGGATTGTCTTCCAAATTGTTGGCCTTTCGAAACGGCATTATCTATTTGCAAGTCGTACTCGGGAGGAAGTGGAGTAAGGACTATCATGAAACGACACTAGAGCTTGCACAGTGTTGGAAGGCCGATCATCCTGAACTTGACCATGCAATTGGTGATTTAAAAAATGCCTTTTTACAAGCTGGTTATGTCGTTGTTCGAATAAAGTTGGAGGTTGAGCTGAATGAAGGTGCTGCTGGCATAAGCTTATTTCCTGATTACAAAGGTGGTTATTATGAATGGCATGGTCAAGTCAGAGAGCAAGACATTAAAAAAATTTCGCGTTGCAGCTCGCCTAAAG
>JAHQVP010000031.1 GCA_019634275.1 Saprospiraceae bacterium
CATCGAACTCACGCCCCATAAACTTCTTACGTCCCCAAACACCATAGGCCTGGATCACTTCTTTTTCCTTATCTGCCAGTAGGCTGAATGGAAAGCTAAATTTATTGATGAAGTTTTGATGCTTCTTTGCAGAATCTGCACTGACGCCCAATAGTGCATAACCAGCCTGCTGCAAAGCAGTAAAATTATCGCGCAGACTGCATGCCTCAGCGGTACAGCCAGGCGTATTGTCCTTGGGGTAAAAAAACAAGATTAACTTTTTGCCTTTGTAGTCGGCCAATGTGTGCGTGTTTCCGGATTGGTCTACTGCAACGAAGTTCGGGGCCTGATCACCCGCTTGAAGATGTGTAATTGCCATGACTAGTTAACCGATATCGATTGAATATGTTCGCTGGTATTGCCAACTTCATCTTTTGCGACAAGTACCAACTGGTTATTGGAAGGTAAAAAATTGGATTTCGGTATGCGACAAGTCAGTCGATCCGACTTAGCATCAAAAGTTGCCAAAACCCATGCATTGTTCAATCGTACATCAAATTTAAGGTGGGCATTCTTAATATTATCCGTAACCAGCCAGTGTAGAACAACATCATTAGATGCAATTGTTCTTCCACCAAAATTGATTTGAGGAGGTATAGTGTCTACATAGAGCAAGTATCGGGATAATTCCCAAACGGAGGAGCAATACTGGTCACCTTGTCGAAGACCGGGATGCAGACGCAGTATGCCATCTTCCCTGGTACTGTATAGCCGAGTCCGCTGATCCAATTCTTGGTCAGGAAGGGTGATGCACACTTCTACAGCATCCCTAAGCGGAACATCCTTTGGGAGCAGCGAGTAGACGGGCGAGACAATATTGGAATCTTCTAGCGATGCACTCTCGATTTTGAGATAGAGCCGCTCAAATAAGGAAGAACTAGCAAAGCGAAGTTGCATCTTCTCCCGGACAATGGTGTCCACTGACTGTGCTTGGACGGCATGTTGAAATGAAATACCAGATGGCTTTGCCAGCAGAGAATCTCGTTTGACGGTGAGTGCCCTTGTGATCATGTTGCCGGCAAAGTCATAGGAGGAGACCTTAACATCGGTGTAGCGATCTCCATAAATAGGTATGATTCCAGAGCCTTGTTGGATGTGATTTGTGTGCATTGCTTTTGATCCTCTTGGAAAACAGCAATGTATCGAAGCTCCATCGTTGACTAATGAAGCGTAGTCAATGTGGGATCGGAAGTCAACCAATGGATCGGGAAGGCTGTCAAAACGTAAGCGAAAATGCAACGCCTGATCAACTTCAATATCGATTCCATAAAGGCCATTCTTGTTTCTTCCTCCGTTAAAAGGGTCTACGCCCTCTACGCCAAGTCCGATTCTCCATGCCGGAACCTCCAAAGTGTCCTGTATGTTTTCCAACGGTTGGCGATGAAACACCCTGCCTTCATGATCGATATAATAGAGGTGGAGTCGATGCACGGTCGGCTTTACATTGTCTGCTACAGGTATGCGGTGGAGCGGATTTATGGGGACATTGGATGCCGTGTTTCTCAGCTCGAAGTGCAAGTGTGGCCCAAACGAGTGCCCGGTATTGCCCAATGTACCGATCAGTTGGCCTTGGGCTACGGGAAACTCGCTTTCATTAAATCGTATATCCACTTCATCGGATTGGGTGCGGTTCTGCTCTGTTCTCACTCGAGCAGCAAGCACGGGATCAAAGGATGCCAGGTGGGCATACACTGAGGTCGTGCCCATCGGATGGGTGACAAAAACAGCCTGACCATATCCGCCACGATTGACTTGCACTCGACTGATATAGCCTCTTGCGACGGACAAGACGGGGTCTCCAGTTCTTCCTGTACTGGACTTTATGTCGATGCCCATATGAAAATGGTCGCCTCTTAGTTCGGCAAAGGTGCCCGATAGTCGAACAGGGTAATCGACCGGTGCCCGATAGGCAGGTTGCCCTATCAATGACCACCAGGTCATGACAAAAAAGGCCAGGAGAGTTGGCCTTCGTAAATCAGCGAAACTAGTCGAGGCGTTCATGCAGCAGTTCGTCAAAGCGGAATAATGCCTGGGTAGGAGACAGAGTACCTTTCTCCATGTCCTGCAATAATGACTTGATTTCAGGAGCCAGCATCTCTGCTACTTTGGAGCGTATCAGGTCTTCGGTGCGCCACCGAAACCAATCTTGCTCCCGTGCTAGGCGAAGCTCAACCAGATCCAATTGGCCAAATTCACTCAATGCGTTCATCACCTCAGGGATTCCATATCCGCTTAGAGCAGAAGCTACAAGGATGCGCTGTTGCCAGATCTGGTCTACCATCATCCGGTTGGTTTCAAAGGATAGTCTGGTGTGTTCGGCAAGTTGTTGCTGCTCGCCGTCTGCTTTGTTGACCACGAGAAGATGAGCTTGTTCCAAGACGCCTCGTTTGTACCCTTGCAGCTCATCTCCACTGCCTGGTTGCAGGAGCAGTATGACCATGTCGGCAATGAACCGGACATCGCTTTCACTCTGTCCGATCCCGACCGTTTCAAAGATCACATGATCGTATCCTGCAGCGGCACAGAGCATCCCCGTCTCACGAGAAACGGTTGTAATACCGCCATATTGGTTATTGTTAGAAGATGGCCGGATGTAGGCCTGGGCACTTCTGCCAAGCATTGCCATACGCGTTTTATCGCCCAAAATGCTTCCTCCCGACATCTGACTGGCTGGATCCACAGACAAGACGGCTACCCGATGCCCTTGCTCTACGAGCGCCAGACCAATGGCTTCAATGAAAGTACTTTTGCCCACACCGGGCGGTCCGGTGACAGACACAACGAGCGGGTTTTTTACCACTTCTTCGCATCGGATCAGCAGTTCCTGCGCCTCAGCCCGTTGATCAGGCCGTTTGCTCTCCACCATGGTGATCGCACGGCTCAATGCGAATCGATCGCCTGCTCGGATGCCTTTGAATAAATCTTTGATCACGGTAAGATGAAAGTACTAAGATACTTAACGTTTTAGCATTATAAAAATGCAATATATGTAAGTGGCTTTAATTGAGATTATTAAGTGCTAATAAACTGTTAAGATTGATGGCAGATTGAGAAGGCTGTTAAAGTCCTTCTAAAGCCTAAGAGACCCATTTTGGTGCTGAAAAAAAAGTCTGTTCTTCGAGGGCGAACGAGATGCCGAAGTAAGGGCTGACCCACTTTGGTTAACAGAATAATTGCCAAGACTCTTCCGTGGTCAGCCCTCTTTTTTCCTTCATTTCTGGATGAACCAAATGCTCATTAAATGGTTATCTTTGTGGTTCTTAGAATAAATCTAAATAAACGGCAAGAAAAGAATGAGTCAACGGTTAATTTATCTGGATAACAATGCTACAACTCCGGTTGATCCCCGGGTAGTTGATGCCATGTTGCCTTATTTTTATGAGAAGCCTGGCAATGCCGCCAGCAGGAGCCATCCTTTTGGCTGGGTGGCGGAAGAGGCCGTAGATTATGCAAGAGAGCAAATAGCGGACCTGATTGAGGTGGATCCCAAGGAAATCATATTTACTAGCGGAGCTACAGAGGGAGATAACCTGGCGCTGAAGGGTGTGTTTGAGATGTATAAGAGAAAGGGGAATCACATCATCACCCTCAAGACGGAACACAAAGCAGTCATTGATGCCTGTCAGAAGATTGAGGCAATGGGTGGTGAAGTCACCTATTTGGATGTTTTACCCAATGGCTTGATTGATTTGCAGGTGCTAGAGAATGCAATCAAGGACAACACCATTTTGATCTCGATTATGTGGGCCAATAATGAGACTGGTACGATCCAGCCGATGGCTGAGATTGGCGAGATCTGTGCTCGACATGGTGTTCTCTTCATGAGTGATGCTACGCAAGCAGTAGGAAAGGTTCCGGTGAAACCGAAGGAAATCGGAATACATCTGATGGCATTTACTGGTCATAAAATGTATGGTCCCAAAGGCGTAGGAGCGTTGTTTGTCAATCGCAAGAAGCCACGGGTAAAGGTGACAGCACAGATGGATGGCGGTGGACACGAGCGAGGCATGCGATCGGGCACCTTAAATGTGCCTGGCATCGTTGGCTTTGGTAAAGCAGCTGAAATCGCAAAGAAGGAAATGGCCGCCGATGCTGCACGCTTATCTGCACTACGCGATCGTCTTCAGAAGGGCCTGATGGAAGGACTGGAAGAGGTATATATAAATGGAGCCGAAGAAAGCAGAATGCCGCACGTTACGAATCTTTCTTTTAAACATGTAGAAGGGGAAGGCTTAATGATGACTTTCAATCAAAACATCGCCTTGTCTTCTGGCAGCGCCTGTACCTCTGCCTCCCTGGAGCCATCCTACGTGCTTATTGCGATGGGACTGGGTGATGACTTAGCGCACAGTAGTTTACGTTTTAGCCTGGGAAGATTTACGACAGATGAAGACATCGACTACACCATTGATGCCATTACTAAAGGGGTAAATCACATGAGGGATTTAAGTCCGATTTGGGAAATGTACAAGGAGGGAGTTGATTTAGAGTCTGTGGAATGGACTGAGCATTAATATTGTTATAGGAATAGAAAAAACGTCAAAGTAAAATGGCTTATTCAGAAAAGGTATTGGAACACTTCAAGAATCCAAGAAACGTGGGAACACTTGACAAGAGCAAAAAGTCTGTCGGAACTGGATTGGTAGGAGCTCCTGAGTGTGGCGACGTCATGCGACTGCAAATCGAAGTGGATGAGGAATCTGGGAAAATCAAAGATGCCAAGTTTAAAACCTTTGGTTGTGGATCAGCTATTGCTTCCTCTTCTTTGGCCACGGAGTGGTTAAAAGGAAAGTCTGTGGACGAAGCGATGGCCATCGACAACATGGACATCGTCGAAGAGTTGGCGCTGCCCCCCGTTAAGATTCATTGTTCGGTATTGGCCGAGGATGCCATCAAGAGTGCCATCAAAGACTATCAGGAAAAGAATGGCGTCGCGGCTGAAGCGGCTCTGGAGGGTTCAAAATGATTCGAGTAGCGGAAAGCGCCAAGTCAAAGATTGACGAGATCCGCGCATCGGGTAGCATTGAAGAAGATTATTTCATTCGTGTCTCAGTGGTCAGTGGTGGGTGCAGTGGTCTTTCCTACAAAATGGATTTTGACAATGAGGGTCAGGAGAACGACCAGGTGTTTGAAGATAATGGAGTAAAAGTGGTCACCGACTTGAAAAGTTTTCTCTATCTATTCGACAGCACATTAGAGTTTTCGGGAGGCCTGGACGGCAAAGGATTCTATTTTGTCAATCCAAACGCAACCAGGGAGTGTGGTTGTGGCGAAAGCTTTGCGGTCTAACCACTAATTAAAAAGACAAGGGAGGAATATTTCGGTACTTCGCTAGGCCTTAGACATTTGGCTGGCCAGCTGCTTAATTCTCGCCTGAGTCTCCTCCTTTAGGAGAAGTTTGGCGCTTATGGCTGCTCTATCGGTCATCAACTTTTCCCAATCCTCGGTTTCTTTCCACAATATCTCCTTCAAGCCTCTGAGCGCTTCCGACGATGACTTTTGAAGTTCTTCGAGGAACCGATCCAAGTAGTCGTCCATCTGCTCAGCGGTATCAAAAACCTCATGTAACAAACCTTTGGACTTTGCCCATTCGGCTGTTTGCCACTCGGTACTGTTGATCGCAAGCTGTGAGAAGGCAGATAAGCCCATCTTGCGTTCCAGCGCGGGCCCGATTACATATGGACCCAATCCGATAAACAGTTCACTCAGACGCACCAGGGACCACTTGGTGCCCATGGCATAGTCTGCTGCCGCTGCGATCCCAACTCCGCCGCCTACTGCTTTGCCCTGCAAGCGCGCGATCACGAGGGCTGGAGTGTTTCTTATTGCCAAGAGGACACGTCCAAAGCCTTTGAAAAAATCGGTTGCACTCTCCAGGTCTTTGCAAGAAAGCATATCGCTAAAATTGGCTCCTGCGCAGAAAGTACGATTGCCGGCTGACTGGAGTACAATGATTTTGACATTCTCTTTCTCACACGATTCGATAGAGCGAGCCAGGTTGTCCAACAGCACCAGCGGTAAGGAATTATGATCAGGATGCCCGAAGGTAATCCAGGCGACCGAGCCCTGTATGACGCTATCTACTGTACCAAGTGCGTCCATGTTACTCTCGTCCACTGAAGATGGCCAGTATGCGCAAAATTTCTACGTAGATCCAAACCAAGGTGATCAGTAGACCCATGCCTGCAAACCATTCCATGTATTCAGGAGCACCCTGCTCTTCTCCCTTTTCGAAGAGATCGAAGTCCAGAAGGAGATTGAGCGCAGCGATGGCTAGTATTCCCAGACTAATGACCAGCCCGAGCGGCGTGGCTTCGTGCAGAAAGGGGATGTTCATGCCAAAGAATCCCATTACGATTGACACAAGATATAAGATCAATATACCGCCGGTGGCCATCATCACTCCGGTACGGAAGGACTTAGTCACTTTGATCAGCCCGGACTTGTATATGGCTAGCATGCTAAAGAAGACCCCAAAGGTCAGGGCTACTGCCTGCATAACGATGCCATCCATCATACTTGCGTACATGGCGCTGATGCCGCCTACAAAAAAGCCCTCCAAGCCAGCATAAATGGGAGCCAACACGGGGGAACGTTCCATCTTGCGGCTGGCAATAATCACCACGATCAGTCCGCCGATGGCGCCTCCCCAAATCAACAGTGGGCTGGGAAACGTGTAGGAAAACGCTGCTGCTGCCAGCATGATCGCACCGAGAAGAAAGGTCTTATTAACAGCTCCCGAGACGGTCATTTGACCGGCATCCTCATCTATTGTTCCCGTCAGTGAAGAGGCAGAACTGGAGGCAAATCGTTCTTCATTGAGATAGGGATTGGACGATTCAAAAAATCCCTTTTTTCTTCTTGTCTGTTGCATGTTCTTTTGTATGCTTCTACCTGTTTCAACAGGTGGAGGGGGTTAAAAAGTTTAGATTTTTGTCGATTTCTGATATGTGAGCGATGGCGACTTGTCTTTATTAAAGCGCCTGATTCCGATACTTGTCAATGGCTTCTTGTATCCGTTCCACTCGATTTTCAGGATCTGGATGCGTACTGGCAAACTCGGGTTGTCGCTGTCCACCGCCGGCTGCCTTGAGAATCTTCATCACTCCAATTAATGCTTCGGGCTGGTAACCCGCTTCGATCATGAGACGTACGCCCAAGTCATCGGACTCCAACTCCTGATCACGACCAAATTTCATAGAAACGAGATTTCCAATGTACTTTGCCACTTCTCCACTGCGCTGGGTGGCCGGATTATACGGGTCATAGGTTGCCATGACGGCCGCTCCGGTTAAGCCTTGTATCAATTCTTGCTTCGCCATACGCTCTGCCGAATGTCTTTCGATTACGTGTCCTATTTCATGACCTAGTACTCCGGCCAATTGATCTTCAGATTCCAGGCGATTGTACAAGGCTGCAGTAATGAAAATTTGCCCTCCTGGGAGTGCAAATGCATTGACTGTTCGCTGGTCTCGCAGAAGGTGAAAGTCATATTTATAGGGCGAAATGCTTGCAATGGTATTATCTACTAGACGTTGTCCCACCTGTTTGACTAATTCCTGAGCACGTCGATCAGGGTGCAGGCCTCCATGCTGATTGGCCATACTGGGGGCGCTCTGCAGTCCGATCGCGATTTCCTGATCGATTGTCATGCTGATGCGTTGCTTTTCCTTAGTCACCGGATTTACCTGCACGGTGCCATAGTATTTGCAGAGTGCAAAACCGACCATAACCAGTGCTATAAGTACGGTGCCTCCAAGAGTATTGCGCCGTCTTGGCATACCGCCTTGTCTTCTATAGGCCATTGCTTTACATGGTTGTGTTCCCTAAAGATAGAGAAGCAGATTGATTTGAAAGATGCAATAGTGAAGGACACATCAACGTCAGACGTCATGACGGACTTGACCCTGTTTAGAATCGGGCGCGAGACATAAAAAAAGCGGCTACCCATTCTTGGATAGCCGCTGTATACTGTTCGAGCAAAAATTTAGTCCATCAAGATCATTTTGCGTGTGGCGGTGAAGGAGTCTGTATCCAATTGATAGTATAGTAC
>JAHQVP010000032.1 GCA_019634275.1 Saprospiraceae bacterium
GATCAGCACCAATGGTGGACTTTGGCGCTACATGCCTGGAGACACGGTACGATTTACCTCCTTAGCCCCATATCGCTTGCAAATCACTGGTCGCACGAAGCATCACATCAATGCTTTTGGGGAAGAATTGATGGTCGCCGATGCGGATTTAGCTTTGGCCAACACTTGTCGCAAGCTTGACGTGAAAATATCGGATTATAGTGCTGCACCACGGTGCCTGGGCCAGGGCGTAGGACTGCACGAGTGGGCTGTGGAATTTATGGTCGCACCACCAGACATGAACGCATTCGCCAAGGAACTTGATAAACAACTGCAAGACGTTAATTCTGATTATGCTGCTAAGCGAATTGGTGACTTAGCCCTCAAGCCGCTTATTGCCCACCATCTGCCGCCAGGATCCTTCCAACGCTGGTTAAAATCAAGGGGAAAGCAAGGAGCACAGATAAAAGTGCCGCGCCTGTCGAATGACAGAACCACTCTTCGCGAGATCTTGGAACAACAAGCAAATACCTCTCAACCGACTGGACAGCGAATAAATGGATAGCGATCTCTCTCTTCCTCAGACGCTATCTGAAGCGCAAGAAGAAAAGGTGTTGGTGCATCTCACACAGCGAGTCGAACACTTGCTGGCTACGGACAAGGAGGCACTTTTGAGCATGTTCTACCGCTTAGACATAAACGAAGGAGAAGTGCGCGAAGCTCTCTTGGAACACGCAAATCCTGCATTGCAGCTGGCGACCTTAATTCTCGCCAGGCACCAAAAGAGACTTGAAACCAAGGCAAAGTATCAGCAGGAACCGATTTCTGGATTTGAATTCTGAACCAACATCTATACCATCGTTTTCAAATAAATCATGCTGACCACTGTCCATGGAATTGTCATCCGCTCACTTAAGTACAGTGAGAGCAGCATCATATTTGACGCCCTTACTGCCGAACATGGGGTGCAAAGCTTTATCGTCGGAGGGGTGCGCAAGAAAAAGGCCAAGATGCCTGCTGCCATTTTTCAACTGATGTCATTGGTTGAAGTAGTAGCCTACATCAAAAACAATGACTCCCTAAACAGGGTCAAAGAAGCGCGACTGACCGATCACTATCAACTTTTGCCCTACGACCCGATACGTCGAAGTATTGGAACCTTCATGGCAGAAGTGCTACAGAAAACAATGGAGTCGCCGGAAGAAAATCGTACTCTATTTGATTTTGTGAAAGGAGCTTTCTTGATCTTGGATCAAAAGGAATCCAATATCCGGGATCAACATCTTTACTTCCTCATACGTCTCAGCAAGTTTTTGGGGTTTTATCCAGATGGCCAATGGTCAAGCATAGATCGGTTCTTCCATCTGGCACAAGGCAAATTCTTGCCAGCTGCCGACGGTACCCAATGCTTGTCAGAGCAACGCAGCATGTGTCTCTCACGATACCTGGAGTCAGAAAGAGACACTACCCCGGTAGAAAGCATAGACCGCCAATCTCGTAAAGATCTCCTTGATGACCTTTTGCAATTTTATGCCTACCACCTTGATCATTTTCGCAGCATACAATCCCACCGCATTTTCGCTGAATTGCTTGAGTGAGGAGTTATATCTTGCATCATTTCTTGCGATGATCAGCTCAAAGGATGGCTAAGCAACATAAGTCGAAAATCAAATTTGGTAAGGTGAAGACTCCCCCCAAGGCCTTGCAGCGATTGTATAAGGATTTGCTACTGCCTAGAATGATTGAGGAACGCATGCTCACCTTGTTGCGTCAAGGCAAAATAAGCAAGTGGTTTAGTGGAATTGGGCAGGAGGCCATCTCCGTTGGTGCTCTGGCTGCCCTTGAACAGGATGAGTTTGTTTTTCCCATGCATCGCAATTTGGGTGTTTTTACCTCTCGCAGAGTACCCTTGAATCGTCTCATGGCGCAATGGCAAGGAAAAGTAGAAGGCTTTACTCGAGGTCGGGATCGATCATTTCATTTTGGGACGCTTGATCATCACATCGTAGGCATGATCTCTCATCTAGGTCCGCAATTGAGCATGGCAGCAGGTGTTGCCCTGGCCCACCAACTGCAAGAGGAAGGAAAGGTTTCCCTAGCTTTTACCGGAGAGGCCGCTACCAGTGAGGGAGAGTTTCATGAAGCACTCAATGTCGCCGCGGTCTGGAATCTGCCGGTCATCTTTATCATTGAAAATAATGGCTACGGGCTGTCCACTCCCGTAAGCGAACAGTACGTTTGCAAGACCTTAGCGGATCGTGGCATCGGTTATGGCATGAAGTCCCTTACCATCGATGGCAACAATGTGGTGGAAGTCTACGAGACTGTTGCCAAGTGGGCAAAACGGATCCGAAAGAAACCGCAGCCAATCTTGATTGAATGCCTAACCTTTAGAATGCGGGGTCACGAGGAGAGCTCTGGCACCAAGTATGTGCCGAAGTCGCTTATGGAACAATGGGCTAAAAAAGATCCATTGGAGAACTTCGAACGGTATTTGCTGGATTTGGGAGTACTCAGCAAGAAAAAGATAGCTGCCCTGCGTGCAAAGCTTTCCTCAAAGATTCGCTCAGCGGAAGAAACCGCATTTGCACTACCTCCAGTGGAGAGCACGGCTAAGTCTGAAGTACAATCCGTTTATCCAGCACTGCCTGAACCCACATGGTCCGAACCCGCAGAACCCGGTGACCGCACCATAAGATACATTGACGCGGTTAGCGAAGCACTTGATCAAGCTATGGAAGCCGACCCTAAATTGGTCCTGATGGGCCAGGACATAGGAGAGTACGGAGGGTTCTTCAAGGCTACGGAGGGGTTATTGAGCAAGTATGGACGCGCTCGAGTGCGCAACACTCCACTATGCGAAAGTGCAATCATTGGCGTTGGACTTGGTCTCAGTTTGCATGGCCATCGAGCCATGGTGGAGATGCAGTTTGCAGATTTTGTCAGCTGTGGATTTAATCAAATAGTAAATAACCTCGCGAAACTGCACTACCGGTGGGGACATAGTCCTCAAGTGGTCATTCGTTTACCGTGTGGAGGTGGAGTCTCTGCGGGTCCATTCCATTCCCAGACCATGGAGGCTTGGTTTGCGCACACTCCAGGCCTTCGCATTGTATATCCCAGCAATGCGTACGATGCAAAGGGTCTCTTGCTCACGGCATTGCAATGCGGTCAACCGGTGCTGTATTTTGAACATAAAATGCTCTACCGAAGCAACCAGTGCGTGGTTCCTGCACAACCATACGGCGTGCCTTTAGGCAAAGGGAAAATCGTTCAGACTGGTGCTTCTGCCAGCATCATCACCTTTGGAGCAGGGGTCGAATGGGCCTTAGCAGAAACGATGGATATGGACGTAGAAATCGTAGATCTAAGAAGTCTGCAACCCTTGGACCATGACTTGATTAGAGAGAGCGTGACCAAAACCGGAAAAGCCCTAGTCTTGCATGAAGCATCCCTCACGGGAGGATTTGGCGGCGAGTTGGCTGCCTGGATAGGTGAACATCTCTTTGAAGCCCTTGATGCCCCCGTTATCCGAGTCGCCAGCTTGGATACTCCCATTCCATTCGCACGTCCTTTAGAAGAAATATATCAGGCGAAATCCCGATTGGCAGACCAGTTGGCGATGTTGTTGGAGTATTGATTCTTATGCTAAGATTTTGGCCGTAGTGGTCAGTAATACTCTAGTATCGCGGTAGCGCTGCAATCATGATCGGCAACAAATCGGATCCAGCGCGCCTCAAAGGAACTAGGGAAATCGTATGTTAACGATTGTCCTTCCAACACTGTAATGGTCTCATAGGGGATCCAGGGTCCATGGCCAGTAGCATCCACCTCAAGACGTATGGACACCGGACTATCCAGGTCATGTTGCAATTTTAACGTCCGATTGTCATAAAATCCAATTAAATATGCGTCAGAAGGAACACCATTCTGTACAGTAGAATGATTCCACGGACCTCCCCGACCACGAGGCTTTCCGAGCTTCCAAAGATCATCAATGACCCCCACCCAAACAGCTGCATTCCCATCGTCGGACTTGATTACATGTTTGCTAGGTGAAGCGTCCATCTCGATTCCGGACATCACCAACAATCCCCGATAGGAGGCGTAGTCATGAATCCAAAAATCATGACTGGCAATGGGTCTGATTTTGGCAAATCCATCGGCATTTTCTGCGGGCAGCTCATAAAAAGTCCCATGACAATTAAATAGGTCTCGTTCAGTCGCAACTTCGCGACAAAGACGCATTTGACCAGATTGCGTGGGTGTCATAAACTCGTCATCGCCATAGGGAAGTCTCCACCTCCGGCCGAGATCGTCAACGATTAATACAGAAGCCGAATCCAGCTGAACCACATCCTTTGGAATGGCAAATTTGCTCACTATAAAATTCTGCGTGGCCGTATCGATCTTAGGCACTAAATCAAGGGACTCGGTCAATTCGTAGTATCCGATCGACTTCGCGCTTTCCTGTCCCAGAAGTTGAACCTCGACTCCCAGCGTCCTGCGATCATTGCCCAGACCATACAAAAGGCCTCCTGTGGTATGATCAGCGTGGATGGGACTTATTGCGTTAAAAATCTCTCTATCGACCGTTCCGGTTTCTTCCTGCCTATAGTTAAAGGATACCGTCATCCTTCCATTTTGATGCGCCTGCATCCTGATCCATTCGCCCGATTGCTCGGGTTCGAAGGGAAGCATTTGGGACTGGCCTGCTGCAAGCATGATGGTATCGAGCACGATCCACTGTCCATCTCCATGCAAGTCTACTTCCACCGTCAGGGTCATGTCCGAGAGGCCATGATTAACGATCCATGCAGATCGGCCTGACCAGCCTGCAAAAAGAAACGGCTCCGACCATTCACCTATCATTACGTCCTCTTTCAGCCAAACGGCACCATGAGCAGTGGTCGGACCCAATTGATCTAGCAAGGAAGGATCCACAAACCAGACATTGGAATTAGATTGGCCGGGCCCTCCAATGCCTCCCTTGTGTTTTCTCGTGTTCAGAAATTCTTTTTGTGCAGAATCATCACAACCAAAAACAATTTGGTCGTTCCAGCGGGCAAAATCACCAATGACCTTGAGATAGGAAGATCGCGGCCTGATGCCTGCACTTTGATCGGAAGCAAACGCACTTGGAAATCGCCAAAACATTCCATGCATGGTCATCAGATAGTCTGGCTCTTCGGACGTTCCAATGTCCCGTATGCGAGGCCACTCTGTATTCCAACCGTGTGCTCCATCATAGCTGTGACTGGCTTTGGGCAATCGAAAGAAAGCCCATGTCCCTTCTTTGCGGACACCAACAATGAGAGACTTGTGATCCCACCCCGTTGTCCAGATTGGATCATTCTCTAAGTCCCCATTACCATAAATCCCTCCTGGTCCTGTCACTTCCACAAACTGGTTGCGACGGATAAGCTTCCATCGTTGACCATCCCACTCCGAGAGTGATCCAGACTCAATATCGAATTGACGGAGGGCCTCCTGGGATGCCTCCCCATTATTGGAATACACCAGAACTCCTTGGCCGCTGTAGGCGCCTTTTCCATGTGCACCATACAAAGCCGCATAACTCCCTTCGCCCTGAGAGGGACTCGTAGCATTGACGACTCTGCCATCCTCATGACCGTCACGATAGAAGGTGGAGACCTGCAGGTCATCCATGTCCACTTCATAGAATCCTTCCTCCATTGTTGCGAGAATAACTTGGTGTTCAGGGTTTGTAAGGTGTCTAGCTACCGCAGTATGCCTGCCGGGAGCTACTGTATATGGTATGGTCCGAACATGGCCTTCTTGATTGATGACATACGGTCCTACAAAGAGTTGATTCGTTTCTGCGTGGATCATGCGGTTTGCCGGGGTGCCGCCAATGCTTTCAGGTCGAATGATCTGTTGCAGACCAGGCGTGATTTCATATAGTTTGTCGCTTGATCCCTGCGGCTGATGAGGGCTGTACGTGATCAACCACAGGCTCTCATTCCAGGGCACCACCGCACCGATGCCGCACTCGTTGCCCTGATTGTAGACAGCGAGGTGGGGATAGATGCCACTGATGGAGGTCTTTTCTCCAGCTCTTTGTTGTGGTACACAACCATTGAGTGCAACAGCTGCTATTGCTAGTATGATCCTCGTCTGCCTTCGCATCAAGTTCTATTCCTTATTTCAGTTTAGCACCTAAACCTGAGATATAAAATCTTCTATCTCACTTCCCGGCAACTGCCTGAGACGGGTCGAAGCCATCACTCTAGTCCAAAAGTCCTCAGCCAAAAACCCTCTGTCAGCTGCGTCAGATGACTTCGTTCAGGTCCCCCCCAGCCGTGTCTTTTTCCAGGGTATACCATCAGCTCGAAGGGTTTGCCCAATTTTTGAAACTCGGCAATCAACTGCATGGTATTTTGAGCGTGTACATTGTCATCCGCCATGCCATGGACCAAAAGTAATTTGCCTTTAAGCTTGTCTGCATGTGTCATGGCTGATCCTTGCGCATATCCAACTGGATTTGATTGGGGGGTGTCCATATATCGTTCGGTGTATACGTTGTCGTACAACTGCCAGTCCGTAACAGGAAATAGAGACACACCATGGGTAAAGTAATCTGCACCGTAGGTCAGCGCCATGGCTGTAACATATCCGCCATAACTTCCTCCCGTGATGCCGATCCGATCACCGTCAACGTAGGGTTTCTGTGTGAGCCATTTCACCACCTCCACCAGATCATCTATTTCATGGGTTCCCAGGTTGCGATGCATTTCATCCAATCCTTTTTTGCCAAACTTACCGCTACCGCGATGATCAACTACCACTCGGATAATGCCATTTGATGACATAAAGTCACCAGAGTAGTCTCGGTAGCGATTTCGTACACTCACCGATGCAGGTCCGCCATAAACACTGAATATCACAGGATAGGTACGATCATCTCGAAACCCCTCCGGCAGTACCAAATAACCGGGAAGCTCGTAACCATCTACTGAAATACTAAAAGGCTCCACCGATGCTGATGCCGCAGCATCTTCTTTAGCTGTAATCGTTTGCAAAAGATCTCCCGACTTATTGATCACATAGGAATATGATGGATGTTTTAGGCTGCTGTTGCTAACGTGCAGGAAGTTGCCGGACGACGAAATCTCAGCGGTATTCCACCCTGACGTTTCGGTAATGGGCCTCAGTCCATCCCCATCAAATGCGGTCAGAAAAAGATGGCGATCGGTGGATTGCTTACCCGAACCGGCTACGATGATTTCTTGGTTAGCGTCGCCGATATGCTCAATGGTGTAGTCAAAGTCCGCTTTGCCTAAGGAATTAAGGAGCTTCCCATTTAGATCATACCGGTACCAATTTTCCCAACCGTTTCGACGACTTGGCCAAAGGAAAGATGTCCCTTCCTCCAAGAAGTGTACTTCTTCGACAAAGTCTACCCAAGCAGGTTGTACCTCCCGAATCAGTGGGGTACACTTTGCACTGGCCACATCATAGCGAATGAGGTCCAGTGTATCTTGATCCCGATTAAGCTCTTGAAAGAGAAGCGACTTCGAATCGGGCGTCCAAAAGCACCAGGCCGTATATTGATCTTTGTCTTTATCCTCCGCTACCCACTTGATCGTCTGTGATTCCACATTGACTATACCCAACTTGACTCTAGGATTGGGGTCTCCCGGTTTGGGATAATGTGCAACTTCCGTATGGCCGTTGATCCCTTCCGATCGAGCAATGGTAAAGGAGGGCACAGGTCGATCATCAAAATGGAGGAATGCAATGTACTTGCTGTCAGGACTCCAATAATAGGCGCGATAGCGAGATCTTCTGCCAAGAATTTCCTCGAAGTAAACCCAAGAAGCATATCCGTTGTAGATCTGCTCTGATCCATCGTGGGTCAGTCTGGCATTGCGCCCATATTGCACATCATACACAAAGAGATTGCCATTTTTTGTGTATGCAACCCACCGTTCATCCGGAGACAAAAGTGGATTCTGTTCTTCCGCCCCATCATTGGTTACCCGTTTATTGTTGACAAAAAGATCATTGTCCCTAACAGCTACCCGATGGGTTGATGCAGATGAAGGACGCCTTCCACGCATGAATAGATCGGCTTTGGAAAGCAGCAAGTCCCCTGAATATGGAGTGCGTTTACCCGTTTGAGGATTTACCTTCCACCCCACCACGGAGTCCCCTTGCGGAGTCCGCAGGATGTAGTGATCGTCATCTGTCCACTGCATGAATTGCTGTGCGCTAAGGGGGCCGAAGCTGCACAACGATAGAACGAAAAGAAGGAAACGATAATTCATAGCGCGTAATTTATGCATTAAGATGCACTCCGATTCAAAACAGCGCAAACCTCACCTCCGTTCCCCACTCTCCGGTTCAGATATTGCCGCTCAGGAGCAGGATGGTTTGCCTAAGGCAGCATTTCGGTGGCTCCCCATCGGTATCTCAGAGAAGGAACTCTCTCAGTCGTTTTTAATAAAGTAACCCTTGTTCGATATGGCATGGTCGTCTATCTCCAAGCTGGCAGATCTAAACCAAACTTCCGCATAATTGCCATCTGCATACTGCTTCTGTACATCTCCGTCGTGAGTTTCAGCACCAGAGCACCAATTTCGATTTACAGTGGGAGACTTACCATTTGTCTGATTGTATGAGCCGAGCTTAAAAAACAGTCCCTCTTCTGCATAAGCCTCGAGTCGCTCTACGCCATCCTGTCCAATGGGAACGAACAGTTTTTGTATCTGCTCAGGAATAGCAGAAGCACTTACATACTCAGATTGTACAAGGTTCTTTTCAAATGTCTTGGTCTCATGTCCTGCGCTGGTAAAAGTCAAATACATAGTCCCGTCTTTGACCTCAATCTCATAGCCAAACTCTTCGCCCAATGCGATACCTTCTTTAGGCTCATCAGGGTAGAGGTTGTCTCCCGATCCAACAATCGAGAAGTCGTATCCCCATACTGCAGAGGAAAAATCCCATCTTCCCGAATTGTCATCGCCGGCAGTATTGATCTCATAATGCCAGAAAACCGAACCTTTGTGATGTCCAGGAAATTTTTTGTAGAAGATCTTGAGTGGCTCGTTTTCATGGCCGTCGGCACTGTGTATCTGCCCTATCACTACGGAGTACGACGCGGCTACTCTCGCGTCACCTGTGGTCGAGACATTCATAACTTTCAGGGTCGCCGATAATTTTGCAGTTTGATGGGCATACCACTTCTTTAGTTGAGCCAACTCCGTTCGGGTGTTGTTTGATGTGCCATGTGTGTCGCCTGCATTAGGGGCCTTAAATACTACCCAATCGCCCCTCTCATCATGGGCCGTATAGAAGAAATCCTCGGACGCATGATCTATAGGTTGACCTACGTTTGAGCCATCACCCAGTATCAAATTCCAGTGTTGAAAGAAAGGAATAACGTCACTCGCGTAGGAAGGTGAAACGCCCTTCCCATCATTGCTGCTGCAGCTGCTTGCACAGTGCCAGATGAACACAATCAGAGGAAGCAAGAGTATCCAAAAAATATTTCTTGTCATATGACTTTAACTAAGATGTTTTAGCTGTTTCTCGCTAATTTGATGTGAGAGAAACCCACTGTTTAACCTCACTTAATTCCCCTTCGAACAAAACCTTTTCCGCTACCTCCAGTCGAAAAGTTCGATCCTCATGCTCGAGAGAATAAAGTATGAGATGGTCATCGAAATATTGAACAAAGAAATCCGTGGGAACCTCGAAGATAATCTGGGTCGTAGGC
Source organism: Saprospiraceae bacterium (assembly GCA_019634275.1). Classification (GTDB taxonomy): domain Bacteria; phylum Bacteroidota; class Bacteroidia; order Chitinophagales; family Saprospiraceae; genus CAJQNM01. The sequence continues at coordinate 9,722 of JAHQVP010000032.1, forward strand.
AAACTCAGTGCTTGTACATCGAAACAGTACACCTCCCTATTTCTGCTCAAGGTGACGGGTTCAGCACCCTCTATATGGTCATCAAAATCATTTACGGCCCATCCGTTCATAACCTTTACCTCGGCGTTTTCATCCAATCTATTGTTATAGCCCTGATAGGGATATAAGACGGTTAGAAACGAAAAATTGGATCTGTCCTCTTTTGAAACCACAGTCCAGTTTTTGCCCCTGGCTCCCCCCGCTTGCAGTGTATCTGTGCTTCTTACTTGATAGAGATCAAATCCCACTGCATCATGAAAAGTGGCGCGCAAGAGGTCGGGACCTGATTCATGTGTATAGTGCCCCTGCCAGACCTGCTTATATTCATGGGGAGTATCTGCTGTGAATTTATCTTTGAGCACCCAAAAATGGTTCTTGATAAAGAGAATTTTTCGCTCGTGCTCAACACCGATGTTTTCAAAACCATCATGACGCCCTGCAAAGAAATCAAAATGTGTATTCGATCGCCAAGCAAGCACCTTGGGATTGGGCAACGATCCAAATTTGCCAAATCCGCTTCCCCCCCGATTTGATGTCCATTCTTTTCCCTGTACTTCATCATCAACAAGCGCGACATTCTTGACCATAGAGTTCTTGAAAAAATCAAAATCTTCGAGAGAATAGCGTACTTGGTAGTTGGGCAGGATTACATTGCCATACGCCATAGCCTGAATGCCCAGCATGTCGGCATGTTGATGGTCGGGTTTATTCTCATCCAGTCCTGCACTGACAACCATCATCTTGTCGTTCTCCCCCCATCCCTCTCTCATCACAAAGTATCCAGTATGGTCGAATGAAAGAGATCCATATGTGGGCGGCTTTTCCACTATGTTCTCCAAGTCCTTAATCTGTTGATTGCTTAAGAACCAGTACACCCGCTGGTCTACTTTGTCCGATGCAAAGTATCCGAATTCAGGATCCCCAAAGAGCAGGTACCCCAAAGTCATGGCCCCCGAAATGTCATTCGTCTCCGCCCAGGGA
>JAHQVP010000033.1 GCA_019634275.1 Saprospiraceae bacterium
GCCATAGTCCATCTCCGGAAAGTCCGGAAGCAAAAGCCCTTGGCCATTTTGCAAATGGAGAAACCAATGGATGGACTACTCAAGGGCTGGTTCGCAACATCTTGGGAGAAGTAGTGGAACAAGACGGGCATTTGCAACTCGCTGCCGGGGCATTGAGCAACGAGCATCACGAGGGCAATTTTGCTGCAGTGCGTTCTCCTACCTTTCTATTGGACAAAGACAGCATCGTGGTTCGTGCCAGGGGCAAGCAGGCGACTGTCAGACTGATCATTGATAACTTCCAATTGATACAAAATCCCATATATGGAGAGCTTGAATTGCACCTGGACAATGAAGAGTATGCAGATCTGCTGTTTCCGGTCGGCCCCTGGTTAGGTCACAAGGCATACCTGGAAGTGCATACGGGGCAGTATGATCGCCACCATCTGCACATCACAGAAAAATCTTCCTTTGCCTTGCAATGGGCTCAGGACTTTGACCAAGAGAGACCAAAACTACCATCCGTTGAAGAGGCCACGGCTCATCCTGCAGAGGCCCTTGATCGATGGGAGAATGGAAAGGCCACTGGCGGTGACATAGTACTTCTCAACCAGCTGTTAGAAAAGCAACCGATATCACACAAGGTTAGGGAGATTGCACGTGAATCGGGGGCTTCAGGCCAAGTAGTCGATTCGCTGCTGTTTCAGGGAGTCGTTGAGGGCGACGCGGTTTTCAGTCCCATATTTTTACGCGGATCGCACATGAGCCTGGCCGACACAGCAGAGTCTCACCGATTTCTCTCCGCGGTCGGGAGCGGCGATATGTCAATTCCACAGGTGGGAAGTGGACGTCTTGCCTTTGCCGAAGCGCTGGTACATCCCGAGAATCCCCTGACGGCCAGAGTGATGGTCAATCGCATTTGGCATCATCTCTTTGGACGAGGTCTTGTCGAGACGGTAGATAATTTTGGCTTGCAGGGAAAAGCTCCCACCCATCCAGCCCTCCTAGACCACCTTGCCATCCGGTTTATGGAAAGTGGGTGGTCGATCAAGGACTTGATACGCTATATCCTTCTATCAGAAACCTTTCAAAGGAGTACCAAGGCTTCTGCTGATCCCAATGACGTCGATCCACTCAACTTATATTTGCGTCACTATCCAATTCGGAGACTGGAAGCGGAATCCATTCGCGATGGTATTTTAGCAACTTCGGGCTCACTTGAATTGACCATGTTTGGCCCGTCGATACCGATACATCTTGATGAATTCCTAAGAGGGAGGGGAAGACCTCCTGCTTCAGGGCCTCTGGATGGGAAGGGGCGTCGATCCATTTATCAGGCCATCCCACGTAATTTTCTGCCGCCAATGATGTTGACTTTTGACATGCCGGCACCTTTTAGCACGTTCGGTCGTCGCAACATATCGAATGTGCCCGCGCAATCGCTGACCTTGATGAATTCGCCCTTTGTCCTACAGGAGTCGGAACGATGGGCGGCCGGACTCCTTAGCCGTGAGGCTTCTTTCGACGATCGCGTAAGCATCGTCTACCATACTGCTTTTGGTCGTGAAGCAAATTCTGCTGAACGCAATGAGGCAAAACAGTTTTTCTCGAATCAGGCGGATGTCTACGGTGAAAAGGGGCTTTCCGCTATTGATGATGGTCGGATATGGCGCGATTACCTGCATACGATATTCATGATGAAGGAATTCATTTTCTTAATTTGAACTTATGCGCAGAAGAGAAGCTTTAAGTCTGTGTAAGGCTGGTTTTGGAGGCTTGGCAATGTTGGGCTTGTCGGCTAGCTCTCGACGCGTCTTGGGACAAATAGGCAGTGCTGGTGGCGCTCAAGGCTATCAGGTGAAGACCCCGAAGGCAAAAAGCATCATTTTTCTCTACATGGATGGAGGAATCTCCCAGGTAGATTCCTTCGACCCCAAGCCTAGACTGGCCAAGGAAAATGGAGAAAATCCATATCGCAAGTTCAAGGTAGATGCCACGCAATTTGACAACATTGGCTCTATCCTGAAGAGTCCTTGGGAATTTAAGCAGTATGGAGACAGTGGGATGTGGATGAGTGACTTGTTTCCGCACATTGCCACCTGTGTTGATGATATTGCCATGATCAATTCCATGGTGGCTGATTTTCCCGAACATACCAATGCAAATTACTTTTTACACACTGGCATTGGCATACAAGGACGGCCCAGTATGGGCGCCTGGATCAACTATGGGCTGGGAAGCGAGAACAACGATTTACCTGGTTACGTGGTACTGGATGGGGGGCTAATACCTCCCGGAGGCTTGGATAATTTTAAGAGCGGTTTCTTGCCGGCAAGCCATCAGGCCTCTATACTGCGAGCGGGACCACAGACCTTACCAAACATCCGTCCACAAGAGCAGTCGTCTGCCATTCAACAAGCGAAACTGAAGCTGGCTCGGGCGATGGACAAGAGTTTGCTGGGGGCACTGGGACATGCAGATGAGGTGGATGCCGCCATCTTTAATGATGAACTAGCTTTTAGAATGCAGGCGTCCGTACCAGAATTAGCAGACATCCGGGGTGAATCCCCTGCCATTCGCAAATTGTATGGTTTGGATGCAGAAGATAAGAACATGCGCGGTTATGCCGCTCAATGCCTTCTTGCCCGAAGATTGGTGGAACGTGGAGTTCGATTTATTGAGTTGACGTGTCCTAATTGTGGTCACGATCGCTGGGATCAACACCAAAACCTGAAGGCAGGCCATTCAGATAATGCGCATGCCGTTGATCAACCAGTGGCAGCCCTTCTCAAGGATTTGAAGAGCAGAGGACTGTTGGAAAGTACACTGGTGGTGTTTGCGGGCGAGTTCGGTAGAACGCCTTTTGCTCAGGGGCGTGATGGACGTGATCATAATCCTTCCGCCTTTTCGCTCTGGATGGCAGGAGCTGGTATTAAAGGAGGTACCGTCTATGGAAGAACGGATGAATATGGATATCGAGTGATCGAGAATCCCACCACCATCCATGATCTGCATGCTACGATGTTGCATCTCTTAGGGGTCGATCATGAAAAACTAACTTTTCGATTTAGTGGTCGCGACATTCGACTCACGGACGTTCATGGCCACGTGATCAAGGATATTCTGGCGTGATCCAGACAATCATTATCTTCCCAAAAAAAATATTTATGCGTATTTCTCGACTCCTCCTATATTGTCTAATATCGGTCCTAACCATCACCATCATGTCTTGCGATACCACTAAGTCAGCAATGGCGTCTAAATCAGATCCGGTCAAAGTGCTGCTGATCGATGGACAAAACAATCACGATATGTGGCCCATGACAACCGTGATGATGAAGCAATATTTGGAAGAAACCGGACGCTTTGCGGTGGATGTGGAACGAACGGCATTTACCTGGAAAGGAGAGGAGTTACTGGAGGCCTTTTCAATTAAGGGCATGAGTCAAAAGAAAGTAATGCCTGAGCCTCAAGCAGACCCTGATTTTAAACCTGTCTTTTCGGACTACGACGTGGTCGTTTCCAATTTCGGATGGAATGCTGCAGCCTGGCCGGAAGAAACCCAGCGCAATTTGGAGCAGTTTGTAAGTGGAGGGGGAGGCCTCGTAGTGGTGCACGCAGCGGACAATTCCTTCCCTGAGTGGTTTGAATATAATAAGATGATTGGCTTAGGTGGTTGGGGAGACCGCACCGAAAAGGATGGCCCATATGTCTACTATGACGATGCCGGAAAACTCATTCGAGACGAATCTCCCGGCAGAGGCGGCTCTCATGGTCCCCAGCATGAGTTTCAAATAAGGACTAGAGAGAAGAATCATCCCATCACCAAAGGCATGCCCGATACCTGGTTGCATGCACAGGATGAGCTGTATGATCGGCTTCGTGGTCCGGCACAAAACATGACCGTCTTGGCTACAGCGTATAGTTCGCCGGACAACAAGGGTACCGGAAGACACGAACCTATGCTCATGGTAATCGATTATGGCAAGGGACGAGTAGTACATAATCCAATGGGGCATGCCGACTATTCCATGGAATGCGTTGGTTTCATCTCTACGTTTGTGCGCGGTACTGAGTGGGCTGGGACTGGCAAGGTCTCTTTACCGATCCCTGCAGATTTTCCAGCGGCAGACCAAACCAGCACGCGAAAATTCGCTTCTAAAATGTAGATGGCACGTTTCCGCTTGGCCATGGTCGGGATGGTAGCGATTGGACTGACGGCCTGCCAACCATTTAGAACTGCTTCGCAAAGGGATGACGCAAAGTCTGATTATGTGCTCGTTTGGTCAGACGAGTTCGATCAATTGGATACCGCAATCTGGAATTTCGAAGAGGGCTTAATCCGCAATGAAGAACTGCAGTACTATCAACGACAGAATGCCTACGTTGAAAACGGCGTGCTTATGCTAGAAGCCCGTGCGGAGCAAGTGTCTAATCCTCAGTTTGAAGAGCATAGCGATTGGTGGCAGAAACGCAGTCCATATGCACCGTACTCATCCGGTTCAATTCATACTGAGGGGACTAAGTCCTGGCAGTACGGCCGTTTTGAAGTTCGCGCCAAAGTGGATACGAGTCTGGGGCTTTGGCCTGCCTTCTGGACCTTAGGCATAGAAGGAGAGTGGCCGGGTAGGGGAGAAATAGACATTTTGGAATACTACCGGGGAAGGTTCATGGCCAATGCAGCTTGGGCCAGTGCGAAGCGGTGGGAACCTATCTGGGACATGCAGCGCACCGAGCTCTCGGAGTTGAGCGATATTGACTTTGATGCATATCATGTCTGGTGGATGGACTGGACTCCCACATACATCCGCATCTATCTGGATGACCTTCTTCTAAATCGCATCTCGCTGCGCCACACCAAGAACAAACTAGGAGCGATTGAGAATCCTTTTCACCAACCCCACTTCATCAAACTCAACTTAGCGGTAGGTGGCAAGGCGGGGGGAGATCCCTCAGGGACGACCTTCCCTGCTCGGTTTGAAGTGGATTATGTGCGGGTGTATCAGAAGCAGACTGTTGAATAGTCAATCAACTAACCGCATATCTTTTCGACATCCGGGAGATTAATCCCGTGCCAATGATGGTAGGACTAACCCAGAGGATCGCTACTGCCTTGCCGGCAAAAATGTGACCGAAAAGCTGTGTCCCACCAAATACCAAGAATGCTGTGTAGGCAGCAATCCCAGTGCCCAACATGCCCACAAGATGTTCCTTTATCCACGGTCTTTGGCGGACTTTATCGAAAGATGCAAAGACATCTCGGGTAGCAGTGAGACCCAGTAGACCGAAGATCAGAAGGATGATCATCTCGCCCTCAAAGCGATAGAACGATCCCCAGATGAGGAGGCCAATGGCCGAAAGTAAGATTGCCACATGCAGCCAGCGGCGCACCTCAAAATAGGTTCGAGTGATTCCCTGTTTGTGCTTAAGAATGGTCATTCCGTACCAAAGTGGTGCCAGGGTGAGGATGCTGATAAAGCCCAGAAACCCAGCACTGAGGTAGTCTTTTGTAAATAGGTTGAGTAAACAAAGGAGGAGTGCGGTAAGGACGACGACCCACATGGTGTAGGTGTACAACTTTCCAATGCGAACATGGAAATCACCTCCCTTCTTAGAAAAGACCGGAATCCAAAAAAGAACCAGACTCAAAAATCCTACGGCAATGTGTAAGATCAAAATAGAACGATCTATGGTTTCCAACATATGATTTCAATTTTTCGAAATCTAGATAGGTTCGGCTAGATCTACAATATCGTGGGACGACTGTCAGGATGATGGGACGATTGGATGGACATAGGGATGCATAGCAAAGTCCAGGGACGAATTTCATAAGGTGATATAGCAGTCCTTGGCAGGTGATTCCAGCTGGCTTGCAGCTCTATTCTGGACGAAATTCAGACAGATATCTACGCGATACGGGAATAATCTGTTCTGGTAGTTCGGCCAATTGCAATTTGAGGCCCTGTGCATTTCCGGTGATGTCGACCACTTTGTCCCGGTTGACAAAAAAGGAGCGGTGACATCGTACGATGGAGGTGCCTTCAAATAGTTGGGCAAGACTTCGCATCGTGATGCGCACTCTCTTTTGTTGAGCTGTTCCATTTTGCATGAATCGGAGGCATACATAGTTTTGCATGGACTCCACATACAAAAGTTGATCGGAATAGACTTGAAAAGGTTCCTTACTACGTTGATCGGGAATCAAGATGGGTTTCGACTCTTTCGTTAGGGCCAGCTGCGTAGTGTTTATTTCCCTGGCCAGCAATCGGTTGTGACCGAGCGCTTTGCCCATCCGATAGGCTCCGATCAAAAAGGTAGGGATCATCCCGATCAGAAGGGTTGCTGCAAGCGCCTGACCAAAATACAGCCAACGGACTGGCAGATCATACAAACCGATCATCAAACCAAAATTGCCAACCGCGATTAAGAACATCAATGCAAAAGCAGAAATCAGCTACTTTTTGAATGTCCAGCTGGGTTGGTCTCGTGCGATCTTTAGACCATGAAAAACTAACATATCAAAGAGAAAGGATACCATAAATGTAACCAGTCCCGCATAGGCACTGTGCCTTAGTACGTGAGGCTGGACCTGGTCGATTCCCAGTGGTCTTAGAAAATAGAGTATGGCAAAAATCAAAAAGCCTACACCCACTGCAGCTTTCAGGTGAGCGATCAAACTCTCTTCTTCGGGATACGGTTGAGAGAGTAATTTTTGCAGTCTGCCTGCCATACACTAAAATTAGTGACGAAAATTAAGCAAAGTCCTACTGGGTGAATAGATCACCATCATTTTAGGAGGCTGCATCCATGCATTAATAATTATCTAGCCCGTGCGTTGAAATGACGTACCTTTTATTGTCATGCAACAAAAGAATGTGAATGGAAAAAAAAATCAGCTTTTCAATTGTACTCATAAGTTGCCTGTTCCTGTCCCAGTCTTTGCTTGCACAACTCTCTTCGCAAGAGGTAGAGAGCATTGATCAACTATTTTCTAAGCATGACAATTCAGCCTCACCTGGATGCATTGTTGGCGTGATTAAGGACGGTAAGTTGGTTTACGCACAGGGCTTTGGCATGGCCAATTTGCAAGAGAAGATATCGATGGGACCAGAAACGGAATTCTGTATTGGCTCAATGACGAAACAGTTTACGGCGGCATGCATTGGCCTGTTGGTGCAAAATGGCAAGGTCAGTCTTGATGAAGATATCCGAACCTATCTCCCAGAATTGTCAAATTTTGACCAGCGAATTACCGTTCGGCATTTGCTGCATCATACCAGCGGTATTCGTGACTATTCGGTACTCATGAATATGTCAGGCAAACGATACCAACGCTTTACCACGTATGAGGAAACCCTGCCATACTTGCAAAAGCAATCCTCGCTCAATTTTGCACCAAATACTAAACACCTTTACTCCAATTCAGGATTTCTCCTTTTGCAGGAAATGGTGAGGAGAGTCAGCGGGCAGTCACTACAGTCATTCGCTGACCAACACGTTTTCGGTCCATTAGGAATGGACGACACATTCTACAACGCGGACATCGATCGAATAACGACGACAAAGACATTAAGCTACCGAAAAGATCGTGGAGAATTCATTCCAATTGTCGATCAATCTGGAGGCGTCAGCAATGAACTAATTCAAACCACCCTGATCGACCTACTGGCCTGGGACCAAAATTTCTATCATGGTAAGGTTGGCGGTACGTCACTACTCACCATGCTGCAGACTCCGGGTATCCTTGAGCATGGAGACACCATCAATTATGCTCATGGACTCGAACTGGGCAGCTACAAGGGGATTGAATTTGTCACACACGGTGGTGGCAATTTGGGATTTGGATCCGATATGATCCGATTTCCCGAACACCGTACATCCATCATCGTCCTGTCGAATTCCACATCTATTAATCAACGGTCATTGATGTATCGCATCGCTGATATCGTACTAGAATCACATCTTTCACAGACTCCACAATCTGCAGTAGAACCTGTGCCAACGATCAGCCTGTCCAATGCACAGCTCAAAAAATATGGTGGTCACTACTGGAACACTTTGATTAACCAACATAGAGTAGTTTACTTTGAAGACGGCGTCTTAAGATACAATCGACCTGACCGGTACGAAAGTCGACTGGTGCCCGTTGCCGAACATACCTTTAGAATGTTGAATGGAAGAAATCAACAAACAGCCACGGTAGTGAGATTCGTACTCAAAGAAAACGATAGCAAAGAACTCTATGTGCGGGTCGGGAGTGGGCCAGAGTCCTATTCCTATTCGTTCGAGGAAGTCCAACCTACACCGAGATATCTTAGACAATTTGAGGGAACGTTCTACAATGAGGACCTTGACCTCACCCTGGATGCGATCTTCATGAACAAAAGATTGTTTTTAGTTACAAAGCAAAAGATGCGGTTTCGACTGGGTCCAGTGAAAGCAGATTATTTTGCATACCTCGATGGGGGAGTGACCTTCATTCGTGATTCGGATCGGATACTGAGCGGATTTGTCGCCGATGTGCAAAGAGCCAGAGGATTGCATTTTCGTAAGGTTGAGTAGGACGGCAGGAGCTGCTAAAACACGCAATGCGCAAAAGCCCTTTCAAAAAGTGGGCGGAGGAGTTAGAATGCCCTTCATTGCTTACGAAGGTTTTGTGCGAAGTAAGGGATGGAAATTTCGCTTGGATCTCTTTGCTGAAGCAGCAGAGAATAGGGCCGCCTCAGGATCCAATACCCGCATGCCACTACCGGTTTTCATAGATATTCACGATTACATGATTGCATAGAGGCTATTGATGATACTCTGATCGAACTTGCCTTCATCAAAAAGCAATCGAATGAAGTCATCTCTGATAGCGCTGCTCGCTTCACTAAGTATTTCGCTTACCGCACAGATACAAATGAGCCATCAGACCATTGCCAGTACCGGACACTCACATGAGTCTTCGAATCTGCAAATGTCTGCAACAGTCGGACAATCAAGCATCGCAACGGTCAGAAGCGAAGATTTTATCCTTACGCAGGGCTTTCAGCAAGGTGATCTCTTACTATCGACCTCAAGCGAGAATTGGTTGCCCATTCACGGACTGCATGTGTACCCCAATCCTTTTGTGGATCACCTGACCTTGGAATTCGATGATCTGTCAGCATCGCTTTCCTATGAAATTTTCAGAATAGACGGACCAAGGGTAGTCCGAGGCATGGTGGATGATAAAATCATAAGTCTAGAATCTCTACCCAATGGAACCTACATACTTGCCTTGACGGACAAGTCCCGAAGACAAAATTTAATGATTCAAAAAATCCAATGAGCAACATCATGAAAAAGATATTACAAATCATAGCAGTCGCAATACTATGGTCAGTAGCGGTTCAGATGAGTATAGCCCAGTCGGGCTTCCATTATCAAGCTGCTCTCCGTGTAGGCTCTGGTGAGGTGATGGCCAACAGGAATATCACGGTGCAAATCGACATTCGTCAGGAGGGCCTTTCGGTCTATCGTGAAACACAAAGCACCTCGACCAATGCCTTTGGCATTCTCAATCTAATTATCGGCGGGGGTAGTGGCAGCGATGACCTGGCGGACATTCCTTGGGGGGCTGGTGATCTCACGATGGAGGTGGCAGTCGACGATGGGTCGGGCTTTCAAACGGTCGGCAGTTCCGCACTGATGCCTGTTCCGTATGCATTGTTTGCTGGCAGTAGTCAAAACGCACCCAATCCCATCGAAGATATCGGGATCAACGCAGATGGCGATCTGGAGATCTTCCTCAGTGATCAGCGCATCATCAATGCTGGTTCAGTACAGGGTCCTCCTGGTGAAAAAGGGGAAACCGGCGAAGTAGGACCGCAAGGCCCCCTCGGCCCTCAAGGCGAAGCAGGAAGAGACGGCGCCGGTGTGCAAATCATTGGCTCGGTACCGTCTGCAGATGATCTAAATCCAGACCACGATGGCGATCAAGGCGATATGGTCTTGGTGGAAGAAAACGGGAGTGGATTTGTGTGGAATGGGAATGAGTGGATTGAAGTAGGGAGTATTCAAGGACCCGCAGGGCCCGTTGGCGCGCAAGGTCCTCGTGGAGAAGCTGGTCAAGATGGTGAAGTCGGTGAAAAGGGCGAAAAGGGAGATCCAGGAGAGCAAGGACCTCCAGGTGAGAAGGGAGATTCAGGAGCTCCGGGTCAAGACGGTGAAGACGGTGAAGACGGTGAAAAGGGCGAAAAGGGAGATCCAGGAGAGCAAGGACCACCAGGGGAAAAAGGTGACGCGGGCAGTCCAGGTCAAGATGGCGAAGTCGGCCCTCAAGGCCCACAAGGCGAAAAGGGAGATCCAGGTGAGCAAGGACCACAAGGGGAAAAAGGTGATGCGGGTAGTCCAGGTCAAGATGGTGAAGTCGGTGAAAAGGGTGAAAAAGGAGATCCCGGCGACCAAGGACCTGAAGGCGAAAAAGGTGACACCGGTGCCCAAGGGCCAAAAGGAGACAAAGGCGAGCCAGGATCAGATGGTGGAGATGGTGCCCCTGGACCACAGGGCGAA
>JAHQVP010000034.1 GCA_019634275.1 Saprospiraceae bacterium
AATTGTTGCTGCCCAACGTGTTCATGTCATCCCAAAAAGGGTCTTGCCACGGCTCCGCGTAGGGATCCTCAGCAGCTGCCCTGCCTACATCTTCACTGGCAAATCGAACAGGACGGCGGTAAGCCTCATACAATTCCAGGATAGGTTCAAATAGGGCCGCGCTATCAATGACTTCCATTATTTCCAGCTTGGGCTCATTCGGATGGAACCACTGCAGTTCTTTGACTTTGTCCTCTCCCAACAACGCCACTTGCCTGCCGATACTAAGTTCTTGACCAATATTGCCGAGAAGCCCCTGATGTCTTGAAATGACGACTTCTGGTGTCCAATGCTGGGGACGAATATTGAGAATGCTAAACTCGACCGGCAAACGGCTTTCGTCCTCCATAAACCAGTCGATGCAGGCATTTACACCTGCCACATAAGACTCAATAATCGCTACTCCTTGAGGATGATAGTGCTCCATTTCAGCGATCATGTCTCCTCTAAACTTAAACAGACGTGTTCCATGGTCTCTTTTGAGTTCTCGACGCCCCAGGACTTCAGCTACAGTGCCGGTGGCTTGTCTCCTCCATATTTCAAATTGGAAGGCTCGATCCCGTGCCGCATAAAAGCCTTGTGCAAAAAACAGATCAGAAACCGATTCTGCATAGATATGGGGGACCCCCCAATGATCGGTTAGAATCTCTACGGGATACTCCAGAGCAGAAACCTGAATTTCCTCTTGAGATGTCGAAATCAACGGCCAGCATAATAGAGCCGAAAGCAACAAAGTCAGTTTCATCGGTAGTTGTGTTGAGCTTGCATCAAAATAGCGAAACAAGCTCATTCTTGTGCTATGCCATAGCCAAATCCCTCAGGGAAGGTACGATCAGGCTCGGTTGGATATCCAATTCTTCCCAATCACTCGCTGTGCGGTTGAGCCATGCTGCCTGCAATCCCGCATACATAGCACCCGTAACGTCCCATTGATTGGAAGACACAAAAAGCAATCGCTCAAATCCCACCTGGAGTCGCTTGGACGGAAGAGAATAAACTTCAGGTGCAGGCTTATATACCTCTACCTCATCCACTGATATGATCTGGTCAATCAGTACATCAAGTCCCGATGCATTTACCACACTGGCAAGCATTTCGGAGGAGCCGTTGGAAAGAATGGCTGTCCCGATGCCTTGTTCTTTTAGTAGGGAGATATTCTCGGTGACGTCACTGAACACACCAGGATTAAGCACCTGTTGCAGGAGATCCTGAAACAGATCAGTGGAATCAATGCCATGGATGGCGAAAGATTTCTCCAGTGCTTCTCCCGATAGCTCGTCAAAGGGTTTATAGACTCCCATGGAATTCATGAGCCAGGAACTCTGGAGCTGCTTCATGCGCCAGGTATCAATAACGTCTTGCAACTGGGTGGCAGAGATCCTGTCGGTCGAAATGGTTTGCCATGACACATCGAATAGTGTCCCGAAGGCATCAAAACACACGGCATCAAAATGGGCTGTAAGTGGTGTACGGATTGTCATGGACGGATATTAAAATTCCAAACGGGCGCCAAGATAACCATTGATCTTTGGTCCTGCCTCATAGTATCGGGAGCCAAATGCATTTATGCGAATGTTGCTAAAATAGTCTCGGTCCGTGACATTGCGAAGTCCTCCAAAGACCACCAACTGGACTTCGCCAATTGACCAGGACTTTCGTGCACTCAGGTCAATCAAGGCAACTGCCGGAACTTCGACACTGTTCTCATCATCGGCATACATGAGGCTCTGATGTCGAAAATCAACTCCCAGCTGCATCACTTTGAGATCAGCATCAATGGTCAGTACCAAACGATGTTCTGGAATGGCCGGCGTACGATTTCCTTTAAGATCCCCCCCGTCCTGCACGGTAAAATTAGACCAGGTGTAGGAAAGTGATGCCTGCAGGGATTTAGCAGTGTATGCGGTCGCAAGCTCCAGACCATTGCGTCTGCCTTTACCACTGTTTCTGAAAAAAGTCCTGCCTGGAAAGGCCTCAAGCTCAAAAGGCAATAAGTCGTTGGACAAGTCGATGGTAAAAAGTGACAGTGCATAGGAAAAGGTCTCCCCTCCTCTAAAGCCCAACTCCAACTGATCTGCGATTACCGGGTCTAGGTCAGGATTAAACCCGCCCTCTCCATTGGGGTTGGCAGAAAAAGCAGACAACGTCGGCGATTCGAAGCTGTGGCTGTATGATGCAAATACGGAATGCGTTGGAAGCCATCGATACGATATTCCCAATGATGGGGAGGCATGCCAATAGTGGATGGATCCAGCATCATCTCCATCGCTCAAGAAACGATCTTCAACATCGATGGCGATCCGATCCAGTCGATTGGAAACATCCAGATTAAATCGAGTTCCGATCGACTTATTGACCACGAAGAAGAGGCCACCATTGGTAAATTTCTCCTGCTGGTCCAGGGTCTTTGCTCCTCTTTGCCCCTCGAGGTTCAAGTAGCGCAACCGTTCGTCTGACTGTCCCTCCAAATCCAGACCGATCGTCCAGTTTGTTTGCCCCTTGTGCTGAAGCTGAATCGTACTTCCGACAAAATTCCTGTCCAGATCAACCTGACCACCGTTTTCAAAAGGAAGTCGATTGGAAAATGCGCGCCGGGTATAAAAAAGAGAGCCCTTCAATCCATATCCCGGGGACAGTTGCTTATCGAGCACAAAAGAGCCAATGACTTGTGAAAGTTCTTCCCCACTATCAAAGTCCACGTTTCGCTGCCGGGCTGCTCTGGGATCCTCCTCAGCAGTGCTGAGATTCACTCCTCCCGGATCTTGTGCTTGTGGACTATTGGTATAATTGAGTTGGGCATTGAGCTGACCATCCTCGATGAAGCGACGAAAACGAATCTCACCCTGATAATTTTGCACCTCACTATGGGCTCGGTAACCATTGAGACTCATAGACGAAAAACGTCCTTCTATGGCATTGGCCCCCCAATGAGTTCCATATCGAACGAGGCTTCTGAACATGCCATAGGATCCTGCCTGGAATCCAATCTGACCACCATCCAGCAATGGCACACTCTTAAAATTGATCATTCCACCCGCAGCATTGCCATATAATGAAGAGGCTGCTCCTCTAATCACTTCGACCGCTCCAATCGTCGCCGGATCAAGATGATCAAACTGACTTTGTCCATCGGGCGTACTGATCGGGACGCCGTCAACCAATATCTTGAGCCCCCTAACACCAAAAGCAGCACGACTCCCAAAACCGCGCAGAGAGACCCGTAGATCTTGTGCAAAATTGTAGGCATTCAAATTAAAGATGCCCGGCACGCGGTCGAGAATATCAGCTGGAGACGAGAGCTCCCGGGGAGCGGCCAGACTGTCCATCTGGATAAAGCTGACGGCGCGAGCAGTGGTGAGCACAGGTACATCGATTCGCGAAGCTTCTACGGTTATCTCTGAAAGAAGAAAAAGGGAATCGGACATGCTTTGTGCGTACAAGTTCCTTGGAAGAAAAGACGCAAGCAAGAACAAGAACAGCCACTTCCCAAGCGGGATTATCGAAGTTTTGAGAGTCTTCATGAGATGACGTGTCGCACGCTCTGGATTATTTATCGATCGCGAAAGTACAAATTCAAATTGCGTGAAAATGTTTTGTCCTACTGATTCAATTGTTCTAAATTAAGGGCTAGTCCAACAGCAATTCGGAGATCGAGAAAAAGGCACCCTTCTGTCCTTCGACCATGGATGTGTTGCTGGCCGGCACTATTACTAATGACTAAATAACATATATGGAATACCCTGTGAAGGTGACGATCAATGGAGCACCTGTCGAAAAAAAGGTTGAGGGCAGAACCCTATTGGTAGATTTCTTACGTGAAGATTGTGGTCTGACCGGCACACATGTCGGGTGTGATACCAGCAGTTGCGGCACCTGTACGGTTTTGCTCAATGGCGTGGCAGTCAAATCATGTACCCTTTTGGCAGCTCAAGTCGACGGCGAGGATGTAACCACGATCGAAGGGATGAGTCAAAACGACGAATTGCACCCTATCCAGGCAGCCTTCAAAGAGAAACACGGACTCCAATGCGGTTTTTGCACCCCCGGTATGGTCATGATGGCCAAAGACATCCTCGACCGAAATCCTAACCCTAGTGCAGACGAAGTGCGCGCAGGTCTTGAGGGCAACTATTGTCGTTGCACCGGATACCATAATATTGTTGAAGCCATCCAATCTGTTAATGCTTAATTCGTCACCATGTCATATATAGGTCAATCCATAAAGAGAGTAGAAGACAAGCGATTTCTCACAGGAAAGGGAAAATATACCGACGACATCGTGTTGCCGGGAATGTTGCATGCATGCATTGTGCGCAGTCCGTATGCACATGCTAGAGTCTTGTCCATAGACACTGAAGCAGCCCGAGAGACTGAAGGAGTTGTTGCTGTATTTACGGGTAAGGATATAGATGAAGCCATCGCGGGAGTACCCTGTGGCTGGCAGGTCAATTTTAAGAATGGCGATATCATGAACGAACCACCCCATCCTTTGTTGGTGCGCGACAAGGCCCTTCATGTCGGAGATGGAGTAGCCGTCGTCATTGCCAAGGACAAACGAGTCGCAGTGGATGCCGCAGAAATGGTAGACGTTGAGTATGAAGAACTCGACGCAGTGATCGACATGAAGGCAGCCGTTTCAGACGGATCTATCCTGGTACACGATGCGGCTCCGGGAAATAAAGCTTTCGATTGGGAACTGGGAAACCCCAAAGAAGAAGTAGATGCAGCACTTGCGACTGCACATCACGTAACTAGATTAGAGTTCACGAATCAGCGTCTCGTTCCGAATGCCATGGAGCCTCGTAGTGCCATCGGATCGTACGACGGTACAAACGACAAGTATGTGCTCTATACCAGCTCTCAAAATCCTCACCTGATCAGGTTGTTGCTGTGTGCCTTTGTTCTGGGCATACCAGAGCATAAGGTTAGAGTAGTCAGTCCAGACGTTGGAGGAGGTTTTGGCAGCAAGATTTTCCACTATACGGAAGAAGCATTGATGATCTGGTGCTCCAAGCAAATCGGACGTCCGGTCAAATGGACGAGCACACGGAGCGAAGCCTTTCAGACCGATGCCCATGGCAGGGACCATCAGACGGTGGCCGAAATGGGCTTTGATTCCGAGGGCAATATTGTGGCCTTAAAGGCTACTACACTCGCCAACATGGGAGCTTATCTTTCCACTTTTGCACCGGCCGTCCCAACTTACCTCCACGGCACTTTGCTACAGGGGCTCTATACGACTCCCAAAATCAATGTCGACGTCACCGCGGTATTCACCAATACCACTGCTGTAGATGCGTATCGTGGTGCCGGAAGACCAGAAGCTACCTACTTGTTAGAAAGACTACTGGACACAGCAGCCTTGGAAATGGGCAAAGATCCGGCGGCACTTAGGTTGCAAAACTTCATTCCGGCATTTGACGGCGTCAATGAGCCAGGATACCAAACGCAGGTTGCCCTGCAATATGATTCTGGAAACTACGATCCAGTCCTAAACAAAGCACTGGAAATGGTCGGTTATGAGGATTTTCGCGCCAAACAGAAAGCCGCACGTGAGAATGGAAAACTTCTTGGCATCGGCTTCTCCACGTACATCGAAGCATGTGGCATCGCCCCATCTGCGGTGGTAGGAGCCCTCGGGGCTCGTGCAGGGCTTTATGAATCCGCACAGGTTCGCGTTCAGCCAACTGGCACGGTCAGTGTCTATACCGGATCGCACTCCCATGGTCAGGGGCATGAGACGACTTTCGTACAAGTGGTCGCAGACAAGTTGGGGATCCCCATGGAAAATGTGGAACTCATTCATGGAGACTCTGAGGCAGTAGCCTTCGGAATGGGAACTTACGGCTCCCGTAGCCTAGCCGTTGGTGGTACCGCTATTGTGAAGAGCCTTGACAAAATCCTCGAGAAAGGAGCAAAAATAGCCGCTCATAAATTAGAAGCTGCAGTTGAGGATATTGAGTACAAAGATGGAGCCTGGAATGTAAAAGGAACCGACAAATCGATCGCTTTTGGTGATGTTGCCTTGACGGCCTATGTGCCCCATGACTATCCCGAAGGTCTTGAACCAGGAATGGACTTTAGCAGTTTTTATGACCCCGCCAACTTCACCTATCCATTCGGTGCACACATCGCCATTGTGGAAGTCGATGCGGAGACTGGAAAAGTAGAGCTGCAAAGATTCATTGCAGTGGATGATGTTGGAAATGTGATCAATCCTATGATCGTAGACGGTCAGATTCATGGTGGAGTAGCCCAAGGTATCGGGCAGGCATTGCTGGAAGGAGCGATATACGATGAATACGGTCAGCTCATTAATGGTTCTTACATGGATTACACGATGCCACGCGCTGATGATCTCCC
>JAHQVP010000035.1 GCA_019634275.1 Saprospiraceae bacterium
GAAGATGAAGGTGGGGCTGACGGTAGATCAGGACATCGCAAATGTGCGGGCGGTCAGAAATGCCATAGGTGCTGGACCGCGATTGATGATTGATGCAAATCATGCCTATAACCTGAGAGAGGCAACGGCATTGGCCAGGGCCGTTGAAGCCTATGACATATATTGGTTCGAAGAGCCTCTTTCTCCGGAATACTACAGCCAATATGCGGAATTAAGAAAGCGCACCACCATTCCGATTGCCGCAGGGGAGTGTGAATACCTGAGGTATGGGTTTGACACGCTGCTGCAAGCCAACGCTGTAGACATATTGCAGCCCGATATTTGCGCCAGCGGTGGTCTGACCGAAGCAAAGCGGATTGCCACTCTGGCGTCTCTTCAGGGGATCGACATCGTACCTCACACCTGGGGCTCTGGAATTGCTCTGGCTACCGCCATTCATTTTGTAGCCAACTTAGACCTCCATCCCGGCCGACTGTTTGAGGGTGCGGCAATGATAGAGAATGATAGAACTGAATTTGCGCTCAGAGAAGAGCTGACCAATTGCTTGCTGGAGTTGAAAGAGGGGAAGATTTCCATTCCGAAGTCTCCGGGATTGGGCATAGAGGTGAACGAAGATGCCATTGCCAAATACTCCGTGCAGGAAAAAGAAGTGGAATTGATGATTTCTAGAACGCTATGAATTTCGGATACAAACAATTGTACGTTGGGGGTGAACTGATTGATGCCTCGGACGGGAGCACGTTTGAGGTGAAGTGCCCTGCAGATGGCAGCACGGTAGCCTCTTTGGCTTGGGCAAGCCCGGACGATACTGAGAATGCGCTCCAGTCTGCGAAAAGAGGATTTTTGACTTGGTCTTCCATGACTCACGCAGAAAGAGCCGGTTGGATTGCAAAATTGCGCGAGAAGATCATCGAGAATAGGGAAGAATTGCGTTCGGCTATCATGTATGAAATGGGAAAGCGCTGGGAAGAAACGGAAGGTGATCTTTCCAGTATTATCGATGCTCTGGAGTACTACCCTACAGCATACCATGCTTTGGAACCGGACATCTTGACGGATCTGGATGGGGATCACAGACATCACATCATCCATCAACCTGTGGGAGTAGTGGTGGCCTATCTGGCATATAACTTTCCACTCCTTAATCTAGGTTTTAAGCTAGGTCCCGCATTGGCAGCGGGCTGCTCCATCATCATCAAGCCCTCGGAATACTCACCACTATCTGCCTATCTTATTGGCACTTATTGCGCGGAAATCGGATTTCCACCGGGGGTGATCACTGTTTTATGTGGCGAACTTGAAGATGTAGGAATCCCACTCTCGGTCAGCACCATTCCGCAATTGGTTACGATGATTGGATCCACGGAAACAGCCCAAAAGCTTATTGCCCAATCCAGCACTTCTTCCATTAAAAGATATAGCATGGAGTGCGGAGGAAATGCTCCTTTCGTAGTCTTTGCCGATGCCGATTTGAATAAGGCTGTCGCTGATGCAGTTGCATTAAAGATTGGCAATGCAGGTCAAATCTGTGTTGCGCCGAATCGATTTTTTGTGCATCAGTCGTTGCTGGGATCCTTCACCGATAGTCTGGTGGAGGAGTTTGCGAATGTCCGCCTGGGATTTGGCAAACAGGAGGATTACGAAATGGGCCCCTTGACCAATGCCCAATCGGTAATTCGAATGGAAGAGATTGTGGATCTGGCGTTACAGCAAGGAGGAGTATTACGTTGTGGTGGTTCGCGAGGAAAGGAGGACGGACATTTTTTTGAACCCACTGTCATCGTACTTCCGCAGGATGCACCGGTATTGCAGTCAGAGGTCTTTGGACCTATCGCCATGGTGGTAGGATTTGAACGTTTTGAAGAAGTGGTGCTTGCTGCAAATGACACGGATGCCGGGTTGGCCAGCTATGTATATTCACAGGATGAGGGGACCCTGCTGGACATGTCTCGCCAATTGGAATTCGGAGAAGTACATCTTAACGGCTTTAAATTCGATATTTATTTACCCCATGGTGGGATCAAGAACAGCGGGTTTGGTGTGGATTGCTCCGAGCGTGCTTTAGACGATTATATCATTCGGAAACGAGTGACTCAAGCATTGCCGGTTTGAACAAATCGAGCAGAGTGCTTTCATAATAAGATCAGAACATGTCCATTTCTAAGTCCATCGAGACGCGTATTGCACAGACAAAAGTGATCGCTGTAGTCATACTTGATCAATTGGCAGATGCCAAACCCCTGGCAGAAGCGCTTCTAAAGGGTGGAGTAGATGCCATTGAGCTGACGCTCAGGACTCCCATTGCCCTGGAAGCCGGAAGTTTGATCAAGAAGGATTTTCCCAACATGCTATTGGGGTTTGGCACTGTTTTGACTACAGAACAAGTAGAGGGTGTAAGCCAGGTTGGTGCTGATTTTGCCGTTGCCCCGGGATGCAATCCTAAAATAATTGAGAAGTGTCAGTCGCTCGGACTTTCGTTTGCTCCCGGCATTATGACGCCAACGGATATCGAGATGGCCTTGCAGTCAGGCTGTAAGGTGTTGAAGTATTTCCCGGCCGAAACGAGTGGAGGTCTGCCTCATCTCAATAGCATGGCAGCGCCCTATAAACATCTTGGGCTGCAATTTATTCCTTTGGGAGGGGTAAATCAATCAAATGCCATCTCCTATCTTTCGTCTCCTTTGATCACAGCAGTTGGGGGATCATGGGTGGCGAAGAGAACACTGATTCAGGAAGGTCGTTGGGTGGAAATTGAGGAAAACGCACGCCTGATTAAATCGGCCATAAGGGAGCATCTAAAGTGATAAGAGTATGGTAGTTACATTTGGAGAGATCATGGCGCGCCTGGCCACGCCTGGATTTATGCGGCTTAGGCAAACTAGAACATTTGACGTGACCTATGCCGGTGCTGAAGCCAGTGTTGCAGTGTCCATCGTCAATTTTGGTGGTGCGGCTCGATACGTAACTGCACTGCCACAAGGACCATTAGGAGAAGCTGCCATTGATGCCGTTCGAAGCACGGGTGTAGAGACCTCACACATCATAAGACCTCCGGAGACACGACTTGGGTTGTATTTCTTAGAAACAGGCGCCAACCAAAGACCGAGCAATGTCATCTACGATAGAAGTGAATCTGCGATAGCGGTCACGCCTCATGATCACTACGGATGGGAACGGACATTTTCTGGTGCTGATTGGTTGCATCTAAGCGGGATAACACCTGCTTTGTCAAAGACCGCCGCCATGGCCACCAAAGAAGCTGCTGTACAAGCGAAAGCGGCGGGCTTGAAGGTGTCAATTGATCTGAATTTCCGGGGCAAATT
Organism: Saprospiraceae bacterium; assembly: GCA_019634275.1. Taxonomy (GTDB): domain Bacteria; phylum Bacteroidota; class Bacteroidia; order Chitinophagales; family Saprospiraceae; genus CAJQNM01. The sequence continues at coordinate 3,324 of JAHQVP010000035.1, forward strand.
ATGGCGATGGAAAGAGGGGGTTGCACCACGGGAATTGGCACGAGAAACGATGAGTGCGATCCTGCAACATGTGGACGTTGTCATTGGCAATGAGGAAGACTGTCATGATGTCCTCGGCATCAGCGCTGGCTCGACGGATGTGCACTCTGGCGATTTAGAGACCGATCACTATCCCGAAGTGGCTCGAGAAGTGTCGAGACTGTTTTCAAGCGTCAAGTATGTAGCCATTACGTTAAGAGAAAGTTTGTCAGCCAGTCACAACAATTGGGGAGCTATGCTCTATGATGTGAATGAGGGACGACCTCATTTTGCACCACTCGATCAGCATGGATCATATCGTCCTTATCAGATCAAGAACATTGTAGATCGGGTAGGAGGAGGAGATGCATTTGCAGGAGGACTGATATTCGCATTGACCACTCCCGATCTAATGCAACCTGCTAAAGCCATACGCTACGCGGTGGCGGCATCTTGCCTAAAGCATTCCATCAAAGGAGACTTTAACTATTCAACCCGCAAGGAGGTGGAGGCATTAATGGGTGGCTCGGCATCGGGTCGGGTAGTCAGGTGACCGTCTAAGTGCCTAGTCCCGGCAAGAAATCTCGTATTTGGTTATCTTCTGCTCAGATTGCATGAAGTTAGTACTAAAAGATCCCGCTGGTTTTCAAGAGGAACATTGCAGCATCAGTGTTCATGATAAGCCTTGTCTCGATTCCAGTTGGCACTACCATGCTCAGTTCGAGTTGCTGTATAATGCTCGTGGCAGTGGGATTCGATTTGTGGGAGACAGCGTTTCAGAGTTTTCTCCTGGAGATCTGGTTCTAGTAGGCCCCTATCTTCCACACCTATGGCGAAACGATAGTTCTTATTATGAGGACGGCGCTACCAAAAATGTGAGGACGATTGTGCTCAAGTTTACGCGTGGATTTATTGGCAATGACACTTTTGAAAATCCGGCCTTCAGTGACGTAAAGAAGTTGCTTTCGCGGTCAAAGTATGGCATCAGTTTTGGTAACAGGACCAGCAAAGCACTCCATCAGGATTTTCTGCAGATTGTGGACTTGCCAGAACATGAGCAACTGATTCAATTGCTTTCTCTGCTCTGTCGCCTAGCGAATTCGCCGGAGCAAGAAGTCCTGTCCTCCGCCGACATGAGACAGTATAAGGATCAACACTCAGATCGGTTGACCCAGGTCGTAAGGCACATCTCCGATCACTATGCGGATGACATTAGCCTGCAGGACATCGCCGACGTGGCATGCATGACCACCAACTCATTTTGCCGCTTTTTTAAGAAAAAGACCAACAAGTCTTTTACTCAGTTTCTCAATGAAGTAAGAATTAAGAATGCGGCCAGAATCCTGGTACAAAATACCGTGCCGGTCTCAGAGGCTGGCTATAAGGTGGGATACAAGTCTTTGACTAATTTTTACAAACAGTTTCGTCAAGTGATGGGTTGCAGCCCCAAGGCTTATTTGGATAAGATGTAGGCAGGTCAGATCATTTCGCCTGTGGACGATTCTAGCACTAAAATTCATGATCAGTTGATTTGTCCATGGGATAAAATACGTTACGCTTTGGATAAATTACAACAGCCATATCAGAGCCAATCCAGACATCTTTAGGCTGGGCTGGTCCTGGACGCCAGCGTTCCTTTATACACCGTTGAGTACATGCAAATTAAATTAGGTAAAACCAGCAGAGCGATTACCCTGAAGAATCATGGTACGAGAAGCTATCTATTATGCTTCCTCTTTTTCTTGTACTATGGTTGGATCGATGCCCAACAGCGGCCCAATGTCGTGCTTATTTTTGCCGATGATGCAGGATATGCCGATTTCGGCTTTCATGGCAGTCGATCCATGATTACGCCTAATTTGGATCGTTTGGCCAAGCGGGGGATCCGCTGTACACAAGCCTACGTAACCGATCCTACCTGTGGTCCTTCCAGAGCGGGTTTGATGACTGGGAGGTATCAGCAACGTTTTGGGTTCGAAGAAAATAATGTGCCGGGCTTTATGAGTGCTGTTTCCGCATTGGATGGAGCTGATATGGGACTGCCGACAGAGGAAAAGACCATGGGGGAGTATCTGCAAGCGGCTGGATATCAGACCGGATATTTTGGCAAGTGGCACCTGGGTGGGACGGCCGAGTATCATCCAACCAACCGAGGTTTTGATCACTTTTACGGTTTTAGGACTGGGGCCCGCAGTTATTTCCCTTATGCAGAAGATCCGGCGGATAGCCTTAAACGAATGGAGAGGGGAGACAGTCACTATGCCGAGTTCGAAGGCTATCTCACCGACGTTTTGGCGGAAGATGCTGTTGCTTTCATTGA
>JAHQVP010000036.1 GCA_019634275.1 Saprospiraceae bacterium
CCGCCGACTGGGGCACCTACGGTGGCTTGATGATTCGCATGGCCTGGCATGCTGCGGGTACCTACCGCATTGCGGATGGCCGGGGAGGAAGTAATACCGGCAATCAGCGATTTGCACCACTAAATTCATGGCCAGACAATGGCAACCTGGACAAAGCGAGAAGGCTGCTATGGCCGATCAAGAAGAAGTACGGCAACGCCCTCTCCTGGGCGGACCTCTACATTCTGGCCGGCAACATGGCATATGAATCGATGGGTTTTAAGACGTTTGGCTTCGCCGGTGGAAGAGAAGACATCTGGCACCCAGAAAAAGACATCTATTGGGGATCAGAAAAAGAATGGTTGGCACCGACCGGAAGTGAGGGAACCCGCTATTCCGGAGAGCGGGATCTGGAGAATCCGCTTGCTGCCGTTATGATGGGACTCATTTACGTAAACCCGGAAGGGGTAGATGGCAATCCTGATCCGCAGAAGACAGCCGATGACATTCGCGTCACCTTCAAGCGCATGGCCATGAATGATGAGGAGACGGTAGCACTTGCTGCAGGCGGACATACCGTAGGCAAAGCCCACGGAAATGGAGATGCCGGAGCGCTAGGAGCGGCTCCCGAAGGAGGCGAAATTCACGAACAAGGTTTTGGATGGTACAACCCAAAGAATAACGGCAATGGACCGGATGCCGTCACCAGTGGACTGGAAGGAGCATGGACCACCACGCCCGATCGTTGGAATCACACCTATTTCCACATCCTGCTCAATCACGACTGGGAGTTGACCAAAAGCCCTGCTGGTGCCTGGCAGTGGGAGCCCACCAATATTAAGGAAGAAGATAAGCCCGTCGATGCCCACGATCCCAGCATTCGCAGGAATCCCATCATGACGGATGCCGACATGGCGATGAAGGTGGATCCAGAATACCGCAAGATCTCAGAGCGGTTTTACCAGGATCCAGCGTACTTTGAGGACGTTTTTGCCCGCGCATGGTTCAAATTGACCCATCGAGATTTAGGACCCAAAAGCCGATACCTCGGCGCTGATAGTCCGCAGGAAGATCTCATCTGGCAAGACCCGATCCCTCAGGTGGACTATAGCCTAAGTGATGCAGAAATCGAGGAACTCAAAAGCCAGATATTGGCAAGTGGCCTTACGCATGTGGAATTGATCAATACCGCATGGGACAGCGCGCGCACCTACCGGGGTTCTGATTTTCGCGGTGGTGCAAATGGTGCCAGGATTCGTCTTGCTCCACAAAAAGACTGGGAAGGAAACGAACCAGGACGATTGCAAAAAGTATTGGATGCCTTAGGAAGCATTCAAGCGGCAGCATCCAAAGACATCAGCATGGCCGATTTGATTGTCTTGGGCGGCACTGCGGCACTCGAGCAAGCCATTAAGAAGGCTGGTTTCGAGGTGAAAGTCCCCTTCGCGGCTGGCCGTGGGGATGCCACCGCGGAGATGACCGATGCCGAATCTTTTGCAGTACTGGAGCCCCTGCACGATGGATTTAGAAATTGGGTAAAGCAAGCGTATGCCGTGCAAGCGGAGGAATTGTTGCTTGACCGGGCACAACTGATGGGCCTTACCGCTCCAGAGATGACGGTATTGGTAGGCGGCATGCGCGTCTTAGGGACAAATCATGGCGGGAGTCAACACGGAGTTTTGACCGACAATCCCGGGGCATTGACGACGGATTTCTTTGTCAACCTCACGGACATGGGCTATTCATGGAAGCCCACCGGAGCAAATGCATATAACATCGTAGATCGCAAGAGTGGGGCCACCAAATGGACGGCGACACGAGTGGATTTGGTCTTTGGATCCAATTCGATCTTGCGGGGATATGCCGAGCATTATGCGCAAGACGACAATAAGGAAAGATTTGTGCATGACTTTGTCAAAGCCTGGGTTAAGGTCATGAATGCAGATCGCTACGATCTCTAAGAATTTTAAATCGCAATATTCCAAGGGGGTCAAATCCCTTGGAATATTGTTTTTCACATCGTCCAAGACCAAACGTCAATCGAGCGCCCAGATTGACGACACACCATCAGCGGTCACGCTAAGCTCCAAAGCCAAAGCATGCCAATCCACTCCCATCAGGCTGTCTTAGACCTGGCCTTGATCGGAGCATGGCTAATTTTTACTATTTGCCCTTCGCATATATGCGTTTCTTGCATGCGCTACATTCCAGTGGAAGTAAAAACATGCGGCGAATGGTCCTCTGTATATGCACTATCCTCCATGATTGGACTAGGCGAATTTTGCGCGCCTTAGGGCTTTCCATGCAGCATGGTGTTTTTCTTGCGGTGTTGTCCACTAGCGGCTGTGCATCCAAAGTGGATACTATAGTCACTCGCCACACTGAGGCAATGGGAGGATGGGAGCACTGGGAGCATCTTCAGTCTTACCGGCATACCGTCGAAAAAGACAATGGAGTAAGACTTCAGGTCACGGCTGTATTGCCTGATGCATTGGCCCTGGATTTCGAACTTGCTGATCTGCGCTTGTGTAAGGCCTACGACGGCGAGCACGGCTATCTGATCCGCAATGGGCAATATCAACCCATGCGCGAAGGGGAGCTGCACGAAATGAGGGAGGAACCCCTCTACTATGCGGAGCTGATTTTTGCCGATCGCGACGCCCTGCGGTACGAGGGCATGGAGACGGTAAATGACCGGCCCTGCCATAAGATCACCCTGACCAAAAGGGAGCAGGACGTACAAGTGTACTGGCTGGATGCGGAGACGCACCTGATCCTGCAGACAGGAGAAAAATCGGCAGATGCGCATTTTAAGGACGCCTATTTCATCACCAACTTAAGCGACTATCGATCAGTAGATGGATACATGCTCCCCCATCTTCAGTCGTTGCGAAACGGCACAGATGACCCAAGGGTCTCCACCACGCTATCGTGGGAGGTAAACCTCCCGGACCTGAGAGCTCAGGCCTTTGCCTATCGGCCCACAAGCATCCGCAATTTGATTGCCTATTGGAAGGACCGCTATGCGGAGGACCGGGTACGAAACATCACCTTTGAGCAGATCACCGTTCGGTTTGACCAAACAGGCGCAGCAGACACCTCCATCTGGCAGGAGGCGATCGAGTACCCCCGAAATTTTCGAATCGACTTTGGAGAAAAGGAAGCGCACAACACCACTCTTTTCCGGGCGGATAGCGTATACGTGTTTCGCGAAGGACAGCTGCGGCATGCGGACAGGAGGGTCCAGGCTTTTATGTTGATCGAGGGAGCGATCTATGCCGATCCGGTAGACACGACCCTGCATCGTTTAGCAGAAATCGGAGTGGACACCAGCATCCTCACCTCGGTGTCTTATCAGGGAAGAGCTACCTGGATCCTGGGGGCGAAGGAGGGAGACCGGACGCGTCCTCAGCTGTGGGTCGACGCTGAGCGGAGGTCGGTCAGCAGAAGAATGTACCACAGCAGAAGTGGAACAAGGATGGAGGTGCGCTACGATGCGTTTAAGCAGGTTGGCGGACATGAGATCGAAACCTGGCTTGAATTTTATGAAAATGACAAATTGGTGCAAACGGAGCGGTATGAGCAAGTGCGGGTCGACGTTCCGCTGGATTCGCTTATTTTTTCACCGCACCATTGGCAACACCATTATTGGTATTAATTAACGATTACGATGAGGATATTTCTACAATACACGGGATTTATTTGTGCGCTGCTTTTTGCCACCTCCGCGGGGGCAAATATGGATCAATTGCAAAAAGACCTCGAGCAAACCCTGGGGGACATCGTCCAGACGTTTGAGATTCCGGGCATTGTCCTTTCGATTCGTTTGGATGATGAGCGCATCCTTGATCTAGCAGCAGGACAGCGTGATCGAGATCTGGGCACTGCCATGCTGCCCGGCCATCGCATGTTTTCTGGCAGTGTCGGGAAGACTTTTGTCAGCGTGATGATGCTGGAATTGCTGGAGCGCACCTCCGTCTCGCTGGATACCAAAGTGTTGCCTTACTTTGAGGGCGAAGCGTGGATTCAGCGCATGCCCAATATTCAAGACCTGACCATCCGCCACCTGCTCAATCACACCAGTGGATTGCCCCGCTATATTTTTCAGCGCCCCTTTATGGAGGCCATCCGGGCAAATCCCCAATTGGGCTTGACCCCAAAGGACTGTCTGCGTTTTGTCTTTGATCAAAATCCCCGGCATGCCGCGGGAGCGGGATGGTTCTATTCCGATACAAACTACCTTTTGCTGGGGCTGCTCTACGAGAAGATCGCGGGCTTGCCCATTGATGACCGTTGGCAGGAGATCTTACAGGAAGCCGACTTGTCCAGTACGGAATTGTCTCGCCAAATGAGCACTAAGAATTTGGCCCAGGGACACCTGGAGGGAGAGGATTACTTCGGGTTGGGCGATCGCGCCATCGTAGGGAATCAGCTGAAGTTAAATCCTGGTTTTGAATGGACCGGAGGAGGCTTGGTCACGACCGCACACGACCTGGCCAAGTGGATCAAGTGGTTGCATGAGGGAAGCATTTTATCGGAGGCAGCGTACGAGTCCCTGACTGCGCCGGTCAGCACCTCATCCGGTACGCCTTACTACAGTGGCTATTCACTCGGAAATTTTGTCTGGTCTCGCGGATCGGACCTGCGCCACGGACATTCCGGATATTTTCCGGGGTATTGCAGTCATGTAGAATATTCCACCCAGCGGCAATATGCGTACGCTTTTCAGATCAATTCTGATGCAGTCGGGCAGGATTTGGAGCGCATCAGCTATTGGATTGATCAGGTCATTGCCAAGCATTTGGACGGCCTGGACGTAGCCGCGATCGAGCAAAACTTTGAGCAGCAGTCCGCCTGTTGGAATCAGGGCAGTCACACCTGCTATATGGAGGCCTATGCCACCGGGCATGACATCGCTACCGTGTCCAGAGGGGGCGTGACCCACGGGTACCAACGTATTCTTGCCAACTATCAACGGTCCTTTCCTGCAGGACGTATGGGACGGCTCCATTTCGATGAGGTGACCACCCGAAAACTATCCGATGCACTCTACTTTGTCACCGGTCGCTTCAATCTTAAATTCGAAGGCAGGGAAGAGTTGGTGCAGGGATGGTTTAGTGCAAACATGACCCGAGAGCGCGGAAGGTGGGTCATGATTACCGATCACTCGAGCTAGCCGCGTGCAGTCTATTTTTTAAATATGCCAGCAGTTCGTGGTCCAGTCCGTGGGATAATATTTGCGAAGGAGTACAGCTGGTAAAGTTTTTAAATTCTTTGATGAAGTGATTTTGATCGCAGTATCCACATTGATAGGCCGTGTCGGTTAAATTATTTTCCGGATCCATGGCCTCCAGAATAGAATAGTTAAAGCGAATGAGTCGGGCATACTGTTTTGGGCTCAGTCCGACATAGCGTGCAAAGAGTCTTTCCATCCTTTTGTAGGAGACGTTGAGGTCCTTGCAGAGCGAATCGATGCGTGCCATTCCCCGAGCATGGACGATGGCTTGCTGCATGGACTTGACCAGGGCGCGATTGGATTTTTCATCCTGCCAGACGCGCTGCGGTCTTGGTCTTTTGGGCAGGTCTTTGACGAGGGCATATTCATCGGTTAGTTCTTTGGCGTTGACCAAATATTTTCGATAAATAATTTCCGGTAATAATTTTACTCCGACCGCTTTAAAATTTTCGGTGCTGGGCAAATATTCCACCGCATGGGTTTTTTGGCCAAAGAGGATGAGGTCCCCTTTTTTAAAGGTGGTTGTTTTTCCTTTGCTGGTTCTGGAAAATTGTCCCTCTAAAACCCGTAAAATCCCCACAGTGCCGTCTGGTACTACCAAGGTGTGGACGTTTTTATCGCTGGATGCACTTAGGGCGAAACTGGCCCGGGTATGCTGGCGTTGATCAGGAGATTTCCAAAACGTAATTTTCATTTATTCAAAGAAAATACGGATTAAATAGACGTGTTTATTTTTTCGATCAAGACCACTTGTTCGGCGATGGACAGAATAAAATAGCGAGTCTGGAGACGATGCGTTTAGTCCTGGCTTTTTGGGGAGATGAGCATGGGCGGACTTGGGGCCGGAAGCAAGCGACAGCGTCGGGTTGTGCGATTGCGCTGAACCTGTCGTGGGATGGGCTCCGGGCCTGGCCATGGAAGAGTATATTAGAGTCCGAAGCAGATGGATAAAAAGCATAACCAGATCAAGGGCAATTGGGCAGGGAATGTGGCCTTCCCGCACGAGCAGGTGGCCTATCCGGAATCGGAAGAGGCGATTGTGGAGTTGGTTGGCCACGCTCACGCCCGCAAGGGCAAGGTGAGGGTGGTCGGGTCCGGACACTCCTTCACGGCCCTCTGCCAGACCAGAGACACCTTGATCAGCCTGGATCGCTATCAAGGACTCCTGGAAGTCAACCATGCGCTCTGTCAAGCGACGGTAAAGGCGGGCACCAAGCTGCATCTGCTGGGCGACTTGCTTTTTGCCGAAGGCATGGCCATGGAAAACTTAGGCGACATTGACGTACAGTCTATCGCCGGCACGATCAGCACGGGTACCCATGGTACGGGCATCGCCTTTGGTACCATCAGTACGCAAGTAGTGGCCTTGCGGTTTGTCAACGGAAGGGGAGAGTGCATTTCGTGCTCCGGCATCGATCAGGAGGAGCTGTTTAAAGCTGCACAGGTGTCTTTGGGTGCCTTCGGGGTGATTACGGCGGTCACCTTGCAATGTGTGCCCAGCTATAAGCTGTTGGTGAGGAATCGCAAAGAGCCGCTTGATCAGGTCTTGTCCGAAATCAAGCTGAGAAATCAGACCCACCGAAATTTCGAATACTATTGGATGCCCTATACCCAGACCGCCTGGACCAAATCCACTGTGGTGGCGCATGATGGAGAGCCCGACCAGGACCGCCTGATCCATACGCTTTCTGAGCTGTTGTTGGAGAACTATGCCTTTAAAGGATTGTGTGAGCTGGCTCGGCATTTTCCCAGCCTAAACAAGAGCGTTTCCAGAATCTCGGCCATGAGCATCCCAGAGCTGGACAAGCGCAACCACAGTCATCGGGTATATGCTACCGTGCGCAAGGTCAAGTTTGTAGAAATGGAGTACAACATCCCGGCCGCAGCATACGACGAGGTGATCCGGGAGGTGTGCAAGCTGGTAAACTCGGGCCGCTACGCCATCCATTTTCCTATAGAGAATCGCTGGGTCAAGCAAGACGACATCTGGATGAGTCCGGCTTACCAAAGAGACTCGGCGTACATCGCTTGCCATGTCTATCATAAGAAAGATCATCGGGCATACTTTGCTGCATTGGAGGAGATCTTCCTGGCACACGAGGGCCGACCGCATTGGGGCAAGATGCATGCCTTGGATGTCCGTCGCGTAAGCGAAGCCTATCCTCGTTTTTCGTCCTTCGATCGCATGCGCCGCATTCATGACCCGGACGACCTGTTTCTCAGTCCCTATCTGCAAGGTTTAATCGGTTGATGCAAGATGAAAGCAACCTCCATCATACCGGACCCCGACTATTTTTCTCGGCTCGATGCCCTGCTGAAGGCCCATCACCGGGCCATCCCGGCGATGGTGGTGGACCTCGAGCTACTTGATCAAAACATCCAACGGCTCCAGTCGCTGATCCATCCCTCCTCCGACTTTCGTTTGGTGGTCAAGTCGTTGCCATCCTGGGAGCTCATGTCTTATGTCATGGAGCGCCTGGCGACCCGGAAGGTGATGGTTTTTCATCAGCCTTTTCTGCTCGACTTGGCCGGAAAGTTGGATGCAGAGGCGGATGTGCTGCTGGGCAAACCCTTGCCGATCAAAGCCGCTCATGACTTCTACGCGCTTGTAGAGACGAGGGCCGCTGCGTTTGATCCTTTTGCTCAGATCCAATGGCTGATCGACACGACTACGAGGCTGCGGCAGTATGTGGATTTAGCAAAGTCATGGGGCCGCCGACTGCGCATTAATCTGGAGCTGGATGTAGGCCTGCATCGAGGGGGCTTTGCCACACGCGAGGAGCTTCGCCAGGCATTGCACCTATTGCAGACGCATGCAGATGCAGTGGAGTTTAGCGGTTTTATGGGATACGACCCCCATGTGGTCAAATTGCCCAAGGTCATCCGTAGTGTAGAGCGAGCCCGTCAGCTAAGCGATCGGCACTATCGGCTTTGCCAGGCCCTGGTGCGCGAGGAATTTCCTGCACTGTGGCATGCGGAGTTGACTTTCAATGGTGCTGGCAGTCCCACCCTGGCCTTGCATGCCACAGCGGAGTCGCCCTTAAACGATGTATCGGCCGGATCCTGTTTGGTCAAGCCGACCACCTTTGACACGCCTTTGCTTGCCGACTTTCTCCCGGCATGCTGGATCGCCACCCCCGTGTTGAAAAAGTTCGAGGGCACGCACGTGCCGGGACTCGAGCGTTTTCGAGGCTTGCTGCGTCGCCTGCGATCACGGTTTGCCCAGACCTATATCATCTATGGAGGATTCTGGAAGGCCGATTATTGCCATCCTGAGGGCCTAGCCACCCATGCGTTTTTTGGTTCCTCCACCAATCAGAACATGCTCCATGCACCGGCCCACGTTTCCCTCGAGGTGGACGATTACGTTTTTCTCCGTCCGCATCAGAGTGAGTTTGTTTTTCTGCAGTTTGGGGCCTTGCTGGCGTTTCGCCGAGCGGAGTTAGTTGGGCGTTGGCCCGTCTTGTCTGAAGAGTAGCGCCTGACCTCTTACTGGTAGAAGCGTGAATGGAATGGTTGCGTAGAGATGCGCTCGATGTCCTTGTGCGCTTAGTTGTGGGGTTGGTGTTTGCGCGCATTTTTCCTCCTCATGATGCGTACCCCTTGATCCGAAAAAGGGATGATCGCAAAGTCATAGACGTGATGCACCATCTTGTTCTTGCTGTTGATGTAGTATCCGGTGATGTAAGCGTGATTAAATCCTTTGCGGTCCAATTCGATTTTGAGCAGGTCTTTCTGTGTGGCGTTCTTGCCCATCAGTTCGAGCAGGATGCTTCGATTGCGATGGAGGATGGCATCGATGCTTTTGGTCACGCTCCGGGTGGCGGATCGCAAGCGCACGTGGTAATAATTTCGGCACTGTTGACTACAGAATATTTTATCGCTGCGGCCTTGCAGTGGTTGCTTACAGATTTTGCATGAGCGAGATGGAATGGTAGGCATGGTCGTTGGAACTAGATGGTGTTGTTCGAAGAATGGGCGTTATTTCGCTATCCGTTACTAACGGTTAATAAGCGTTTAAGATAGCAGCATTTGTGTTTTTTGTCAACCCGAAGTTGCGGCAGTCGTCCAAATCTTCTACTTTAACTCATCATGAAAGCCATCCTTTACCATCCGAAGCCTGGACAGGCTCGACTTAAATTTTACCTGCCCTTTGAGTGGGCCGAGCGACGAGCTCTGATCAAGAAGGTGCCCACCATCTGCTACCATCATACCCAGAAATTGTGGAGCGTGATCCATACAGACGACCTCAAGCAGGCCATTTTGGACATATTGGGCCCGGACGTGGTGGAGGGCGAGTTATCAACGCCTCAGAAGCGCCCCATACCTACCAAACCGCTAAGCGATGCGGCCTTAGCAGCCGTTGAAGACTTGGTGATGCAGTTGACCTTGCGCAAGTTTAGTCACCATACCATTGCCAGTTATCGGTCCAATTTTTTGCAGTTTCTCACCTACTTTGATGGTAAGGTGCTTAAGGAGATCACGAAGCGGGACATAGAAGCCTTTGTGCATCTGTTGATCACCAAGCACGGGATCTCGGAAAACAAGCAAAACCTGATGATCAATTCGATCAAGGCATATTATGAACATGTTTGTGGATTGCCGCGAGAATTTTATGACATACAGCGTCCCAAGCCCAGTCAGACGTTGCCCAATGTCTTGAGCAAGTCAGAAGTGAAGCGCCTACTGGCCGCACCGACCAATCTCAAGCACAAGGCCATGCTGCATACTATCTACAGTGCGGGCTTGCGCTCGGGCGATCTTATACGCTTGCGCATTGCAGACATTCGCAGTGATGAAGGGTATATTTTTATTAAGGGGGGCAAGGGCAAAAAGGATCGTCGCACCGTATTGGCCGATCGCCTGCTTGTCCTGCTGCGACAGTACTATGCGCGCTATCAGCCGGCATACTGGCTATTCGAGGGTGCTTCTGGAGAGCAGTACACGGCCTCTTCTCTGGCGAAAGTATTCCGCAAGGCAGCGAAGACGGCCCAGGTTAATCCATGGGCTACCTTGCACACGCTTCGGCACTCTTTTGCCACCCACCTGCTGGAAGACGGCGTCAATTTGCGTCACATTCAGGCCATGCTCGGCCACAGCAGCAGCAAGACGACGGAGATCTACACCCATGTAATGGGCATAGACAATAAGAAGATTAAAAGTCCATTGGACATGTTATGAACACAATGGATATACAACGCACACCATCCTTGTATATGGTAGTTATGTTCCACTTGACGAAAATGACATAGACCGCTCGTAGTATTGATAGAGATGAGTACTTCGCTTGGCCACGCTCTTCAGACCTATTCAGACGGTTCCAGCAAGGTACCCAAGTCACGGTTTTCGAGAGGGTCCTGCATTGAGTCGATAGTGGGTCGGGCCTAAGATGAATGCAGACGGTCTGGCCACACATGATCAGAATAAGAGACTTGAGATTTGGTGCAATGTTCCGATATGCGATGAGGGATTTAGCTTCGATTGTTGATCAGCGTTACATAACACGATGTGACAACCG